>NZ_ATYF01000012.1:0-426099 GCF_000427545.1 Rhodanobacter sp. OR92 | reverse complement strand
GAAGTGGTCGGCATCCGCGACACGCAGAAGACCACCGTGACCGGCGTGGAAATGTTCCGCAAGCTGCTGGACCAGGGTCAGGCGGGCGACAACGCCGGTCTGCTGCTGCGCGGCCTGAAGCGTGACGACGTCGAGCGCGGCCAGGTGCTGGCCAAGCCGGGCACGATCACGCCGCACACCGANTTCGAGGCCGAGGTCTATGTGCTGAGCAAGGACGAGGGTGGCCGTCATACGCCGTTCTTCAAGGGCTACCGTCCGCAGTTCTACTTCCGCACGACCGACGTGACCGGCGCGGTGACGCTGCCGGAAGGCGTGGAAATGGTGATGCCGGGCGACAACGTGAAGATGGTGGTGAGCCTGATCCACCCGATCGCGATGGACGAAGGCCTGCGTTTCGCCATCCGCGAAGGCGGCCGCACCGTCGGCGCCGGCGTGGTGGCCAAGGTCATCAAGTAATAGCTCTTGTGAGAAGTCCGGCATGGATGCCGGGTTGATCTTTGCCATCAGGGAGGATGGCTGAAGTAAAGGTCACGGGGCGAACGGAACCGCACGCTGCCGGGATAACTCCCGCTGTTGAACCGGACGTGGCTGCGCCGCGCCGGTTGACGCCGGCCAAGTCAAGGTTGATGTTGTTTCGCACCCCTTCACTAATGCCAGATTTGCCGGTATACTTGGCAGCTCACTTGTCGGACAGACGTGTTTCTGGACGACCAACCGCGAAATGAGGCGCAGGACGTGCTTCGAGTTCGCTGGCCGCGGATCGGCCTTCGCAAGTCGACGTGATCGCGGGGTGTGCCCTGTTGACACGTCGTTTTGTGCGAGATTCGGATGGTGCCAGGCGAGCGAACCGATGCTCGCCTGGTGTTTTTCAAAGGGGCCGACGAATCATTGAAGGCCTCGGGTTTGTGGCAATAGGCAGTGCGGGGCGGTGAGAAGCCGCTTCGTTTCACAGAACGTTCTTTCGACAACAGGACACGGTTATGGCGAACCAGAAGATTCGGATTCGGCTGAAAGCGTACGATCATCGCCTGATCGACCGCTCGGCCAGCGAGATCGTCGAGACGGCAAAGCGCACGGGTGCCACGGTACTCGGCCCGATCCCGCTCCCGACCAAGATCGAGCGTTACACCATTCTGACGTCGCCGCACGTCGACAAGGATGCACGCGACCAGTACGAGACCCGTACCCACAAGCGTGTGCTCGACATCGTCGACCCGAACGACAAGACCGTGGACGCGCTCATGAAGCTTGATCTCGCCGCAGGCGTCGATGTTCAGATCAAGCTCGGTTGAGCGACAGACAGGATACGAAGATGAGTATCGGATTGGTTGGCCGCAAATGCGGCATGAGCCGACTCTTCACTGAAGATGGTCGTTCGATTCCGGTGACGCTGATTGAAGCGACGCCGAACCGGGTGACCCAGCTGAAGACGGATGACAACGATGGCTACAGCGCCGTCCAGGTTTCTGCGGGCAGCAAGCGCGCGAACCTGCTGACGCAGCCGCTGAAGGGTCATTACGCGAAGGCCAAGGTTGAGCCGGGTCGTGGTCTGTGGGAGTTCCGCGTGGCGGCCGAGGACCTCGGCAAGTATGCCGTGGGTACCGAGATCAAGGCGGATGAGGTGTTTTCCGTCGGCCAGATCGTCGACGTTGCCGGCGTGTCGAAGGGCAAGGGCTTCCAGGGCACGATCAAGCGCTGGAACTTCAAGATGGGCGACGCCACCCACGGCAACTCGCTCTCGCATCGCGCGCCGGGCTCCATCGGCCAGCGCCAGACGCCGGGTCGCGTGTTCCCCGGCAAGAAGATGGCCGGTCACATGGGTGCCGTGCGCCGCTCGGCGCAGGGGCTGGAAGTGGTCAAGGTCGACGCCGAGCGCCACCTGATTGCGGTGAAGGGCGCGGTACCGGGTGCAACCGGTGGCGACGTCATCATTCGCCCGACGACCAAGGGTTGAGGAGAGTCGCCATGGAATTGAATGTCATTGGCGCCAAGCCGCTCAGCGTGTCGGACGAAGTGTTCGGCGGCGAGTACAAGAAAGCCCTGGTTCACCAGGTGGTGGTTGCCTACCAGGCGGCTGGTCGCGCCGGTACCAAGGCGCAGCTGTCGCGCGGCGAGATGTCCGGCACCACCAAGAAATTCAAGAAGCAGAAGGGCGGTGGTGCCCGTCACGGTGACTACCGTGCGCCGATCTTCATCGGCGGTGGCGTCACGTTTGCCGCCAAGCCGCGCAGCTACGAGCAGAAAGTCAATCGCAAGGCCTACCGTGTCGCGATCCGCTCGATTTTCTCCGAGCTGGCCCGCCAAGGTCGCCTGAAGGTCGTCGAGAGCTTCGGTGTCGAGACGCCGAAGACCTCCGCGATGGTGGCCAAGCTGGCTGAGCTGGAGGTTTCCGGTCGCGTGCTGCTGGTGTCGGAGGATGCCTCCGAGGCGTTGTTCCTGGCCGCGCGCAATATCCCGTATATCCATGTGCTGGACGTGATGGCGCTGAACCCGGTCACCCTGGTCGGTTCCGACCATGTGGTGATGACGGTCGACGCCGTGAAGAAGGTCGAGGAGTGGCTGGCATGAACAACGAACGCATTCTCGATACGCTGCGCGCGCCGCACATTTCCGAGAAGTCGGCGCGCCTGGCCGAGCATAATCAGTACGTATTCGTGGTCGCCCCGACCGCAACCAAGGCTGATGTCCGCGTTGCCGTGGAGAAGATGTTCGACGTCAAGGTCGAGCAGGTGAACCTCGTCAACACCAAGGGCAAGGTCAAGTCCTTCCGTTTCCGCGCTGGCAGCCGCCAGGGCAAGCGCAAGGCCTATGTGCGTCTTGCCGATGGCCAGACCATCGACGTGTCCGCCAAGGCCTGAGCCAGGAGTTCTGTGAGATGGCACTAATCAACCACAAGCCGACCTCGCCGGGCCGCCGTGACGCGGTGAGCGTCCGCACGGAAGGCCTGTACAAGGGCGCGCCGTACGCGGCGTTGACCGAGTCGCAGTCCAAGACCGGCGGTCGCAACCACCACGGTCGCATCACCACGCGTCATCGTGGCGGCGGCCACAAGCAGCATTACCGCCTCATCGATTTCAAGCGCGACAAGGAGGGCATTGCTGCCCGCGTCGAGCGCATCGAGTACGATCCGAACCGCACCGCGCACATCGCGTTGCTGTGCTATGCCGACGGCGAGCGTCGTTACATCATTGCGCCGAAGGGCGTGCAGGTGGACGACCGCCTGGTGTCTGGCCGCGATGCGCCGATCAAGGCCGGCAACTGCCTGCAGCTGCGCAATATCCCGATGGGCAGCACCATCCATTGCATCGAGCTGCGTCCCGGCAAGGGCGCGCAGATCGCCCGCAGCGCAGGCGCTTCGGTGCAGCTGGTCGCTCGCGAGTCCGGGTACGCCACGTTGCGACTGCGCTCCGGCGAGATGCGTCGCGTCTCGGTCGACTGCCGCGCCACCATCGGCGAAGTGGGCAACGGCGAGCACAGCCTGAAGAAGCTGGGCAAGGCCGGCGCCAAGCGCTGGGTGGGTATTCGCCCGACCGTCCGCGGCGTGGTGATGAACCCGGTCGACCACCCGCACGGAGGTGGTGAAGGCAAGACTTCTGGCGGTCGTCATCCGGTCAGCCCGTGGGGCACGCCGGCCAAGGGTTACAAGACCCGCAACAACAAGCGCACGCAGCAGTTCATCGTGCGTCGTCGTACCAAGTAACAGGAAGCCGACATGCCGCGTTCTCTGAAGAAAGGTCCGTTCGTCGACCTTCACCTCGCGAAGAAGGTGGAAGCTGCGGTTTCCGCCCACAACAAGCGCCCGATCAAGACCTGGTCGCGCCGCTCGATGATCCTGCCGGAAATGGTCGGCTTGACCATCGCCATCCACAACGGCCGTCAGCACGTGCCTGTCCTGATCAACGAGAACATGGTCGGGCACAAGCTCGGCGAGTTCGCGGTGACCCGTACGTTCAAAGGCCATGTCGGCGACAAGAAGGGCAAGTGATGAGCACTGAAGCCAAAGCGATCCTGCGCGGCGCCCGCATCTCGGCGCAAAAGGCACGCCTGGTGGCTGATCTGGTCCGCGGTCTTCCCGTGGGCCGGGCCAGCGACGTGCTCACCTACACCAACAAGAAGGCCGCGCACCTGGTTCGCAAGGTGCTGCTGTCGGCCGTCGCCAACGCCGAGAACAATCTCGGCGCGGATGTCGACGAGCTGAAGGTGGCCAGCATCTTCGTCGACGAAGGTCCGGCGATGAAGCGCATGTATGCCCGCGCCAAAGGCCGCGGTTCGCGCATTCTCAAGCGCACCAGCCACATTACTGTGGTTGTTGGTAACTGACCGGGGACATAGACGATGGGTCACAAAGTTCATCCCACCGGTATCCGCCTCGGCATTGCCAAGGACTGGAACTCGAAGTGGTTCGCCAACAAGGGCGATTATGCCAAGTATCTCGTGGCCGACATCAAGGTCCGCGACATGCTGAAGAAGAAGCTGGCTGCCGCCGGTATCTCGAAGATCCAGATCGAGCGCCCGGCCAAGACGGCGCGCGTGACGATCCACACCGCCCGCCCGGGCGTGGTGATCGGCAAGAAGGGCGAGGATATCGAGAAGCTGCGCAAGGAAGTCAGCGACATGATGGGCGTCCCGACGCACATCAACGTCAACGAAGTGCGCAAGCCCGAGCTTGACGCGCAGCTGGTGGCCGAGTCGATCGCGCAGCAGCTGGAGCGTCGCATCATGTTTCGCCGCGCGATGAAGCGTTCGGTCGGCAATGCGATGCGCCTGGGCGCGCTGGGCATCAAGATCAACGTGTCCGGCCGCCTGAACGGTGCCGAGATCGCCCGTTCCGAGTGGGCCCGTGAAGGCCGCGTGCCGCTGCACACGCTGCGTGCCGACATCGATTACGGCTTCGCCGAGGCGAGCACCACCTACGGCATCATCGGCATCAAGGTGTGGGTCAACAAGGGCGAGATCTTCGACCTGACCCAGATCGGCCAGGAGTCGAAGGACGAGTCGCCCGCGCAGCCGCGCCGCGAAGGTGGCGAAGGTCGTCGTAACGATTCGCGTCGCGAGGCCGGTGACGGCCGCCGCGAGCGGTCTGCGAAGTAAGGAGAGTTGCCATGTTGCAACCCAAGCGAACCAAATACCGCAAACAGTTCAAGGGCCGTAACAACGGTCTGGCGCAGTGCTCCAACCTCGTCAGCTTTGGCGAGTACGGCCTGAAGGCTACGACCCACGGCGCGCTCACTGCACGTCAGATCGAAGCCGCCCGTCGTTGCATCACCCGCTTCGTCAAGCGTGGCGGCAAGCTGTGGATCCGCGTGTTCCCGGACAAGCCGATCACCAAGAAGCCGATCGAAGTCCGCATGGGCTCGGGCAAGGGCAGTGTCGAGTTCTGGGTCGCGCCGATCCAGCCCGGTCGCATGCTCTATGAAATCGAGGGTGTCGACGAGTTGACGGCGCGCGAGGCGTTCCGCCTGGCCGCCGCCAAGCTGTCGGTGCAGACCCAGTTTGTGACCCGGGCGGTGATGTGATGGCCAGCAAAGATATCAACAACCAGTCGGCCGAAGAGCTGCAGCAGCATCTGCTGGACCTGCGCAAGGAGCAGTTCAACCTGCGCATGCAGAAGGGTTCCGGCCAGCTCACTCAGCCGCACCAGCTCCGCCGCGTTCGGCGTGACATCGCCCGCACGAAATTCGTGCTCGGCGGCAAGAAGTAAGGGACGGCCGACATGAGCGACAACAACAAGCAGACGCGCACCCTTGAGGGCCGCGTCACCAGCAACAAGATGGACAAGACGGTCACCGTCCTGGTCGAGCGCCAGGAGCAGCACTGGCTGCTCGGCAAGATCATCCGCCGGTCGACCAAACTGCATGCGCAGGACGACCTGGGTGCGAACGAGGGCGACCTCGTGCGCATCGCGGAGTGCCGTCCGCTGTCCAAGACCAAACATCACCGCGTGGTCGAAATCATCACGCGCGCCAACGTCTAAGGGAGGGTGCAGACATGATCCAGATGCAAAGCACGCTTTCCGCAGCAGACAACAGCGGCGCGAAAGAACTGATGTGCATCAAGGTACTCGGCGGCTCCAAGCGCCGTTACGCCGCGATCGGTGACGTGATCAAGGTCACCGTGAAGGATGCGATCCCTCGCGGCAAGGTGAAGAAGGGCGAGGTTTACAACGCCGTGGTGGTGCGTACTGCCAAGGGTGTGCGTCGTCCCGATGGCTCGCTGATCCGTTTCGACGGCAATGCAGCGGTCCTCCTCAACAACAAGCTCGAGCCGATCGGTACCCGTATTTTCGGGCCGGTTACCCGCGAGCTGCGCAGCGAGAAGTTCATGAAGATCGTCTCGCTTGCGCCCGAAGTGCTCTGAGCGGAGTCAAGACAATGAACCGTATCCGCAAGGGTGATCAGGTCCTGGTGATCACCGGCAAGAACAAGGGTCAGCGCGGCGATGTGCTGCGTGTTGCAGGCGATCGCGTGTTCGTCTCCAACGTGAATCTGGTCAAGCGCCACACCAAGCCGAACCCCCAGGCCAACCAGGCTGGCGGCATCGTCGAGCGTGAAGCCTCGATCCATCTCTCCAATGTGCAGCTGTTCAACCCCGCCACGAACAAGGGTGAACGCGTCGGTACCAAAACGCTCGCTGATGGGCGCAAGGTTCGCGTGTTCCGCTCGTCTGGCGAGGTGGTGGACGCGTAAGGAATCACGATCATGACCCGCCTTGAAAATTTCTACAAAGAGCAGGTAGTGCCGAAGCTCACCGAGCAGTTCGGCTACCAGAACGTGATGCAGGTTCCCCGCATCACCAAGATCACGCTGAACATGGGCGTGGGCGAAGCCGCGGGCAACAAGAAGGTGCTCGAGAATGCCGTGGCCGACATGGCCAAAATCTCCGGCCAGAAGCCGATCACGACCAAGGCGCGCGTGTCCGTGGCCTCGTTCAAGATCCGCGACGGCTGGCCGATCGGCTGCAAGGTCACCCTGCGCCGCGCCCAGATGTTCGAGTTCCTCGATCGCCTGATCAACATTTCGCTGCCGCGTGTGCGCGACTTCCGCGGTGTTTCGGGCAAGGCCTTCGACGGCCGCGGCAATTACAACTTCGGCATCAAGGAACAGATCATCTTTCCTGAGATCGACTTCGACCAGGTCGATGCGCTGCGTGGCATGGATATCTCCATCACCACCACCGCCAAGACCGACGAAGAAGCGAAGGCCTTGCTGGCAGCGTTCAGCTTCCCGTTCCGCAACTGATAGACGCGAGAGATACCCATGGCAAAGACCTCGATGGTCAACCGCGACATCAAGCGGACCAAGCTCGTCCAGAAATTCGCCACCAAGCGTGCCGAGCTGAAGGCGATCGTGCTGAGCCCCAGCGCTTCCTACGACGAGAAGATGGCGGCCCAGTCCAAGCTGCAGAAGCTGCCGCGCGATGCCAGCCCGGTGCGCCAGCGCACCCGTTGCGCGTTGACCGGTCGTCCGCGTGCCGTCTACGCCAAGTTCGGCCTGGGCCGCAACAAGCTGCGCGAAGCGACCATGCGTGGCGACGTGCCCGGCCTGCGCAAGGCCAGCTGGTAACCACCTTTCCGGGCCGGTCGACGGGATATTCCGTCGCCGGCTCACCCGGCGGGCTCAGCGTGCCGCCGGTAGATGCGACTACCGCATCGCTATTCGCTAAAACCTGAAAATGCTGTTATAGTCGGCGGTCTGCGCAAGGCAGGCCGGCGTCCGTGCCGGCTCACAATCTGATTGATTTCCGGTTTTATCGGATATCGGTGCACTCTGAAGGATGTTTTCATGAGCATGACTGATCCCATCGCCGATCTGTTCACGCGTGTCCGCAATGCCCAGGCCATGGGCAAGCCGACCGTGCGTATGCCGTCGTCGAAACTGAAGGTGGCGATCGCCGACCTTCTCAAGAACGAGGGCTACATCCTCGACGCCAAGACTTCCACCGAGGAAGGCAAGCCGGTGCTCGAGCTCAAGCTCAAGTATTTCGAGGGCCAGCCGGCCATCGAGCGCATTTCCCGTGTCAGCCGCTCCGGCCTGCGCGTCTATCGCGGCAAGGACGAGTTGCCGAAGGTCCTGGGTGGCCTGGGCATCTCGATCATCTCGACTTCCGCCGGTCTGCTGACCGATGCGCAGGCCCGCGCCAAGGGTCTGGGCGGCGAAGTCATCGGCCAAGTGGCATAAGGAGTCCATCAATGTCACGTGTTGCCAAACAACCAATTTCCCTGCCCAAGGGCGTCGAGATGACGGTCGGTAACGACGGAATCTCCGTGAAGGGCCCCAAGGGTACGCTGTCCGTGCATCACCTGCCGGGCGTCAGCATCGCCGTGGACAACGGCGTGGCGAACATCAGCCTGGTGGAAGGCGCCGACGACAAGTTCGGCGGCACCGCGCGCGCACTGCTGTCCAACATGGTCACCGGTGTCTCCACCGGCTACGAGCGCAAGCTTGAGCTGGTCGGCGTCGGCTACCGTGTTTCCATGCAGGGCAAGTCGCTGAACCTGAGCCTGGGCTTTTCCCACCCGGTGGTGTTCGATGCGCCGGAAGGCATCAGCATCGAAACCCCGACGCAGACCGAAGTCCTGATCAAGGGCGCGGACAAGCAGGCGGTGGGCCAGGTGGCGGCCAAGATTCGCGGCTTCCGTCCGCCGGAGCCCTACAAGGGCAAGGGCGTGCGTTATGCCGGCGAGAAGATCACCTTGAAGGAAGCAAAGAAGGCTTGATGCGGGTCCCTCCGCGAAGACCGGCCATCCATGGCCGGACTCTTCGAAAGAGCCGCTCATACTAGCCAATCCGCTTTCTGGAGACATGACGATGAACAAGAACGAAAACCGCCTGCGCCGTGCCAAGTCCACGCGGGCCCATATCCGCAAGCTGGCGGTCGCCCGCCTGTCGGTGCACCGTACGGGCCAGCACATCTATGCGCAGGTGTTCGACGCCTCCGGCAAGAACGTGGTGGCGGCTGCCTCCACCGTACAGAAGTCGGTGGCCGAGGGCCTGAAGGGGACCAAGAACCTGGCTGCCGCCGCTGCGGTGGGCAAGGCCGTCGCCGAGCGTGCGAAGGCCGCGGGTATCGAAGCGGTGGCGTTCGATCGCTCCGGTTTCCGCTATCACGGCCGCATCAAGGCACTGGCCGACGCGGCCCGCGAGGCCGGTCTGCAGTTCTGAGCGACACCCGGGTCAGGGCACGTCCCTGATTTCCATTGCATCACCTACAACTCCAAGCGGCCCAGCCGCAAACGAAGTCCCGGTCCGCCGGGCACATGGAAAAGAACATGTCTTCTACCGATCGCGAAAATTCCGACGGCCTGCTGGAAAAGCTGATTGCCGTCAACCGTGTGGCCAAAACCGTCAAGGGTGGCCGCCAGATGAGCTTCACCGCGCTGACCGTGGTCGGCGACGGCGAGGGCAAGGTCGGCTTCGGCTATGGCAAGGCGCGTGAAGTGCCGGTGGCCATTTCCAAGGCGATGGAGCGCGCCCGCCGCCAGATGGTGAACATCGAGCTGAACAACGGCACCCTGTGGTATGCCGTGAAGGCGAACCATGGCGCGGCCCGCGTCTACATGCAGCCGGCCTCCGAGGGTACCGGCGTGATCGCCGGCGGCGCCATGCGTGCCGTGCTGGAAGTGGTCGGCGTGAAGAACGTGCTGGCCAAGGCAGTCGGTTCGCGCAACCCGATCAACCTGGTGCGCGCCACCATCAAGGGCCTGCAGGCAGTCGCCTCGCCCAAGAAGATCGCCGCCAAGCGTGGCAAGAGCCTGGAAGAGGTGCTCGGCAATGGCTAAGAAGAACGAAACCGCCGCCACCGTGCGCGTGCGCCTGGTCAAGGGTCTGCGCGGCGTGCAGGCCCGGCACCGCCTGAGCGTCAAGGCGCTGGGCCTGGGCAAGATCGATGACGTCCGTGAATTGAAGGACAGTCCGCAGGTCCGTGGCCTGATCAATACGGTCTACTACCTGGTTCGGGTCGAGGAGTAAGCATCATGCGTCTGAATGACATCAAGCCGGCCGCCGGTTCCCACAAGACGCGCCTGCGCGTCGGCCGCGGCATCGGTTCGGGCCTGGGCAAGACCGCCGGTCGCGGCCACAAGGGTCAGCACGCTCGCGCAGGCGGCACCCACAAGTATGGCTTCGAGGGCGGCCAGATGCCGCTGAATCGCCGGATGCCGAAGATCGGCTTCCGTTCGAAGAAGCAGGCCGAGAGCCAGGAAGTGTTCCTGTACCAGCTGGCCAGCCTCAAGGGTGACGTGATCGACGTCGTCGCGCTGCATCAGGCTGGCCTGATCAACAGCCGCGCGAAGAAGGTCAAGGTGGTCCTCAAGGGCGAGATCGGTCGCGCGGTGAAGTTGTCCGGTCTGCTGGCTACCGCCGGCGCCAAGGCAGCCATCGAGGCTGCCGGCGGCAGCGTGGAGTAATCAGGTGGCAGCAGCCAAGGGCAATGCACTCGGCAAGCTCGGCAAGCTGACGGAGCTTCGCCAGCGTATCTTCTTCGTGATCGGTGCGCTGGTGGTGTTCCGGCTCGGTTCGTTCATTCCGGTTCCGGGCGTCAACCCGGAGGCGATGACCAACCTGGTCAACGGCAATGGCCTGATGGACATGTTCAACATGTTCTCGGGTGGCGCGCTGGAGCGCTTCTCGGTATTCGCGCTGGGCGTGATTCCGTACATCTCGGCGTCGATCGTGTTCCAGATGATGGGCGCGGTGGTACCGAGCCTGCAGAGCCTGCGCAAGGAAGGCGAGGCCGGTAAGCGCAAGATGACGATGTACACGCGCTATGCCACGGTGGCCCTGGCGGCGTTCCAGTCGTTCGGTATCGCAGTGGCGTTGCAGGGACAGGTTGCCGCGGGTGGCGCGCCGGTGGTCTATACCCCGGGCTTCGGCTTCATCTTCTCGTCCGTGGTCGGGCTTACCGCCGGCACCATGTTCCTGATGTGGCTGGGCGAGCAGATGACCGAGCGCGGCATCGGCAACGGCATTTCCCTGCTGATCTTCGCCGGCATCGTGGCCGGCCTGCCGGGGGCGGTGGTGCACACCCTGGGCATGGCCAGCAACGGCGAGCTGTCGCTGATCAAGTTGTTGATGGTGTTCGCCCTGGCGCTGGGCGTGACGGCGTTCGTGGTGTTCATGGAGCGCGCCCAGCGGCGCATCACGGTGAACTACGCGCGGCGTTCCGGCGGGCAGAAGGCCTACATGAACCAGAGCTCGAACCTGCCGCTGAAGATCAACATGTCGGGCGTGATTCCGCCGATCTTCGCCTCGAGCCTGCTGATGTTCCCGGCGACCGCGGTGAGCTGGTTCAGCACGGGGCAGCAATCGCGCTGGCTGCAGGACCTGACCCAGGCGCTGAGCCCGGGCAATCCGCTGTACGAGACCGTCTTTTCGGTACTGGTGATCGGTTTTGCGTTCTTCTACACGGCGATCGTGTTCAACGCCGACGAGACTGCCGACAACCTCAAGCGTTCCGGAGCGTTGATCCCGGGTATCCGTCCGGGCAAGGCCACGGCCGGCTACATCGATGCGGTGATGACGCGCCTGACCGGTGTCGGCGCGCTGTATCTGGTGCTGGTCTGCCTGGTGCCGTCGTTCATGCAGAGCGCCTGGCACGTACCGTTCTATTTCGGTGGCACGTCGCTGCTGATCGTGGTGGTGGTGGTGATGGATTTCACGGCACAGGTGCAGGCGCACCTGGTCAGTCACCAGTACGAAAGTCTGCTCAAGAAGGCCAATCTCCGTCGCAGCTAGTGGCTGCTGGGGCGAACGGGTCTGGTCGAAGTCGGAGGCTGGCGGCGCCTTGGTGCCGCAGGGCTTTCCAGTCAGGGTAATTCAGGTTAGAATTGCGCGTTTACCGCGCAAGAAACGCATCGGAGAAAGTACATCATGGCGCGCATCGCGGGTGTCAATTTGCCGGTCCAGAAGCATGTCTGGGTCGGTCTGCAGAGCATTTACGGTATCGGCCGCAGCCGGGCCAGGAAAGTCTGCGTGGATGCTGGCGTGGTTCCCACCACCCAGATCAAGTCCCTCAGTGAAGGCGAGGTGGAGAAGATCCGCCACGAGATCGCCAAGTACACCGTCGAGGGCGATCTTCGCCGCGAGGTGGGCATGGCCATCAAGCGCCTGATGGACCTGGGTTGCTACCGCGGCCTGCGTCATCGTCGCGGCCTGCCGGTGCGCGGCCAGCGCACGCGTACCAACGCACGCACCCGCAAGGGCCCGCGTCGCGCCATCAAGAAGTAAGTAACGGATTCCGAACATGGCCAAGCCTGTCAAGACCAAGAAGAAGATCAAGCGCGTTGTCACGGATGCCGTGGCCCACGTGCAGGCCTCCTTCAACAACACCATCGTCACCATTACCGATCGCCAGGGCAATGCCCTGTCGTGGGCGACCGCCGGCGGCGCGGGTTTCCGCGGTTCGCGCAAGTCGACCCCGTTCGCCGCCCAGGTGGCCGCCGAGAAGGCCGGTCGTGCCGCCGGCGACTACGGCGTGAAGACGGTGGAAGTGCGCATCAAGGGTCCGGGCCCGGGCCGCGAGTCGGCGGTGCGCTCGCTGAACGCGTTGGGCTACAAGGTGCTCAACATCATCGATGTCACGCCGATTCCGCACAACGGCTGCCGTCCCCCCAAGAAGCGTCGAGTCTAAGAGGTTGTTTTTTGCGATCATCCCTGATCGCGAAAATCAAAAACCGGCCTTCCTTGGCCGGACTATCGAAAGAGAAAAAACATGGCCCGTTATCGTGGAGCTACCTGCAAACTCGCCCGTCGTGAGGGTGCAGATCTCAGCCTGAAGAGCCCGGCGCGCGCGCTGGATTCCAAGTGCAAGCTGGAAAACAAGCCCGGTCAGCATGGCGCGAACAAGCGCATGCGCATGTCCGACTATGCCGTGCAGTTGCGCGAGAAGCAGAAGGTCAAGCGCATCTATGGCGTGCTTGAGCGCCAGTTCAGCAACTACTACACCAAGGCATCGACCCTCAAGGGCAACACCGGCGAGAACCTGCTGCGCCTGCTCGAGAGCCGCCTGGACAACGTCGTCTACCGCATGGGCTTCGCGGTCACCCGCGCCCAGGCCCGCCAGCTGGTCGCGCACAAGGCCATCCTGGTGAACGGCAAGAAGGTGAACATTCCTTCGTACCAGGTGCGCCCGGGCGATGCGATCGCGCTGACCGAGCGCGCCCGCAGCCAGCTACGCGTGCAGGAGGCGGCGACTGTGTTCGACACCATGGACTTGCGTCCGGGTTGGGTCGAAGTCGACAGCAAGAAGTTTGAAGGTATGTTCAAGTCGGTGCCGGATCGCGGCGATCTGCCGACCGACATCAATGAAGCCCTGATCGTCGAGCTTTACTCGAAGTAATTTTACCGGAGCTCTGCATGGCAGTTTCGTCAACTAGCGTGCTGCGGCCGCGTGGTCTCAGCGTCGAACAGCTCGGGGCCAACCGCGCCAAGGTGGTGGTCGAGCCGCTCGAGCGTGGCTTTGGCCACACCCTGGGCAACGCGCTGCGTCGCGTGCTGCTCTCCTCGATCCCCGGCAGCGCCATCGTCGAGGTGGAAATCGATGGCGTGCTGCACGAATACACCACCCTGGAAGGCCTGCAGGAGGATGTGATCGAAGTCCTGCTGAACCTCAAGGACGTGGCGATCCGTCAGCACAGCGGCGACGAGGTCACCCTGACCCTGTCCAAGAAGGGCAAGGGCGTGGTCACGGCCGGCGACATCGTCGTCGACCACTCGGTGGAGATCATCAACCCCGAGCACGTGATCTGCCACCTGACCAAGGACATCGCGCTCAACATGCGCCTGAAGGTGCGTCGCGGCGTCGGCTACCAGCCGGCCAGCGCGCGGCAGCATCCGGATGACGAGGCGCGTCCGATCGGCCGCCTGCAACTGGACGCGTCGTTCGCGCCGGTGCTGCGCGTGGCCTACGAAGTGGACGCGGCTCGTGTCGAGCAGCGTACCAACCTCGACAAGCTGGTGCTGGACATCGAGACCAACGGCACCATCGGCGCCGAGGATGCGGTGCGCAAGGCGGCCGAGATCATCAACGACCAGCTGTCGGTGTTCGGCGATTTCTCGCGTCGCGAGAGCGCCACCGACAAGGCGGAGAAGAGCGGTTTCGATCCGCTGCTGCTGCGCCCGATCGACGATCTGGAGCTCACCGTGCGTTCGGCGAACTGCCTGAAGGCCGAGAGCATCTATTACATCGGCGACCTGGTGCAGAAGACCGAGGTCGAGCTGCTGAAGACGCCGAACCTGGGCAAGAAGTCGCTGACCGAGATCAAGGACGTGCTGGGCGGTCGTGGCCTCGCGCTGGGCATGAAGCTCGAGAACTGGCCGCCGCCGGGCTTGTCGCACGGCATGCAGCTGGGTTGATGGAAAGCCGGGATCCCGTATCCCGAAAAACATAAGCGGATAGCCGCGGAAGGCCGGACGCAGGTGCCGGTCTTTCATAACAACAGACCAAAGAGAGTTCCGTCATGCGCCACATGAAATCCGGACGCAAGTTCAACCGGACCAGCAGCCATCGCGAAGCCATGTTCAAGAACATGGCTTCGTCGCTGTTCAAGCACGAGCTGATCCGTACCACCCTGCCGAAGGCGAAGGAACTTCGCCGCGTGGCCGAGCCGCTGATCACCCTGGCCAAGGCCGACGGCGTGGCCAATCGTCGCCTCGCCTTCTCGCGCCTGCGTGACAAGGAAGCGGTCGGCAAGCTGTTCGTCGAGCTGGGCCCGCGCTACAAGGAGCGCCCCGGCGGCTACCTGCGCATCCTGAAGTGCGGCTTCCGCGATGGCGACAACGCGCCGATGGCGTACGTCGAGCTGGTCGGCCGCCCGCAGGTCGAGGCCGTCGACGCCGAATAAGGCGGTCGATCGGGCGGGCCCACCGCACCTTCAGACAAGAGACCCGGCCGGGTGACCTGCCGGGTTTTCGCGTATGGGGGCTTCGCCGGGCCGGGTATTTCTGTCCGATGCCGCTTGCCTGCTGACAGCGTCCAGGCGAACGGGTAATGTCATTGGTTCCGCAACGCAGCAATCCACCATGAATCCATTCCGCTGGTCGTACCGTGTCAGTTTCCTCGTCGGCTTCCTGGTCTGCGTGGGCCTGCTCGGCTTTGCGCTGTACGCCGAATACGGACTGGGCATGACGCCGTGCCCGCTGTGCGTCTTCCAGCGCATCGCGTTCCTGTTCATGGCGCTGTTCTTCCTGGTGGGCGGCCTGCATGCGCCGCGTGGCAACGGCCGCTGGGCCTATGCAGGGCTGGTACTGGTCGGTGCGGTGGGTGGCATCGTCACCGCCGGCCGCCATCTCTGGCTGCAGACCCTGCCGGCCGACCAGGTGCCTTCCTGCGGTCCCGGCCTCGGCTACATGCTGGATGCGTTCCCGTTCTCCCGCATGCTGAAGCTGGTCTTCACCGGTTCGGGCGAGTGCGCCAAGGTCGAGCCGATCCTCGGCCTGCCGATGCCGGCCTGGACCCTGCTGTGGTACGTCGCGCTGGCCGTGCTGGCGATCGCGGCGGCGCGGCGCCGGTCTGCCGTGAAGTGAGCGTTCCCGTTGCCATCCAGGGTCGTGTGATGAATCCCGCCGTGTCCAACTTCCGTCTCCCCGCCGACTGGGCGCCCGACTCGTGGCAGCAGCGCGTGGCGCTGCAGCAGCCGCATTACGACGATGCGGGGGAACTGGCCGCCGCCGGCGCCCAGCTCGCCCGGTTGCCGCCGCTGGTGACCTCGTGGGAAGTGCTGGCGCTGAAGCAGGCGCTGGCCGAGGCGCAGGAGGGCGGGCGCTTCCTGCTGCAGGGCGGCGATTGCGCGGAGAGCTTCGCCGACTGCACCAGCCCGGTGATCTCGAACCGGCTGAAGGTGCTGCTGCAGATGAGCCTGGTGCTGGTGCACGGGCTGAAGAAGCCGGTGCTGCGGGTGGGCCGTTTCGCCGGGCAGTACGCGAAACCGCGTTCGACCGATAGCGAGACCCGCGACGGCGTGAGCCTGCCGAGCTTTCGCGGCGACCTCGTCAACGGCCCGGAGTTCACCGCCGCCGCGCGCCGGCCCGATCCGCAGCGGCTGATCCAGGCGCATGCGCATTCCGCCCTGACCATGAACTTCGTGCGCGCGCTGATCGACGGCGGCTTCGCCGACCTGCATCACCCGGAGTACTGGGATCTGGCCTGGGTCGAGCACTCGCCGCTGGCTGCCGAGTACCGCCAGATGGTCGCGGCCATCGGCGACTCGTTGCGCTTCATGGAGACCCTGGCCGGTCCGATCGCCGGTTTCTCCAAGGTGGACTTCTTCACCTCGCACGAGGCGCTGCTGCTGCACTACGAGCAGGCACTGACCCGCCAGGTGCCGCGCCATCCCGGCTGGTTCAACCTGTCCACCCACTTCCCGTGGATCGGCATGCGCACCGCCGCGCTGGATGGCGCGCACGTGGAATATTTCCGCGGCATCCGCAACCCGGTGGCGGTGAAGGTGGGGCCGTCGGTGACTGCCGCGCAATTGCTGCCGCTGATCGACGCGCTGAGCCCGGACGACGAGCCGGGCCGGCTGACCCTGATCCACCGCATGGGCAACGCGAAGATCGCCGCGGCGCTGCCGCCGCTGCTGGACGCGGTGAAGCGGTCCGGCCGCCGCGTGCTGTGGGTCGCCGACCCGATGCACGGCAACACCGAGAGTACCTCGAACGGTTACAAGACCCGCCGTTTCGACAACATCCGCGGCGAGCTCGACCAGGCGTTCGACATCCATGCCGCCGCCGGCACCCGGCTGGGCGGCGTGCATCTGGAGCTGACCGGCGAGGACGTCACCGAATGCATGGGCGGCGCCCGCGACCTGTCGGAGAGTGACCTCGACCGCGCCTACAAGTCGATGGTCGATCCGCGCCTGAACTACGAGCAGTCGCTGGAGCTGGCGATGCTGATCGTGCGCAAGTCGGCCGGGGCAATGCCGGCGCCCGAGTGATCGGCCATGACAGATGTCATGGCCGCGGACTGGCACTGTGCACTGGAGTGCGTGTGCCGGAAGCGTGACCATGGGTTCCTCTGACGGGGAGCACCGAACGGTGACCGATAAGAATCCGGCGTCGCCGCGCGTCGACCTCTGGACGCTGCTGGGGCTGGTGCTGCTGCTGTTGCCTTTGCTGACCATGGCGCATGAGCTGATGGGACACGCGCTTGCCTGCGTCGCCAGTGGCCATCGGCCCAGCGAGCTGGGCGCGTATTACGTCGAGTGCCCCGGGACGGGTAGCTGGAGCAGACGCATCGTGGCGATGGCCGGTACGGGCGTGGACGCGATACTGGCAACGTTGGCCTGTCTCGCCTGGAGCCGGGTGAAACGGCCGCTGCCGCGGCTGGTGCTGTGGATCGTGTTCGCCGTGAAGGGCATGGTCGCCGCGGGTTACTGGATGTTTTCCGGGGCGACCAACCTCGGCGACTGGGGGCCGGACACGGGTGGCGGCATCGGCCCGCTGCCGTGGCCGTGGCTGTGGCGCGGTGTGATGTTCGCCGTAGGCCTGTACGTCTACATCGCGGTGGTCCGTCGGGCCATACGCATGATGTGGGCAATGCTGGGCGGCGGCGGGCAGGCCCGGCATGAGCAGCGGAAGATTGCCATGACCGTGTACGCGATCGGCGGCATGGTCGCCGCGCTCGTCAGCCTGCTGAATCCGCTGGGTATCGCGATCACCCTGACGTCGGCAGTCGCTTCAACGTTCGGCGGCACGGCAGGGTTGTTCAACGTGGCCTATGCCCGTGCCTGCAACGAACCGCCGCGCGATTTCGCGATCGGCCGCCATGGCGCCATCGTGGTCGCCGGCGTGCTGGTGACGCTGGTGTTCGCGGTGGTGCTGGGGCCGACGGTCTACCTGCGCTAGCGACGCGCTACGGCCGTTTTCCAGTTGCCACGGACTTGCCGCCCACCGTCTCCAGGAACTGCGGCGGCTGCCACGCGCCGGCATGTTGCTCGAAGCCGTAGGCGATCGAGATCAGCGTGGGCTCGCTCCATTTCGCGCCGAACAGCACGATGCCGACCGGCAGGCCGTGGGCGAAGCCGGCGGGTACGGTGATCGAGGGGTAGCCGGCCACGGCCGCCGGCTGCGAGGCGCCGCCCACGGTGGGGTCGCCGCTGACGATGTGGTCGCCGAGCACCGGGTCGGTCATGAAGGCCGGACCCCACGACGGCGCCAGCAGGGCGTCCAGGTGCTGCGCCTGCAAGGCGGCGTCGATGCCCTCCGGTCCGGACAGCCGCTTCGCCTTGGCCAGCGCATCCGTGTACGCCTTGTCGCTGAGCGGTCCCTTCTTCTCCGCCTGTTCGAACAGCTCCTGGCCGAACCAGGGCATCTCCTCGCCGGCGTGTGCCTGGTTGAATGCGATCAGGTCGGCCAGCGTCCTTGCCTTGAGGTCGCGGCGGTTGGCGAGGTAGGCGTTGATGTCGTGCTTGAAGTCGTACAGCAGCACGGTCATCTCCGGCTCGCCCAGCTCGGCCAGGTGCGGCAGCGTGACCGGGTCGACGATGATCGCGCCCTGCGCCTTCATCAGCGCGATGGACGCGTCGAGCACGTGGTCGGCATTCGGCTCGGCGCCGGCGAGCTGGCGCACCACGCCGATGCGCTTGCCGCGCAGGCCGTTCGGGTCGAGGAACTTGGTGTAGTCGGTGGCGTGCCGGTCCGCTTCGGCGGTGGCCGGATCGCGCGGGTCGCTGCCGGCGATCACCGTGAGCAGGGCGGCGGCGTCGGCCACGCTGCGCGCCATCGGGCCGGCGGTGTCCTGGCTGTGGCTGATCGGCACGATGCCGCTGCGGCTGACCAGGCCCAGGGTGGGCTTGATGCCGACGATGCCGTTCATCGCCGCCGGGCAGATGATCGAGCCGTCGGTCTCGCTGCCGATCGCCAGCGTAGCCAGCCCGGCCGCCACTGCGGCGGCCGAGCCGGCACTGGAGCCGCAGGGGTTGCGGTCGAGCACGTAGGGGTTCTTGGTCTGCCCGCCGCGTCCGCTCCAGCCGCTGCTGGCGTGGTTGGAGCGGAAGTTGGCCCACTCGCTCAGGTTGGTCTTGCCCAGCACCAGCGCGCCGGCCTTGCGCAGCCGTTCGACCAGGCCGGCGTCGCGCGGCGCCGGCGCGTCGATGAGCGCCAGTGAGCCGGCGGTGGTGAGCATGCGGTCGCCGGTGTCGATGTTGTCCTTCAGCAGCACCGGAATGCCGTACAGCGGGCCGTGAGCCTTCGTGCGATTCGTGTCGAGTGCGCCGGCCAGCGCCAGCGCCTCGGGGTTCGTCTCGATCACCGCGCGCAGGGTCGGGCCGGAGCGATCGATGCGCTGGATGCGGTCGAGCAACGCCTGGGTCAGCTGGCGGCTGTCCAGCGTGCCGGCGTCCATACGCTGCTGCAGCTGCGCGATCGATGCGTAGGCGGTCTCCGGCGTAGCGGCCTCGGCGGCCAGTGCGGAGCCGGCAAGCAAGGTGGCGACGAAGGCGGCGAGATGGACCGCTGAATGCTTCACGATGACCCCCGATATGACGAGCGCGGCACGCAGCCGTGTCGGCCAAGCTTAGCGCCAGCGTGACCGGCGTGCGGTGGTGGCCGCAGTACAATCCCCGGATGATGACGAACGCCCGCGCCTGTCCAGTCCGTTTCCGCTCAGTCCGTTCCTTCGGTGTCGCGATCCTGCTGGTGACCACGCTGTTGTCTGGCGCTCCTGCCCGTGCCGCCGATACGGACGCTACGCCGCCGGTTCCCGACACCCTGCAGCAGCGTATCGCCGCCTGCACCGCCTGCCATGGCGTGCATGGCGAAGGCACGCCCGGCAGCGGCTACTTCCCGCGCCTTGCCGGCAAGCCGGCGGTGTATCTCGCGCGCCAGCTGCAGGATTTCCAGAACGGCCTGCGCAAGTACGCGCCGATGGAATACACCGTGCGCCAGCTGCCGCCCGCGTACATGCGCGAGATCGCCGAGTACTTCGCGGCGCAGCAGGTGCCGTACGGCCGTTCGCCGCTGCCGCCGGTATCCGCCGCGACGCTTGCGCGCGGCGAGGAACTGATCGGCAAGGGCGATCCGGCCCGCAGGATTCCTGCCTGCAGCAGCTGCCACGGCAGCCAGCTGACCGGGGTGGAGCCGTCCACGCCGGGGCTGGTCGGCCTGCCGTACGACTACATCAGTGCGCAGCTGGGCTCATGGCGCACGCACACCCGCGCCACGGTGGCGCCGGACTGCATGGCCGAGGTGGCGAGCCGGCTCGGCGCGTCGGACATCACTGCGGTGGCCGCCGCGCTGGCCAGCCGCGAGCTGCCGGCCGACACGCACCCGCAGCCGGCCGGTTCGGTGAAACCGCCGCTGGCCTGCGGCGTGCTGGGCGCGCCGGGAGACCCGTCGTGAAGTGGCTGCGCTGGCTGTTGCCGTCGGTGGCGCTGCTGGTCGTGCTGGCGCTGGGCTGGGTGCTGTTCGGCGGCCGCAGCCAGCCGACGCCGCCGGCCGCGAGCAAGGTCGCGGCGGCCAGCCTGCGCGATCCGGCGCTGCTCGCGAAGGGCGAGTATCTGGCTACGGTCGGCGACTGCGCCGGCTGCCATACCGCGCAGGGCGGCGCGCGCTACGCCGGCGGGCGGGCGCTGGCCACGCCGTTCGGCAACATTCCGGTGCCGAACATCACGCCCGACCGCGAAACCGGCCTGGGCGACTGGAGCTTCGAGGATTTCTGGCAGGCGCTGCACAGCGGCAAGGGCCGCCACGGCGAGCTGCTGTATCCGGCGTTCTCCTATACTTCGTACACCAAGGTCAGCCACGACGATGCGCTGGCGATCTTCGCCTGGCTGCAGTCGTTGGCGCCGGTGCGGCAGAAGAACATGACGCCGGCGCTGGCGTTCCCGTACAGCGTGCGCAACAGTCTGAAGGCCTGGCGCGTGCTGTACTTCCGCGAAGGCGAGTTCAAGCCCGACCCGGCGCAGTCGGCCGAGTGGAACCGCGGCGCCTACCTGGTGCAGGGACTGGGCCACTGCAACGAATGCCATGCGGCGCGCGACACGCTTGGCGGCACGCCGCAGGACGTGCACCTCAGCGGCGGCCAGATCCCGATGCAGAACTGGTACGCGCCTGACCTCAGCACTGGCAGGAACGGCGGCCTGGAAGGCTGGAGCGCGCAGGACATCGTCGACCTGCTGAAGACTGGCCAGTCGGCCCGGGGCGCGGCATTCGGTCCGATGGCCGCGGTGGTGTCGGGCAGCACCCAGCACCTGAGCGACGCCGACCTGCGCGCGATCGCCAGCTACCTGCAGTCGTTGCCGTCGCGGGAACAGCCGGCGCCACCGACCACGCCGTTCGACGCCAGGACGCTGGCCGAGCAGGGCACGAAGGTTTATGCGAAGCACTGCGCTGCATGCCATGGCAAGCACGGCGAGGGCGTGGCCGGGGTTTATCCGCCGCTGGACGGCAACTCCTCGGTGACCGAGCCGACCGGCATCAACGCGACCCGCATGGTGCTGCTCGGCGGCTTCGCGCCGGTTACTGCGGCGAACCAGCGGCCGTACTCGATGCCGCCGTTCGCGCAGCAGCTGAGCGACGCCGAAGTGGCGGCGGTGGTCACCTACATCCGCCGCACGTGGACCAACCAGGCTTCGATCGTGCGCGCCGAAGCGGTCAGCACGTACCGGCACACGCCGATCGACTGACTCCGGCTTCGCGTGTAGCAGCGCGCTCTGTGCGCGATGCTCTTGCGCTTACTGCATTCAGAGCCGAGAGCTTCAGAGACAAGAGCAAGAGCATCGCGCGCAAGCGCACTCCTACACGTCCGCCCGGGTAGCGTGATACAGCTTGCCCAGTGCCAGCCACGGCGCCAGGTCCCAGTGCCCGCGCGCCTGGCCGGATGGCGAGGGCAGCACGAACAGCCGCGTGCCGCCGACGGTGTCGCCCTGCAAGCCATAGCCGACTGCATGGCCGAGTGCGGCGCGCGCCGCGTTCTTGCTGGTGAAGGCGAGCAGGCGCGGAGCGTGGCGTTCGATCCGGGCGAACAGGGCAGGCGCATCGAACGCATCGGGCGGCAGCTCGTCGTCGTTGCCGCTGTGGCGCTTGGCCAGGTCGGTGAGGCCGATGCCGAACTGCGGCAGCAGCGGAAACTCCGCCGGCGCCAGCAGGCGCGGCGTGAGGCCGGACGCATGCAGCGCGCGCCAGAACAGGTTGCCGGGGTGGGCGTAGTAGGCGCGCTCGGCGGCCGAGCGCCTGCCTGCAGCGGTGCCGCAGAACACCAGCGCCAGCCCGGGTTGCAGCAGGTCGGGCAGGATCGGGCGCTCAGTCCGCCGCGGCATGGCCATCGGGCCGGCTGTCGTCCAGCAGGAAATCGGTGAACTGGAAGCGACCGTCGCGCAGTACCGATTCGCCTTGGCGCAGCTTGAGCGGCCGGCGGAACAGCGGCCCGGCGTAGCTCAGCGTGTGGAACTCGCCGCGCTCGCCGCAGGGGTCGACGCCGGCCGGCAGCGCGTCGAGCAGGGCGGCGTCGTAGGGGCGGCCGCAGAAGTCCGCGTCGAGCTGCTGGGTATCCACGCAGCACAGCACCGCACGGTGGCCTTCGCCGACGAAGCGGCGCGCCAGCGCGGCGGTGTCTTCGCCCCACAGCGGGAACACCGCGCGCCAGTTCTCGCGGCCGAGCTGGCGCACGCGGTAGTCGCGCACGTCCTCCAGGAACAGGTCGCCGAACGCGCAGTGGCGGATTCCCGGCCAGCGCATGCGCGCCTCGACCAGCGCCTGCGCGTGGGCCGCCTCGTAGGCTTCGTTGCTGCCGGGCCAGTCCAGCATCACCTCCAGCAACGGCAGGCCGAGCGCGGCGGCCTGCGCCTGCAGCACCTCGCGCGGCGTGCCGTGCATGGCCACGCGCTGGTAGTTGCGGTTGACCGTGGTGAGCAGGCCGGCCACCTGCCATTGCGGATCGGCCAGCAGCCGCTGCAGGGCCAGCAGGCAGTCCTTGCCGCCGCTCCAGGCCAGCAGGGTAGGCGTAGGCGTGGGGGTCGTCATGCGTTCGCTTCCGGGGTGGTCGGGTGGCAGAGCTTGTCGCGCGCCAGCGCCCATTTTGCGTCATCCGGCGCCGGTCTGCGGATTCCATGCCGTGGTTCATCGACAGTCCGTGGCTGCACCGCTATAAAGATCACCTGTCCGGGGGAGTATGCGGTGAGCGAAGAAATCCTGATCAACGTGACCCCGCGCGAGACGCGGGTCGGGGTGGTCGAGAACGGCATGCTGCAGGAGGTACACGTCGAGCGGGCGTCGCGGCGCGGCTATGTCGGCAACATCTACAAGGGTCGCGTGCAGCGGGTGATGCCGGGCATGCAGGCGGTGTTCGTGGAGATCGGGCTGGAGCGCGCGGCGTTCCTGCACGCCTCGGACATCGTGCGCCCGGCACCGGCCGAGGGCGCCGAGTCGAACGGCAACGGCCACCTGCCCTCGATCAGCGAACTGGTGCACGAAGGCCAGGAGATCGTGGTGCAGGTGGTCAAGGACCCGATCAGCACCAAGGGCGCGCGGCTGTCGGCGCACCTGTCGATCCCTTCGCGCTACCTGGTGCTGCTGCCGTACGCGCGCACGCTGGGCATTTCCGCGCGGATCGAGGACGAGGCCGAGCGCCAGCGCCTGCGCGAGGTACTGACCCCGCTGCTCGGCGACACTCCGCTGGGCTACATCGTGCGCACCAATGCGGAGGGGCAGAGCGCCGAGTCGCTGGCGTTCGACGTGACCTACCTCGGCAAGGTGTGGCGGGTGGTGCAGGAGAACATCGCCAGGGCGAAGGTCGGCGAGCGCGTGTACGAGGAATTGTCGCTGCCGCTGCGCAGCCTGCGCGACATGCTCAACGAGGACATCGAGAAGGTGCGGGTGGATTCGCGCGCGACGTTCGAGAACGTGGTCAAGTTCGTGCACAAGTTCATGCCGAACCTGGACGACCGCGTCGAGCACTACGACGGCGAACGGCCGATCTTCGACTTGTACGGCGTCGAGGACGAGATGCAGCGCGCGCTGAAGAAGGAAGTGCCGCTGAAGTCAGGCGGCTACCTGATCGTCGACCAGACCGAGGCGATGACCACCATCGACGTCAACACCGGCGCCTACCTGGGCACGCGCAACCTGGAGGAGACCGTCTACCGCACCAACCTTGAGGCGGCGCAGGCGGCGGCGCGCCAGCTGCGCCTGCGCAACCTCGGCGGCATCATCATCATCGACTTCATCGACATGAGCGACGAGGAGCACAAGCGGCAGGTGCTGCGCATGCTCGGCAAGGGGCTGGCGCGCGACCACGCCAAGACCACGGTGTACCCGATGTCGGCGCTGGGCCTGGTCGAGATGACCCGCAAGCGCACCACCGAAAGCCTGGCCCGCCAGCTGTGCGAGCCGTGCCCGGCCTGCAACGGCCGCGGCGTGCTGAAGACCGCCGAAACGGTGACCTACGAGATCTTCCGCGAGATCACCCGCGCGGTGCGCCAGTTCAACGCGCGGAAGCTGCTGGTGATGGCCAGCCCGGCGGTGGTCAACCGGATCCTGGAAGAGGAATCCGGCGCGGTGGCCGAACTGGAAGAGTTCATCTCCAAGAGCATACGCTTCCAGGCCGAAGAGCATTATTCGCAGGAACAGTTTGATGTCGTGTTGCTGTAATTCCGGCGGCTGCCCATCCATGCGGAACCGCCGCGCGTGAACGCGCTGTGGCGGCGCCGGCTGCATCGTTGCGCGCGCGCGTCGGGCTGGGTCGCCGGGGTGGCGCTGATCCTGCTTGCCGTGGTCGCGGCGCTGGCCCAGTTGCTGCTGCCGCTGCTGGCGCGGCATCCGGACTGGGTGGCCGCGCAGCTCAGCGCGCGGCTGCAGCGGCCGGTCAGCTTCGCCTCGATGGAGGGGCGCTGGACTGGCTCCGGCCCGGTGTTCGTGATGCATGGGGTAAGCGTCGGCGCGGCCGCCGGCGAGAGCGGTGCCGTGCTGCAGCTGCCCGAATCGGAGCTGAAACTCGACTTCGGCGGCTGGCTGCTGCCGTCGCGGCACCTGCTCAACCTGCACGTGCGCGGCCTGCAGCTGGACCTGCTGCGCGACGCCGGCGGCTGGCATGTCAACGGCATCGGCGTGGCCGGCGACAGCGCACGGCAACCGTTGTCGCCGGGCCGGCTGTCGGCCGACCTGTGGCTGGAAGACCTGCGCGTGGTGGTCACCGACGCCACCCTGGGCAAGCACTACACGCTGCTGTCGAAGCAGCTGCGGCTGAGCCACCAGGGCAACCGGATCCGCTTCGGCGGCGTGCTGCGGCGCGACGGCGTGAGCGCCGCGCTGCGCACCGCCGGCCGTTTCCGCGACGACGGCAGTGCGGGCCAGGTCTGGGTCGAGGTGGGTGGCGCCGAGCTGAAACCGCTGCTGGACGGCATCGACCTGGGTGGCTACACCATCGACCACGGTCGCGGCCAGCTGAATGCCTGGCTCGATTGGCGCAACGGCCAGCTGAGCCGCAGCCTGATCCGTTTCGACCTCGACACGCTGGCGGTGACCGCGCCGGCTGGCGGCAAGGCCAGCGTGGCCTCGCTGCACGGCTTGGCCGGCGTGCGCCATGCGGACGACGGTTACGACCTGCGCTGGGCTGGTGACGACGGCAGCGCCCTGGCGCTGAACCTGCGCCAGGGCAGCGGCAACGCCAGCGTGGACGTGGCCGCGCGCCAGCTGCAGCTGGCGCCGCTGCTGCCGTGGCTGGCGCTGAAGCCGGCGCTGTCGCCGGCGCTGTCGCAGTGGCTGGGCAGCGGCCATCCGCGCGGCGTGCTGGATCGGCTCGTGCTGCACTGGAGCCGCGCACAGGGCCTGCGTTCGGTCGAGCTGGCGTTCAGCGGCCTGGGCATCGACCCGGTCGGCAAGCTGCCGGGCGTGAGCAGCCTGCACGGCGAGCTGCGCGGCGACGCCGAGGCGCTGTCGCTGGAACTGCCCGCCCAGGCCACCACGCTGGCCTTCCCACACACCTTCCGCCAGCCGTTCGTGCTGTCGCGTTTGGCCGGCACGCTGGCGTTCTGGCCGCAGGACGGCGACTGGCACATTGGCGTTGACGCACTGGACTTCAACGGCGCCGGCTACGCCGGCCAGGCCCGCGGCGAGCTGATGTTGCCGGCGCAGGGCGGCGCCCCGTTCATGGAGATGTACGCGAAGCTGACGCAGGCCGACGTGGTCGCCGCCAAGCTGTTCTGGCCGATCGACTCGATGTCGCCCGGCACCGTTGCCTGGCTCGACCGCGCCCTGGTCGCCGGCCGCCTCGACCACGCCGACGTGCTGCTGCGCGGCGACCTGCGCGACTGGCCGTTCCGGCACAACGAAGGCCGCTTCGAGGCGCGCGCGGTGATCGGCGACCTCACCCTCGACTACGGCAAGGGCTGGCCGCGCGCCGAAGGCGTCAGCGCCGTGGCCAACTTCATCGACAACGGCATGCTGGTCGAGGCCGACGGCGGGCACGCGCTGGGCGTGAAGGCGGACCGGGCGGTCGCGCTGATCCCGGATTTCCACGACGCGCTGCTCGACCTCAACGTGCAGGGCAGCGGCAACGGCGCCAGCCTGATGGAGTTCGTGCGCAAGAGCCCGATCGCCAGCCGCGAGGCCGACACCCTGGCCAAGCTGAAGCTGGGCGGCAGCGGCACGTTCGGCTTCCACCTGGCGCTGCCGTTGAAGGAGGGTCTCGGCGAGCCGCGGTTGGACGGCCTGGCCGAGCTGAAGGACGCCGACCTCAGCGCGCCGGCGTGGAAACTCCAGCTGGACAAGCTCAACGGCCCGCTCAGCTTCGACCTGCACGGCATGCGCGCCGGCCCGCTGGACGCCGGCTTCCGCGGCCAGCCGTCGACCCTGCAACTGGCGATCGCTGGGGCCAACAGCGACCCGGCCACCGTGCTGTCGGCGCAGTTGCACGGCAACTACCGCCTGGCCGAGCTGGTGCAGGATTATCCGACCCTGGACTGGATCGGCAAGCTGGGCGACGGGCGTGGCGCGTTCGACATCGGCTTCACCATCGCCCGCGTGCCGGGTCGCGACGCGCTGGCGCAGACGCTCAGCGTCGACTCGCCGCTGGACGGCATCGCGCTGGAGCTGCCCGCGCCGCTGCACAAGCCGGCGGCGGCCAGCCTGCCGCTGCACCTGACGATGAGTCTGCCAATCGAGGGCAGCGAGCTGCGGCTCGGCCTGGGTGATGCGATGCGCGGCTACCTGCGCCTGGCCGACGCGCAGCGCCCGCTGGCCGGCACCCTTGCGTTCGGCAGCCGGGTGCCCGCGGAACTGCCATCGCGCGACCTGCGCATCCGCGGCCATGCCGGCCGGCTCGACGTCACCGGCTGGGTGCAGCACGTGGCGGCCGGCAGCGGCAGCGATGGGCCGGGGCTGGAGAGCCTGGAGGTCAGCGCCGACCAGACCGAGTGGTTCGGTCGCGAGCTGGGCGCGCTGAAACTGCATGCCACGCCGCAGGCGGATCTGCTCAGCGTGGACGTGGACGGCCCGGCGATGCTCGGCAACTACAGCATCCCGAGGCAGGAACTGGACAAGCGCGGCATCACCGCGCGGCTGAAGCGGCTGTACTGGCCGAAGGACCCCGGCGCCGAAGCCGCCAGCCATCCACCCAAGCCCGATGCCGGCGCCGCGCTGCCGGCCGCCGCGACACCGGCGGCGCCGGCGCCCGACCCGGCCAACACCGGGATCAACCCGGCGGCATTGCCGCCGTTCCACGTGTGGATTGGTGACCTGCGCATGGGCGACGCCAAGCTCGGCGAAGCGCGCCTGGAGACCTGGCCCACCGCCGAAGGCCTGCACATCGAGCAGTTGCGCGCGCTGTCCAGCCGCGTGCAGATCACCGGCAGCGGCGACTGGAACGGCAATGCCAGCAACAGCCACACGCACATGAAGATCAACTTCGCCGCCGAGGATCTCGGCGCGATGCTGGGCGCACTCGGTTTCGACGGGCTGGTCAACGGCGGCAAGACGCGCGACCAGCTCGACGCCAGCTGGCCGGGCGCGCCCAGCGGGCTGGCGCTGGCCACCATGGACGGCACCCTCAGCATCCGCGTCGACGACGGCCGCATCCCCGAGGCAACCTCGCCCGGCGTGGGGCGGCTGCTCGGGCTGGTCTCGCTGACCGAGCTGCCGCGCCGGCTCACCCTGGATTTCGGCGACGTATTCGGCAAGGGGCTGGCGTTCGACTCGATCAGCGGCGACTTCAAGCTGGCCAACGGCAATGCCATCACCGACAACCTGTCGATCGTCGGCCCGGCCGCCAACATCAGCGTCAACGGCCGCACCGGCCTGCGCGCGCGCGACTACGACCAGCAGATGGTGGTGGTGCCGCACGTCGGCAACAGCCTGCCGCTGGTGGGCGCGATGGTCGGCGGCCCGGTCGGCGCCGCGGCAGGCTTCGCCGTGCAGGGCATTCTTGGCCGCGGCCTCAACCAGGCCGCCAGCGCGCGCTACCGCATCACCGGCAGCTGGGATGAGCCGGTGATCACCCTGGTCGAGAAGCGCGGCAGCATGCCCCCGCCGGCAGCGCCCTTGCTCAACCCCGCCGGCAGCCGGCCGGCTGCCGGCGGGGGCGCGACGCAGCTGCCTGCGCTCGGCCTGCCGGCAGCGGCCGGCAGCGCCGTGTTGCCGGCCGCGCCAAGCTCGGTTCCGCCGCCCGCCTCCAGGCTTTAAAGCCGCCGGCGCGAGCCCCATGTGGGATAGTCCAGGTTCGACCATAGGCAAGCTGACCCCCATGGATTCATTGATCGCCCTTGCCGAAAGCAAGTTGTTGTTCCCCGGAGGCATCGCCACCGGCGACCTCGACCGCGTGTTCACCCAGCTGATGGGTCCATCGATCGATGCTGCCGACCTGTACTTCCAGCATTCGCGCAGCGAGTCGTGGACGCTGGAGGAGGGCATCGTCAAGGACGGCAGCCACTCGATCGAGCAGGGCGTGGGCGTGCGCGCGATCAGCGGCGAGAAGACCGGCTTCGCCTATTCCGACGAGATCGTACTGCCGCAGCTGCTGGAGGCATCCAGGGCCGCCCGCGCGATCGCCCGCGACGGCCAGGGCGCCGGCAAGCCGCTGGCGCTGAACGGCGTACGCGCGCTGTACCCGGCGCTCGACCCGGTCGAGAGCCTGCCCAACCCCGACAAGATTGCACTGCTGCGCGAGGTCGACGCGTACGCGCGCTCGCGCGATCCGCGCATCCGGCAGGTCATCGTCAGCCTGGCCGCCACCATCGACACCGTGCTGATCGCCGCCTCCGACGGTACTCTGGCCGCCGACGTGCGCCCGCTGGTACGCATCAACGTGCAGGTGATCGCCGAGCAGAACGGCCGGCGCGAGCAGGGTTATGCCGGTGGCGGTGGCCGCTACGGCTACCGCGAGCTGATCGAGAACGGCCGTGCGCTGCGCTTCGCCGACGAGGCGGTGCGCCAGGCGCTGGTGAACCTGGAGTCGGTCGACGCCCCAGCCGGCCAGATGACCGTGGTGCTCGGCCCCGGCTGGCCCGGCGTGCTGCTGCATGAGGCGATCGGCCACGGCCTCGAAGGTGACTTCAACCGCAAGGGCAGCTCCGCCTTCGCCGGCCGCCTCGGCCAGCGCGTGGCGGCGAAGGGCGTCACCATCGTCGACAACGGTACCTTGCCCGGTCGACGCGGTTCGCTCAGCATCGACGACGAAGGCACCCCGAGCGAGTGCACCACGCTGATCGAGGATGGCATCCTCAAGGGTTATATGCAGGACAAGCTCAACGCGCGCCTGATGGGCATGGCACCCACCGGCAACGGTCGCCGCGAATCGTTCACCCAGCTGCCGATGCCGCGCATGACCAACACCTACATGCTCGCCGGATCGCACGACCCGGCCGAGATCATCCGCTCGGTGAAGAAGGGCCTGTACGCGCCGAACTTCGGCGGCGGCCAGGTCGACATCACCAACGGCAAGTTCACCTTCTCCGCCAGCGAGGCCTACCTGATCGAGGGCGGGAAAATCACTCGCCCGGTGAAGGGCGCCACGCTGATCGGCTCCGGCCCCGAGGTGCTCAACCGCGTCTCGATGATCGGCAACGACCTGGCGCTGGACGAGGGCGTCGGCGTGTGCGGCAAGGACGGGCAGAGCGTGCCGGTGGGCGTGGGGCAACCTACGTTGAAGATTGATGCGATGACGGTGGGTGGTACGGCGGCGTAGGGCCGAGTCACCTTCTCTTTGCGTACTCACGCATGCGCAGCTCATGTCCGCCATCGGCCGGAAGCGATCGCTCGAACGTGCACTCCGAGCGAGTTTTGCGCAGATGTCCCAGCGCGGCGATTCGCAATTTCCTGCATGCTTTCCTTGCGCCGGTGGCCGCCGATCGGGTGCGCCCGTGATGGCCCGGCGATATTCCGTGTGCTGCTGCAGCGCCTGCGACATTGCGCGCGAGAGACGTATCGCCGGCGTTTGATGGACGTCAATATCGGGGTCATCCGATCGGCAAAGACTGCGCCTGCATCCAGCCATCACACTGGAATCGTGGGGAGCATGTCATGAACACTTGCCAGAATAGCCTCATTTCGAGCTGGTTCACCGCCCTCGCTCGACCACCGCGCTGGGTCGCGCTGATCGCGCTCGCATGGCTGGGGATACCCACCCTGGCATCGGCGGTGCCCTCGTACGCGCGACAGACCCAGCAGCCCTGCGTGGCTTGCCATGTGGGCGGCTTCGGGCCGGAGCTCACCCAGTTCGGACGCCAGTTCAAGCTGATGGGCTACACCATGAAGGTCGGCGAGCAGACCGACGTGCCGCTTTCGGCAATGCTGGTCGAGTCGTTCACCCACACGCAGAAAGCCCAGCCGGAGGCCCCGGCCAACGGCTTCGGCACCAACAACAACACCGAGTTGCAGCAGGCGTCGGCGTTCCTGGCCGGCCGATTGAGCGAGCACATCGGCGTCTTCGCGCAGGCGACCTACTCCGAGAACGGCGGCCTGCTCGGCTGGGACAACATGGACTGGCGCTACGCGCGCATGTTCAGCCATGGCAGCCACAGCGGCATCTGGGGCATCTCGCTCAACAACAACCCCACCGTCAGCGACGTGCTCAACACCGCACCGGCGTGGAAGTACCCCTACATGTCGGCCGACCTGGCCCCCGGGGCACCCGCCCAGCCGATGCTGCTCGGCGGCCTCGCCGCCCAGGTGGTCGGTGTCAGCGCCTACATGCAGCTGGACGGCGCCTGGTACATGGAGCTGGGCGGCTATCGCTCGCTGTCGCCGGCCTTCCTGCGCAGCGTCAATGGCCATTTCGACGGCCGCCTGAGCGGGGTCACGCCCTATGCGCGCCTGGCCTATACGTGGAACCTGCCCACCGGCAGCGTCTCCCTCGGCGGCTTCATGCTGAACATGCGCCGCGGACAGGTCGGCACCAACGCGGCCGGTGACGCGGTGGCGTTGCCCGGGCCGACCGACCGGTTCCGCGACTTCGGCATCGATGCCAGCTACATGTACATCAAGGACGATCACGCGATCACCGTCGACGGACTGTACGTCCACGAGAACCAGCGCCTGGATGCCACCTACGGCGGTGGCGGATCGGACCATCTGCGCAACAGCCTGCAGTCGCTCAACCTCAAGGCCAGCTACTGGTACCGCCATACCTACGGCGTGACCCTGGCAGCCTTCGTCGACAACGGCAGCAAGGACGCCACGCTCTACGGCAACGACGGCTCGCCGAACACCCAGGGCGAAAGCATCGAGCTCGGCTACAGCCCGTTTGGCCAGTCCAACTCGTGGGCGCAGCCGTGGGCCAACGTGCGGCTGGGCCTGGAGTACACGTACTTCAACCGTTTCAGCGGACGCGTGCACAACATCGACGGAGCAGGACGCAACGCCAGCGACAACAACACACTCTACTTCTACGTGTGGCTGGCGATCTGAGCGTGCGTCGATGAAAATGGGCGGTTCTGGTGCAAGCGGTCACGGATGCCCATTGGGATCAGATGGACGTCCATATGGCAACAGAGTTCGTTGGCCATGAGTCCTTCGACGAGCCCAGGGCAGGCACAGTGAAGTCGAAGGGCGATTGCCGCGAAGTCATGTCGATGCTTGACTGGTGGAGCTAAAGCGAAGGGCTTTCGGCTACCGCAAGTGGCCGAAGGCCCTTTGCTCTGAATGCCACGGAGAGCCAAGGGCATCGCGCACGACCGAAGGAAGTCCCTTGTGGACAGGAGCGCTCCTGCGGGCTGATGCGTCAGCCTTCGGCCGAATCGCCCGCCTGCAGATCCTTCAGCAACTGGAAGATCTCCCGGTACGCCCGCGGCGGCTTGTTCGGCGTGTCCTTCTCGATGCGCACCTGGCGCACCAGCGAGCGCAGGTGCTGGCGATCGACCTGCGGATGCTCGGCGATCAGTTCGGAGAGCGCGCTTTCGTCCTCGGCAACCAGCCGGTCGCGCATCGCCTCCAGGCGGTGCATCGCGGCGGTTTCCTGGCGCTGCTTCTCGCGGTTCTCGCCGAGTTCGGCGCGCACGGCGGCGAAGTCCTCGTCGCCGTAGCGGCGCATCACCTTGGCGAGGAAGGCGAGCTGGCGCTTCTTCGCGCCGTGCGAAGTGATGCGGCGGGTGACGTCGACCTCGCGGCGCACGTCTTCGGGGAGGGCCAGCTTGGCCAGCTTGCTCGGCGGCAACTCGATCAGCTGGCCGGCCAGGGTCAGGATGGCCAGCGCCTCGCGGCGCTGCTGGGTACGGCTGGGGCCGTAGTCCGCGTCGTCGAGTTCGGTCTGGTTGCGGCTGCGGCTCGGGCTCACGGGTTCATTCCAGAGGAAAAACGGGTGGATCAGGCGTGCGGGTCGTTGCTGGCTAGCCCGGTCGGGCCTGGTCCGGCCGGGTCCAGCTCGGCCTGTTCCAGCGCGAAGCGGGCGATCGGCTCGCCGTCCAGCTCGATGGTCTCGCTGAACATCGCGGCAGGGCGCACCCACAGGCCGTGATCGCCGTAGAGCGCCTGGTAGACCACCAGCGGTTCCATCGTTTCGCTATGGCGGGCGGTGCCCAGCACGCGGTAGCGCTGACCCTTGTAGTGACGATAGATGCCGGCGGTGGGTTGCATGGGCGTTCTCCGCAGCTCTTTTCATTTCGCCGCCGCGCCCCCACGTTACGGGGTCGGCGGTCGCGAACCGCTTATTCTACCCGCCTATCTCTCAGGAAAGCCCGAACGTGAGCGAAGTTGCCATCAGCCAGGACCGCAGTCTTCACGAGCTTGATCGCCTGGCGGAGCTGGCCGAGGACGTGATCCGCCGCGCCCGCGCCGCCGGCGCCAGCCAGGCCGAGGTGGCGGCGAGCATTGACACGGGCTTGAGCGTGAACGTGCGCCTGGGCGAGGTGGAAACGGTGGAACACACCCGCGACCGCGGTTTCGGGCTCACCGTGTATTTCGGCCAGCGCAAGGGCTCGGCCAGCACCGCCGATCTCCACCCCGATTCGATCCAGGCCACGCTGGAGCAGGCCTGCGCGATCGCCCGCTACACCGAGGCCGACCCGGCCGCCGGGCTGGCCGATGCGGCGCGCATGGCCACCGCGTTTCCCGATCTCGACCTGTGGCATCCGTGGGCCATCGACACCGCGCAGGCGATCGCGCTGGGCGTCGCCATCGAGGACGCCGGCCGCGCCCATGCCGGCATCAGCAATTCCGACGGCGCCAGCGTGCAGGCGGGCGAAGGGCTGTCGGTGTATGCGAATTCGCACGGCTTCGTCGGGCGCGAGCGCGGCACGCGGCATGCGCTGTCGCTGGCGCTGATCGCCGGCGAGGGCGACGGCATGCAGCGCGACTACTGGTACGACAGCGTGCGCGCGGCCAGCGATTTCATCAGCGCGCAGGCGCTCGGCGACAAGGCCGCCGAACGCACGCTGGCGCGCATGGGTGCGCGCAGCCTGTCGACGCGGCAGTGCCCGGTGCTGTTCGCGCCGGAGCTGGCGCGCGGGTTGGTCGGCCATCTGCTCGGCGCGGTCAGCGGCGGCGCGCTGTACCGCCAGGCCAGCTTCCTGCTCGACCACGCCGGCAAGCGGATCATGCCGGCGTGGCTGAACATCGACGAGCGGCCGCGTCTGCCGCGCGGCCAGGGCTCGGGCAACTTCGACGCCGAGGGCGTGGCCACCGTCGACGGCGCGCTGGTCGAGGGCGGCGTGCTGGCGCGCTACGTGCTGGGCAGCTATTCGGCGCGCAAGCTCGGACTGCCATCGACCGGCAATGCCGGTGGCGTACACAACCTGATCGTGGAGCCGGGGAGCGTCGACGGCGAGCGCAGCGACTTCGACGGCATGCTGCAACGCCTGGGCAACGGCCTGCTGGTGACCGAAGTGATGGGCCAGGGCGTGTCCACCGTCACCGGCGATTATTCGCGCGGCGCGGCGGGGTTCTGGGTGGAAAACGGCGCGATCGCCTACCCGGTCGAGGGCATCACCATCGCGGCGAACCTGCGCGACATGTTCGCCGGCATTGTCGCGGTGGGCGCCGACGTCGACCCGCGCTCGCACATCCTCACCGGCTCGATCCTGCTCGAGCGCATGACCGTGGCGGGCGAGTAGTAGCGATTGCCGTAAGAGTGCGGTTGCCCCCTTGCCGCCCTCAAAGCTCTTGCCTCTGAAGCTCTCTGCCCTGGATGCAGCAGGAGCAAAGAGACAAGAACATCGCGCACAGGGCGCGCCCCGGCGTTGACGGCTCGCAGATTCATGCGGCAAAGCGACGCGAGCCTTGCTAGCATCGGCGCAACCGGCCAGTCGCCGGCGAGCCGTCGACGCAAGTTCCCACTACAAGGAGATGCGCATGAGCGTTCCACCCGAGTCCGTCATTCCGCCCCCGCCGAGCGAGCCGCCGATGGCCGGGGGGCCTTCCGCCGAGGAGCGTCAATGGGCGATGTTCGCGCACCTGTCCGCGCTGGTCGGCGTGATCATCCCGTTGGGCAGCATCATCGGGCCGCTGGTGATCTGGCTGATCAAGAAGGACACCATGCCGTTCGTCAACGACCAGGGCAAGGAAGCGCTGAACTTCAACATCACCGTGGGGATCGCCGCCGTGGTGAGCTGGATCCTGTGCTTCATCCTGATCGGCTTCCTGCTGCTGGCGGTGTTGGCGGTCGGCTGGGTGGTGTTCGTGATCATCGCCACGATCAAGGCGAACGAAGGCACCACCTACCGCTACCCGTTCACGCTGCGGCTGGTCAGCTGAGCCAGTCGACGCTGCGGTGAAACGAGGGCGGCGCAAGCCGCCCTTTTTCGTGCGGGGGATCGGCTCAGTAGCGGCGATGGGCGGCGTACCGCGCCAGTTCTTCCAGCAGCCCGGCACGTTTGCCCAGCGGGACGATCGCGGCCAGCGCGGCGTCGGTCAGCTCGGCCAGTCGCGCGCGCGAGGCGTCGAGGCCGATGATCGAGGGGAAGGTGGGCTTGGCGGCGGCGGCGTCCTTGCCGGCAGTCTTGCCGATCACCGCCGATTCGCCTTCCACGTCGAGGATGTCGTCGCGCACCTGGAAGGCCAGGCCGACCGCGTGCGCGTAGCGGTCCAGCGCCTGCAGCGCGTTGGCGTCGGCGCCGGCGGCGAGCGCGCCCAGTTGCACCGAGGCGCGGATCAGCGCGCCGGTCTTGCAGGCGTGCATGTGTTCCAGTGCGTCCAGCGTCAGCGTCTGGCCGACTGCCGCCAGGTCCAGTGCCTGGCCACCGGCCATGCCCTCGGCGCCGCAGGCGCGGCCCAGCGCACGCAGCATGGCGACGCCGGTGGCCGCGTCGGCGCGGCGTGCGGCATCGTCGGCGAGGATCTCGAACGCCAGCGCCTGCAGCGCGTCGCCGGCGAGGATCGCCATCGCCTCGCCGAACACCACGTGGCAGGTCGGGCGGCCGCGGCGCAGCGCGTCGTCGTCCATCGCGGGCAGGTCGTCATGCACCAGCGAGTAGGCGTGGATCAGTTCCACCGCGCATGCGGCGGCATCCAGCGACGGACCGTCTTCGCCCAGTGCATGCGCGCCGGCGTAGACCAGCAGCGGGCGCAGCCGCTTGCCACCGCCGAGCACGGCGTAGCGCATCGCGCGATGCAGTTCGGCGGGGGAGTAGTCGGCCGGCGGCAGGCTGTGGTCCAGCGCCTGTTCGGCGCGGGCGATCAGCGACTGCAGGGCGGGGCCAAGCTCAGAGTTCGGGTTCAAACGGTTCGGCGCTGTCGGGGGCTTCGGGGTCGAGCAGCAGCCGCACGCGCAGTTCGGCCTGCTCCAGCGACTGCTGGCAATGGCGGAACAGGCCGATGCCGCGCTCGAACGAGGCCAGCGATTCATCCAGGCTCATCTCGCCGCTCTCCATCTTCGCGACCAGTTGCTCCAGCTCGTCGAGGGAGTGTTCGAAATCGGCGGCGGGCGGGGTCTTGCCGGGGGTGGGAGCGGTCTTGGCCATGGCCCGCAACGCTAGCGCAGCGGCTGTCCGGAATCAATCTGCGCGGGCTGCGGAGCGGCGTCGGCGTGACCTGGATCAGCGCCCCGCGCGCCAGCGCGGCGATGTGCCGGCTTGGCGGAAAATTGCCGCGCCACGGGCGCTGATCCAGCGGTCGGCCACCGCGACCAGCTCGTCGTCGGCGTACAGCAGCGGACAGGCGTGGCGCCGCCACGGCGGCAGCTGCGCCTGCTGGAACAGGTCGCGCAGCTCGCGCGTGTGCGCGTCGCCGTCGGGCTTGATGCGCTCGCCGCCGCGGCGCAGGCACACCAGCAGCGGCTCGTCGAGGCGGGTGTCCTCGATGGCCAGGGTCAGCTCGCCGCCATCGGGGAGTGCCAGCGGCTCGCCGCGCCAGCGCACCTGCCAGCCGGCGTCGACGGCGCGCCCGGGCGGCAGCGCCCACAGCCGGCCTTTCCAGATGTGCAGTTCGGTACCGGCCCAGCGGACGCATGGCAGCTGGCCGGCACGCGCGCCGCACTGGCGTTCGATCTGCCGGCGTTGCGCCTTGCCGGGGGCGCGCAGGCCGCGCGCGTGCAGCCAGTGGTCGAGCAAGGGCTCGCGCAGCGCCGGCGCCAGCGCCAGCCAGCCGAGGGCGTCGAGGCTGCCGCTGGCCGCGTCGTGCAGCGCGTCGAAGGCGGCCAGCCAGTGCGCTTGCAGTGCGTCCGCCGCGGCGCGGCACAGGGCGGCGCTGTGCAGGATCGAATCCACTGCTTGCGGCCAGTGCCGCGCCAGCCGCGGCAGGATCTCGTGGCGCAGCTGGTTGCGCGCGAGGCGGGTGTCGGCGTTGGAGGGGTCGTCGATCCATTCGAGCCGGTGTGCCGCCACGTAATCGCGCAACTGCCGCCGCGACAGCGCCAGCAGCGGGCGCCACAGCTGGCCGCGGCCGAACGGGCGCAGCGCGCGCATGCCGCCGAGTCCTTCCGGTCCGGCGCCGCGCAACAGTTTCAGCAGTACCGTCTCGGCCTGGTCATCGCGATGGTGGCCGAGCAGCAGGCAGTCGCCTTCGCGCAGTTGCATCGCCAGCGCGGCGTAGCGCGCGTCGCGTGCGGCGGCTTCCACGCCCAGCCCGGTGTCGCCGTCGACCCGCACGCGCAGCACCTCGCACGGCACGTCCAGGACGGCGCAGAAGCGCTCGCAGTGCGCCGCCCATGCCGCGCTGTCCGGGTGCAGCGCGTGGTCGACATGCAGCGCGCGCAGTCCGTGCATGCGTGCGGCCGGCAACTGCGCCAGCGCATGCAGCAGGGCGCTGGAATCCGGGCCACCGCTGAACGCCACGCACAGCCCTGCCGGCAACGGCATGGACGCCAGCGCAGCCTGCAGGTGCTGGTGCAGCGGCTCGTTCACTTCCTGCTTTCGCGGGGCCGCACGTAGAGGTGCTTGCCGTTGCCGATCTGCCGTTCCTCGGTGTCGAACAGGCCGATCCCCTTGATCAGGCCGCTGAGCTTGGCGTAGCCGTAATTGCGCGAGTCAAAGTCGGGCGACTGCTTGCTGATGATGTTGCCGATGGTGCCCAGGCTGGCCCAGCCGGTGTCGTCCGAGGCGGCCTCCAGCGCGCCGCGCAGCAGGTTCATCAGGCGCGTGTCGCCGCGCAGCTCCTTCGCCGAGCGCTGCTTCGGCGCCGCCGCGGTCTCGGTCTCGGCGATGCCGGCCAGCACCTCGGTGTAGATGAACTTGTCGCAGGCGGTGCGGAACGGCTCGGGCGTCTTCTTCTCGCCGAAACCGTACACGGTCTGGCCGGATTCGCGGATGCGCGAGGCAAGCCGGGTGAAGTCGCTGTCGCTGGAGACGATGCAGAAGCCGTCGAAGCGCCCGGCGTAGAGCAGGTCCATCGCGTCGATGATCATCGCCGAGTCGGTGGCGTTCTTGCCGACCGTGTAGCGGAACTGCTGGATCGGCTGGATCGAATGGCGCAACAGCACTTCCTTCCAGCCGCTGAGATCGGGCTTGGTCCAGTCGCCGTAGATGCGCTTGACGTGCGCGGTGCCGTACTTGGCCACCTCGGCCAGCAGGCCCTCGACGATCGCCGGGCGGGCGTTGTCGGCGTCGATCAGTACGGCGAGCTTGTCATGGGCCATGGTCGGCTACCGGCGGCGGGAATGCCGCCGATGGTAGCGCGCGGCCGGGCCGGCTGCAGGCGGCTATTCCTGGTACGCGCCGTAGCCGCGCAACCGCTGGTAGCGTTGCTGCAGCAGATCGGTGGGCGGCATCGCCTGCAGTTCGTCGAGCTGGTTCAGCAGCACCGCCTTCAGGCGGATCGCCATCGAGCGCGGGTTGCGGTGTGCGCCGCCCAGCGGTTCGCGGATCAGCTTGTCGACCAGGCCCAGTTCGAACAGGCGCGGTGCGGTCATGCCCAGCGCCTCGGCGGCGTCCTTCACCTTGTCCGGGCTTTTCCACAGGATCGAGGCGCAGCCTTCCGGCGAGATCACCGAATAGGTCGAGTACTGCAGCATATTGGTGCGGTCGCCCACGCCGATCGCCAGCGCGCCGCCGGAGCCGCCCTCGCCGATCACGGTGCAGATGATCGGCACTTTCAGCTCGGCCATCTCCAGCAGGTTGCGCGCGATCGCCTCGCTCTGGCCGCGTTCCTCGGCGCCCACGCCGGGGTAGGCGCCGGGGGTGTCGATCAGGGTCAGCAGCGGCAGGCCGAAGCGCTCGGCCATCTTCATCAGGCGCAGTGCCTTGCGGTAGCCCTCGGGGCGCGGCATGCCGAAGTTGCGGCGCACCTTGTCCTTGGTGTTGCGGCCCTTCTGGTGGCCGATGATCACCACCGGTCGACCATTGATGCGGCCCAGCCCGCCCACGATGGCGGCGTCCTCGGCGTACATGCGGTCGCCGGCCAGCTCGTGGAACTCCTCGCAGATCACGCCGATGTAGTCCAGCGTGTACGGCCGCGCCGGATGGCGCGAGAGCTGGGTGGTCTGCCACGAGTTGAGGTTGCGGAAGATCTCGGCGGTCTTGATCTTCAGCTTCTCGCGCAGGCGGCCCACCTCGTCCTCGATGTTGAACGCCTGGCCGTCACTGGCGTGGCGAAGCTCTTCGATCTTCGCGTCCAGTTCGGCAATCGGTTGTTCGAAATCGAGGAAGTTGGGGTTCATTCGTTGCTATTCATGGCACAGAAGCGACTCAGTATACCGTCCCGCAGAAAAACGCGAGAACGCCGCCGTATGGCTGTGACGGGATCGACAGATGCCTGCCGCAGGCCGGGCGGTTGCGCTATCGTCCGCCCCATCGAACGCCGCCGCCGGATCCTCGCCATGCCCAGCAAGCCCATCGACAACGCGAAACTCGACCGCATCGTGGCCGAGGCCCGGCGCGCCGCCGAACAACGCGAACTGGGCTATCGCGAGCGCGCGCTGAAGATGTACCCGTGGGTGTGCGGTCGTTGTGCGCGCGAGTTCACCCGCGCCAACCTGCAGGAACTGACCGTGCACCACCGCAACCACGACCACGATTTCAACCCGCCGGACGGCAGCAACTGGGAACTGTTGTGCGTGTACTGCCACGACAACGAGCACGCGCGGTACATCGACCATGTGCGCGGTGGGGTGATGGCGGTGGAGGCGGCGGCGCCGGCCACCGGCAATCCGTTCGCGGATTTGAAGGCGATGATGGAACGAGGCAAGTCGTAGGAGCCCGCTCGCGGGCGATGCTTTTTGCTTTTGCGAATTCCGGCTCTCAACAGACGAATGTCTGGTCATCCGGGCTTTCAAAGCATCGCCGCGAGCGGGCTCCTGCGGGGGCGAAGCGGCTCAGTCCTGCTGCTTGACGATGCGCAGGCGCGCGGCCTGCACGCCGGGCAGGGCGCGCACGGTGCGCAGCAGCTCCGGGATGGCTTCCACGCGCCAGGCTTCGCCGAGTTCGAGATCGGCCTGCGCATGGCGGTTGCGGTAGCCGTGCAGGGTCACGCTGGTGCGGCCGCCGCGGTAGCCGGCCAGCGCCTGCTGCAGCTGGCCGACGAAACCCGGGCCGATGCCGTTCAACTTCAGCTGCAGCAATCGCGCGTGCCGGCGGCAGGCGTCGGCCAGTGAGCAGGCGCTGCGCGCGCGCAGCTGGAAGCCGCCGCCGGAGAAGTCGTCGATGCGCAGGCCGCCGTCGACCACCAGCATCTCGTCACGGGTCAGCAGCGGCGCCATCTGCTGGTACAGCTCGCCGAAGAAGCTCACCTCGATGATGCCGCTGCCGTCCTCCAGCCGCACGAACGCGTCGCTGTCGCCGCGCTTGCGCACGGCGGTGACCATGCCGGCGACGGTCCATGGCGTGTCGGGGCCGCGGCGGAAACGGTTGCCGTCGTCGTGGTCGTTCTTGCGCGGCTTCGGCGGCTGGTAGCGGTCGGCGATCTCGCCGAGCGGGCAGCTCGACAGCTGCGCCAGCTCGTCCTTCCACGGGTCGGTGGGATGGCCGGACAGGTAATGGCCGAGCGTGTCGCGCTCGCCCTGCAGCTTCTGCTCCAGCGGCCATTCGGGCACGGTCGGCAACTCGATCTTCAGCACCGGCGTGGCGTTGCCCATTGCTGCGCCGAACATGTCGTTCTGGCCGGACTGGCGGTCGCGCAGGTGCTGTTCGGCGGCCTTGATCGCGTCGGGCAGCTGCAGCATCAGGCTGGCGCGGTTGGCGGCGAGCGCATCCAGAGCGCCGGAGAGGATCAGCGCCTCCAGCACGCGGCGGTTGAGCCGGGTCGGATCGACGCGGCGGCAGAAGTCGGCCAGGTCGGCGTACCTGCCGTTGGCGCGCTCGGCGACGATGGCTTCGCAGGCGCCCTGGCCGACGCCCTTGATCGCGCCGAGGCCATACTGGATGACCTTCGGTTCCACTGCCACGAACATGTACTCGGACGCGTTGACGTCCGGCGGCTGCACGGCGATGCCGATGGCGCGCGACTCGTCGAGGAAGGTCACCACCTTGTCGGTGTTGTCCATGTCCGAGGAGATCGTCGCGGCCATGAACTCGGCCGGGTAGTGCGCCTTCAGCCAGGCGGTCTGGTAGGAAACCAGCGCGTAGGCGGCGGCATGCGACTTGTTGAAGCCGTAGCCGGCGAACTTCTCCATCAGGTCGAAGATGGAATCGGCCTTCTCGCCGCTGAGGCCGTCCTTCGCCGCGCCTTCGCGGAACTTGGCGCGCTCCTTGGCCATCTCCTCGAGTTTCTTCTTGCCCATCGCGCGGCGCAGCAGGTCGGCGCCGCCGAGCGAGTAGCCGCCGACGATCTGCGCCATCTGCATCACCTGTTCCTGGTAGACCATGATGCCGTAGGTCTCTTTCAGGATCGGCTCGACGCGCGGGTCGGGGTATTCCACGTCCTCGCGGCCGTGCTTGCGCGCCACGAAGCTGGGGATCAGGTCCATCGGGCCGGGGCGGTACAGCGCCACCAGCGCGATGATGTCCTCGAAGCGGTCGGGTTTCGCGTCCTTCAGCATGCGCTGCATGCCGGAGGATTCCAGCTGGAACACCGCGACGGTCTGCGCCTTCTTCAGCAGCTCGTACGACGCCGGGTCGTCCAGCGGCAGCGCCGAGATGTCGAGCAGGGCCTCGCCGGCTTTCGCGCGGCGCGCGTTGATCGCCTTCACCGCCCAGTCGATGATGGTCAGCGTGCGCAGGCCGAGGAAGTCGAACTTGACCAGGCCGACCGCCTCGACATCGTCCTTGTCGTACTGGGTCACCACGCCGCCGCCGCCGGCTTCGCAGTACAGCGGCGCGAAGTCGGTGAGCGGGCTGGGCGCGATCACCACGCCGCCGGCGTGCTTGCCGGCGTTGCGGGTGAGGTTTTCGAGCTTCAGCGCCAGGTCGATCAGCGCACGCGCTTCCTCGTCCTGCTCGTACAGCTCGCAGAATTCCTTGACGACGCGCTCGGGCTCCTTCTTCGCCTTCTCGCTGCGGCCCAGCGCGCACGACAGCGTGAGGTCGAGCGGCCGCGCCGGGATCAGCTTGGCGATGCGGTCGACTTGGGTGTAGCCGAAGCCGAGCACGCGGCCGGAGTCGCGCAGCACGGCCTTGGCGGCCATCGAGCCGTAGGTGATGATCTGGCTGACGCGGTCGCGGCCGTACTTGCGCGCCACGTAGTCGATCACCTCGTCGCGGCGGTCCATGCAGAAGTCGATGTCGAAGTCGGGCATCGACACGCGTTCGGGGTTGAGGAAGCGCTCGAACAGCAGGTTGAACTGCAACGGGTCCAGGTCGGTGATCTTCAGCGCCCAGGCCACCAGCGAGCCGGCACCGGAACCGCGGCCGGGGCCAACCGGGATGCCGTTCTGTTTGCCCCAGTTGATGAAGTCCGCCACGATCAGGAAGTAGCCGGGGAAGCCCATCTTGACGATGACGTCTAGCTCGCGCTCCAGCCGCGCCTGGTAGTCGGCGAGCGTGTGGTCGGCGGCCAGCGGCGCGTTGGCCAGGCGTTCCTTGAGACCTTGCCGTGCCAGCTCGCGGATGTGGCTGTCGAGGTCGTGGCCTGCGGGCACCGGGAAGTCGGGCAGGTAGTAGGTGCCGAACTTCAGTTCCAGGGTGCAGCGTTTCGCCAGTTCGACGGTGTTTTCCAGCGCCTCGGGCAGGTCCGCGAACAGCGCGGCCATTTCCTCCGGCGTCTTCAGGTATTGCTGGTCGCTGTAGTCGCGCGGGCGCTTGGGGTCGGCCAGCACGCGGCCCTGCTGGATGCACACGCGCGCCTCGTGCGCGCCGAAATCGTTCTGGGTGAGGAAGCGCACGTCGTTGCTGGCCAGCACCGGCAGGCCCAGTTCGGCGGCCAGCGCCAGCGCGGCGGTGTTCCAGGCTTCTTCGCCCTCGCGGCCGCAGCGGGTCAGCTCCAGGTACAGCCGCTCGGGGAACAGCCGCGCCAGCGGACGCAGCTTCGCCAGTGCGGCCTCGTTGCCCTGGTTCAGCGCGAGGCGGCCGACTTCGCTCTCGCGGCCGAGCAGGGCGATCAGCCCGTCGCTGGCGTCGGCGGTGAGCCAGCCGGCCTCGACCAGCGCGCGGCCGCCGTGCTGACCCTCCTGCCAGGCGCGCGAGACCAGCCGCGACAAATTGAGATAGCCCGCGCGGTGCTGGCACAGCAGGGTGAGCCGCCACGGGCGCGGGTCGTCCGGCGCGGCCATCCACAGGTCGCAGCCGCCGATCGGCTTGATGCCGGCGGCGCTGCAGGCCTTGTAGAACTTCACCAGCGCGAACATGTTGCTGTCGTCGGTCAGCGCCAGCGCCGGGATGCCGTCGCGCACGCAGGCGGCGACCAGCGCCTTGATGCGGATGGTCGAATCGACCAGCGAGTATTCGCTGTGCAGGTGCAGGTGGGTATAGCGGACGGTCATGCGTTCTTGCGCGGTGAGTCCCCGCAGGCTACCCGGCACCTTGCCCAGCGGCAAGATTGACTTCCGTGCGGTTTGCGCGAAGCGCGGCGGCGCCTCGCCGGAGCTTGCCGCTCAGCCCGGCGCGACGGCCACCGCCGGCGGTGCCGGCTCGGCCAGCAGTGCGTTGATCTCGGCGACCAGGCTGTCCAGCATGTCTTCGCCATAGCCCACGTGCACATGGGCTACGGTGCCGTCGCGATGCAGCATCACCATGACCGGGATGCCCTTGTCGGTGCCGTACGGTTTGCCGAGGGTGCCGTCGCGGTCCCAGGTCATCAGCAGGCCGGGCAGGCGCGGGCGCAGGGCACGAACGGTCCGCACGTAGGTCTGCCGGTCTTCTTCGTGATTGATGGTGACTACCTGCAGGGGCAGGCCACGCTCGGTGGCCAGCGTCTGCAGGCCCGCCAGTATCGGCAGTTCCTTCATGCAGTAGCCGCACCAGGTGGCCCAGAAGCTGACCACTACCACTTTGCCGTGCAGCGACGAGACGCTCACCGTCTTGCCGTCCTGGGTCGTGCCCAGCGCGTCTGGCGGCGCATCTCCCGGTTGCACGCCGGCATGGGCGGCCAGGCAGAACAGCAGTCCGAGCAGTGCGATGCCGAGGCGGCGCATGTCTTCCATCTCCATGTGGTATGCCGCCAGCGTAGCGGGATGCCCGGGGCAGGGGAAGCGGCGCGCCTCAGCGGACGCGGAAGCGTTCGCCATCCTCCCCGGCGGGCAACACGTAATGCTCCAGGCTGTTCACCGCCAGCGGGCGGAGGTTGTAGTCGGCATGCAGCGGCAGCGCCTCGTCGACGCCGTCGGGTGCGAGATGGACCGACTCGGGCACGGCCATGCTGGCCGGCATCGGTGGAACGGATGGGCGGATGGACGGAGGCATCATGGCACGACTCCTGCGGTCTGCGTGGTGCATCGAGGCACCTGTGGCAGCGGGTCGGCGGGTCGGCGCCGGCTGGACATCGCTGCTGCTGCGGATGCGTCCGTGCGGGTGGCGTTCCCTGATGTCAATGATGCTCCCGATCGGGAGAAAGTTGCATAGACCGATGGCCTATGCCGGTCAGTCTCATCCGGTGCGCGATCAGCGGCCGGCGCGGCAGTTAGAACAGCTGGCCCTGGTCCAGCAGCAGGCGCACCGGCGCGAAGCTGCGGCGGTGTTGCGCGCATGGCCCGAGCCGCTGCAGCGCGGCCAGGTGCGCCGGCGTCGAGTAGCCCTTGTGCGCGGCGAAACCGTAGCCGGGGTACTCGCCATCGAGCGCCACCATCACGCGGTCGCGGCTGACCTTGGCCAGGATCGAGGCCGCGCTGATCGCCGGCTCCAGCGCGTCGCCGCCGACGATCGCGCGGCCGGGACAGGGCAGGTCGCGCGGCAGTTGGTTGCCGTCGATCAGCGCCGCGTGGGCGGCCGGCGCAAGGCCGGCCAGCGCGCGGCACATGCCGGTCATGGTGGCCTGGAGGATGTTCAGGCGGTCGATCTCGTCGCGCTCGATCAGCACGATGCGGTACGCCAGCGCGCGCTCGATGATCAGCGGATACAGCGCCTCGCGCTTCGCCTCGCTGAGCTGTTTGGAGTCGTTCAGTCCGACGATCGGGCGGGCCGGATCGAGGATCACCGCGGCCACCGCCAGCGGGCCGGCCAGCGGGCCGCGGCCGGCTTCGTCGACGCCGGCGATGAAGATGCTGCCTGCGTTCGCCGGTTCCTCCCGCCGCGGGGAAGGTTCGCCCCGGCAGGGGTCGGCCGGGCGCTTATCCATCGCTGCGTTGCGCGTCGATCAGCTCGGCGATCGCCGCCGCCGCACGATCCCCCGCGTGGCCTTCCAGGCCGCCGCGCAGGGCTTGGTGCAGTTGCTCGAATGCGGCCACGATCGCGCCGCGCCGCTCGCTGTCCTTGAACAGCGCCAGGGTGGCGGCGGCCAGCTTGTCGGCGGTGCAGTCGTCCTGCATCAGCTCGGGCACCAGCAGGCCGTCGCCGAGGCCGCAGGCGCGGGCCAGGATGTTCGGCAGCGCGTAGATGTCGGTCTTCAGCATCTTCAGCGCGAGGGCGATGCGGTAGCTCAGCGGTGCGACGCGGTAGCCCACCACCATCGGCCGCTTGGCCAGCATCGCCTCCAGTGTGGCGGTGCCGGAGGCTAGCAGCACCACGTCGGCAGCCAGCATCGCCTCGTGCGCGTGGCCGTCCAGCAGCAGCGGCGTGGTTTCGTCGCGCGGTCCGCCGGCGAGCAGCGCCTCGAGCCGGGCGCGCACCTGCGGGTTGGCGGCGGGGATCACCACGCGCAGCCCGGGCACGGCGGCGGCCACGCGATTCGCCGCTTCGATGAAGGCCCGCCCCAGCCGGCTGACCTCGGACAGCCGGCTGCCGGGCAGCACGGCCAGCACCGGCGCCTGCTGCGGCAGCTGCAGGAGCTCGCGTGCACCGACGCGGTCGGAGACCAGCGCGAAACGGTCGGCCAGCGGGTGACCGACGAAGCGGGCGTCGACGCCGTGCTTCGCGTAGATCGCCGGCTCCATCGGGAACAGGCACAGCACGCGGCTGGCGCTTCGGCCGATCTTCTGCGCGCGCTGCTCGCGCCAGGCCCACACCGACGGGCTGACGTAGTGCACGGTGAGTACGCCGGCCTGCTTCAGGCGCTGCTCCACGCCGAGGTTGAAGTCGGGGGCGTCGATGCCGACCACCACCGCCGGCCGCTCCTCGAGCAGGCGCGCGAGCAGCACCTTGCGCAGGCGCAGCAGGCGCGGCAGGTGGCGGATCACCTCGCTGAAGCCGAACAGCGACAGCTCGCGGATGTCGTACCAGGATTCGAAGCCCTCGCGCTGCATGCGCGCGCCGCCGATGCCGACGAAACGCGCCTGCGGGTAGCGCTGGCGCAACGCCGCGATCAGGTCGGCGCCGAGCTGGTCGCCGGAGTCTTCGCCGGCGAGGATGGCGATCAGGGGGGATTCGAGCGGCGGGTGGTCAGTCATGCCGGAAGCATAAGCCAGAGCGAGTGCCTGATTGCCCGACAAGCGAGACGCTTATCGGGCGAGCGCCCGCTCGCTGTGGTCGAGGAATTCCAGCATCGCGCGCACGTCATCGCTCTCACGCGCCAGCTCGACCAGCTTCTCGCGCGCCTCGGGCAGCGGCAGGCCGGCCATGTACAGCGTGCGGTAGGCGCGCTTGATCGCGGCGATACGCGTGGCGTCGAAGCCGCGGCGCTTCAGGCCTTCGCTGTTGATACCGCGCGGGCGGCCCTGCTGCTCGTTCGCCATCATCACGAACGGCGGCACGTCGTGGCCGACCAGGCAGCCCATGCCGATGAAGGCGTGCGCGCCGACCTTGCAGAACTGGTGCACGCCGGAATAGCCGGACAGGATCGTCCAGTCGCCGATGGTGACGTGGCCGGCCAGTGCGGAATAGTTGGAGAACACTACGTTGTTGCCGATCTGGCAGTCGTGCGCGATGTGCACGTAGGCGAGCACCCAGTTGTCGTTGCCGATGCGGGTGACGCCGCCGCCGTGGCCGGTGCCGCGGTTGAGCGTGGTGAATTCGCGGATCAGGTTGCGGTCGCCGATCACCAGCTCGGTGCGCTCGCCTTCCCACTTCTTGTCCTGCGGTGCGCCGCCCAGCGAGGCGAACTGGGCGATGCGGTTGTCACGGCCGATCTTCGTGGGGCCTTCGATCACCACATGCGGACCGATCACCGTGCCGTCGCCGATCTCGACTTCGGCGCCGATCACGCTGTAGGCGCCGATGCCGACGTTGGCGCCGATGACGGCGGAAGGATCGATCAGCGCAGTGGGATGGATCATTTCCCGGCCCTCGCGGCGCACATCAGTTCACAACTGGCCACTTCCTTGCCGTCGACCAGGCTGCGTGCCACGAACAGACCCATGCCGCGCACCAGGCGTTTCTGGCTGACCTCGAAGCGCAACTGGTCGCCGGGCACCACCGGCGCGCTGAAGCGCGCGTTGTCGACCTTGACCAGGTAGAACAGCGGGCTGCCCTTGTCGCCCTTCGCGTGGCGGCTCAGCTGGGTCAGCAGGCCGGCGGCCTGCGCCATCGCCTCGATGAGCAGTACGCCGGGCATCACCGGGTGGCCGGGGAAGTGGCCCTGGAAGAACGGCTCGTTGATGGTTACGTTCTTCAGCGCGACCACGCTGACGTCGGGCACGATCTCGACCACGCGGTCCACCAGCAGGAACGGGTAGCGGTGCGGCAGCAGTTCCTGGATCTGTTCCACGTTGATCGGCAGTGCCGTGAAGTCGCCTTGCTCACTCATTGTCGCTGTCCTTCTCCAGCGCCGACACGCGACGCGCGTACTCGTCCAGATGCTTGAAGCGCGCCGCGTTCTTCCGCCACTGGCGGTTGTCCTGCAGCGGCACGCCGGATGAATATTCGCCGGGCTCGCGGATCGAGTGCGTGACCAGGCTCTTGGCGGTAATGGTAACCCGGTCGGCCAGTTCGAGATGGCCGAGCACGCCGGCGTTGCCGCCGATCATGCACCAGCGGCCGATCTTCGCACTGCCGGCCACCGCGGCGCAGCCGGCCATCGCGGTGTGCGCGCCGACGTGCACGTTGTGCGCGATCTGGATCTGGTTGTCCAGCCGCACGTCCTCTTCCAGCACGGTGTCGTCCAGCGCGCCGCGGTCGATGGTGGTGTTCGCGCCGATCTCGCAGTCGTCGCCGATGCGCACGCCGCCGAGCTGCGGCAGCTTGATCCAGTGGTCGGTGTCGAAAGCGAGGCCGAAGCCATCCGAGCCGATCACCGCGCCCGGGTGCACCAGTACGCGCCGGCCCAGCGTGACCCGCGTCACCAGGGTGACGCGCGCGACCAGCCGCGACTGCGCGCCGACGGTGCAGTCCTCGCCGATGAGGCAGTGCGGGCCGAGCACGGCACCGTCGCCGATCACCGCGCCGTCCGCGATCACGCAGCCCGGCCCGATGCTGGCGCTGGCGCTGACCTGCGCCCCAGTGGCGACCACGGCAGTGGGGTGGATGCCCGCCGGTGCGGCCGGCAGCCGTTCGAACAGTGCGGCGATCTTTGCGTAGGCGACGTACGGGTCGCGCGCGATCAGCGCCGCGGTGGGGCAGTCGGCAAGGTTCTCCTCGCGCAGCACCACCACCCCGGCGCGCGTGGCGGCCAGCTGGGCGGTGTACTTGCTGTTGGCGAGGAAGCTCAGCTGGCCGGGGTCGGCGCCGGTCAGCGTGCCGACGCCGCCGATGACTCGTGCGCCATCGCCGCTGAAGCCGAGGCCGAAGCGTTCGGCCAGCTCGGTCACCGTGTAGTTGATTGCGCTCATGCGTGGCTCCGGAACCTGCCGGCCATTGTAGGGGGTGGCACCATGGCCTGCAGTGCGCCAGGCGACGGCAGGCCGGCAAAAGAAAGCGCGGCCCGGCCGCGCTTTCCTTCGATCCCCGACTTGGGGTCAGCTCAGAACTGGCTGCCGAAGGTGAACTGGATGCGCTCCTCGTAGTGGCGATCGGCGGCCTTGGAACGCAGCGGTACGGCGAAGCTGATGATCAGCGGGCCGATCGGCGCCTGCCACTGCAGCGACAGGCCGGTGGAGGCGCGCAGCTCGCTGGCGTCGAAGCTCTTGTAGTCCTTGTAGACGTTGCCGACGTCCATGAACCAGGACACGCGCGCGGTGTTGACGTCCTTCAGGAACGGCAGCGGCAGGAACACCTGTGCGGTGCCGAGCACCTTGAACGCGCCGCCGATCGGCTGTGCGTAATAGGCGCCGTTGTTGCACATGCCGTTGGCGTCGGGCGCGCTGCCGTCGATGCAGACCCGCGGTCCCAACGTATTGTCCTGGTAGCCGCGCACGTCGCGCACGCCGCCGGCGTAGTAGTTCTGCCAGAACGGCAGGTCCTGGCGCATGTCGGTGATGACGTGACCGGGGCTCTGCGCCAGGCTGGCGTCCTTCAATGCCGTGAAGGCGTCGTCGCTGATGCCGTTCCCGCCGTAGGTCTTGCCGTAGCCGACCTGGCCGTCGAGGTACAGCACGAAGCCCTTGCCGATCGGCCAGTAGTGGTTGAGCTCGGTGCTGAGCTTCCAGTACTGCACGGTCGAGCCGGGCAGGGCGATGTCGGTCGAGGCGGAGATCAGGCCGCCGCGGGTCGGCGCCCAGTAGCCATTGCGGGTGTCGTGGTTCCAGCCCAGCGTGCCGGTCCAGGTGTGGATGGTCTTGTTGCCGATCTCGTTCTGGTAGTCGAGCAGCACCTGCGGGCTGTAGCCCTGGAACAGGTTGACCTTGTTGCTGCTGATGCCCAGGCCCACGCGCAAGCCGTCGGTTTCGCTGATCGGGATGCCGAGGTAGGTGGAGAAGCTTTTCGCGCTGGTGGCGTAGTTGGCGAAATCGGTGTTGCCGTAGTCGGTCTTCGAGTACGAGGCGCTGTAGCCGATGCCGATGCCGCTGTCGGTCAGGTACGGGTTGTAGTAGTTGAGGCCGAGGCGGGTGTAATAGGTGCTGCGCTCGCCGCTGATCGAGAAGCTGTCGCCGGTGCCGAACAGGTTGTTCTGCGACACCGAGGCATTCAGGATGATGCCGGAGTACTGCGAATAGCCGATGCCGAACTGCATGCTGCCGGCGGACTGCTCCTCGACCTTGACGGTGACGTCCACCTTGTCCTGGGTACCGGGCACCATCTTCTGGTCGATGTCGACCTTCTTGAAATAGCCCAGCCGCTGCAGGCGGACCTTGGAGCGGTCGATCGCCGCCTGCGAGTACCAGGAGCCCTCGAGCTGGCGCATCTCGCGGCGCAGCACGTCGTCCTCGGTGCGCGTGTTGCCCTGGAACACCACCCGCCGCACGTACACGCGCTGGCCGGGTTCGACGTACAGGGTCAGGTCGACCGTGCGCTTTTCCTTGTCCAGCTTCGGGATCGGGGTGACCTTGGCGTAGGCGTAGCCGATGTTGGCCAGGATCGCCTTGATCGCCTTGGTGCTGGCTTCGACGGCGGCGCGGTTGAAGGTCTCGCCTGCCTTGATGAAGACCAGCTGGCGCATGGTCGCCTCCGGCAGGATCAGCTCGCCGAGCAGCTTGACGTCGGCGACCTTGTAGATCTCGCCTTCCTTGATGCTGGCGTCGATGTACATCGCGCGCTTGTCCGGCGCGATCGCCACCTGGGTGGAGTCGACGCCGAAATCGGCATAGCCGCGGTCCATGTAGTAGGACTGCAGCTTCTCCAGGTCGCCGGAGAGCTTCTCGCGCGAGTACTGGTCGTCCTTCGAGTACCACGACATCCAGTTGGTGGTATCCGATTCGAAACCTTCGCGGATCTGCTTGTCGGTGAACGCATGGTTGCCGAGGATGTTCAGTTCCTTGATCTTGGCGGCCTTGCCTTCGCGGATCTCGATCTCGACGGCGACGCGGTTGCGGTCCAGCCGGGTCACGTGCGGATCGACCGAGACGTTGTACTTGCCGCGGTTGTAGTACTGCCGGATCAGTTCCTGCTGCACGTTGTCCAGCGCCAGGCGGTCGAACGTCTCGCCCTCGGACAGCCCGATTTCCTTCAGGCCCTTCTTCAGGTCGTCGGTCTTGATGTCCTTGTTGCCGCGCAGGGTCAGCTTGGCGATCGACGGCCGCTCGACCACCTTGATCACCAGGATGCTGCCTTCGCGCTCGAACTCCACGTCGCTGAAGAACTTGGTGCGGTACAGCGCGCGGATGGCGCGCTGGGCGCCGTCGTTGGTCAACTGGTCGCCCTTGTTGATCGGCAGGTAGTTGTACACGGTACCGGCCGAGATCCGGCTGAGGCCGTCGATGCGGATGTCCGACACCACGAATGGGTCGAACGCGAACGCATTGGCGGAGAGGGAGGCAAGCAGGATCAGCGCGGCGATACGCTTCATCGTCGATTCCGTTGGGTTATTTCGATGGAGCGGCCGGCGCGGCCGCCCCGATCAACGCATGAGGCAGGGACAGGCCCCGCCTCGAAAATGAATCTGCACTCCACCGCGGGAGTGCGTCGGCGGACACATCGCCGCGCCGTGCCGCCGCGGACTGGCGTGTCGCCGACATGCTGCGTTCGCCGACCATCGGCATCACGACAGCAGCATGCGGTGGATATCGTTGTAGAACGCCAGCCCCATCAGGGTGAACAGCAACGCCAGGCCGATGTACTGGCCCACCACCATCGCCTGTTCGCTGACCGGGCTGCCCTTGATCAATTCGACGAGATAATACAGCAGGTGCCCACCATCGAGGACCGGGATCGGCAGCAGGTTGAGGATGGCCAGGCTCAGCGAGACCAGTGCGAGGAACTGCAGGAACCACGGCAGGCCCATGCCGGCCGAGGCATTGGCCACCTCGGCAATGCCGATCACGCCGGACAGGTTGCGGGTCGAGGCCTCGCCGGTGAGCATCTTGCCGAGCATGCCGAAAGTCTGCGTGGTGTTGCGCCAGGTGGTGTCGAGCGAGGCGGTCATTGCTTTCAGCGGGCCGTAGCTCACGGTAGCCGCTTCGATCGGCGGCGCGCCGACGCCAAGCACCCACTTCGGCGGCTGGCCTTCCAGCGATTCCCACTTGGCGGTGACGTTCAGCCGCAGCGGCTGCCCCTCGCGCTCGATGCCGATCGCCAGCGTCAGCGACTTGGCTGCCGCAGTCTGCACCAGCTTGCCGAATGCGACGAAGTCCTCCACCGGCTGGCCGTTGACGCTGACGATGCGGTCGCCCCCGCGCATGCCGGCCAGCGCGGCCGGCTGGCCGGGCATCACGGTGGCGGCGACCGCCGGCGGCGGCGCCAGCTTCAGGCCGAGCTTGCCCAGGTACTGGCCCACGTCCTGCCCCGGCGGCAGTTCGTCCAGCGGCAACACCAGCTCGCGCGTGCGCCCGTCCTGGCCGCGCACGGTGAGCGGCAGCGGTGCGCGCCCGAGCAGGGCGTTGGCTACCGCGTCCATCGTGTCGGTCCAGGTGGTGACGGTGCGGTCGTCGATGCGAAGGATGCGGTCGCCCGACTGGATGCCGGCGCTGGCGGCGAGGCTTTGCGGCGCCGCGGTCACCACCGGGGCCACGTCCGGGCGGCCCAGCATGAACATCAGCCAGAACGCGACGATGGTGAAGATCAGGTTGAAGCCCGGTCCGGCGGCGACGATGGCGATGCGCTGCCACACCGGCTTGCCGGTAAATTCCTGCTCGCGCAGGGCTGGGTCGACCTCGCCTTCGCGCGCGTCGAGCATCTTCACGTAGCCGCCGAGCGGGATCGCGGCGATCTGGTACTCGGTGCCGTCGCGGCCGATGCGCTTCCAGATCGCGTTGCCGAAGCCGACCGAGAAGCGCAGCACCTTGACCCCACAACGGCGCGCGACCCAGTAGTGGCCGAATTCGTGGAAGGTCACCAGCACGCCAAGCGTGACCAGCAGCCAGAACACCGAGCCGAAGAAGGAAGTCATCAAGTACCGTGGCGAAAAGTCATCGAAGCAAGAATATCAGCAAGCATTGCGCAGAATGCGGCGGGCCGCCTCCCGGGCCGTGCGGTCGCGTTCACAAAGGGTTTCAACATCGACCACGGCTTGTGCCGGCAGTTCCGCAAGCACGGCCTCGACCACGTCGGCGATCGACAGGAACGGCAGCGCGCCGGCCAGGAAGGCTTCCACGGCGATCTCGTTGGCAGCGTTCAGCACGGCCGGGGCATCGCCACCGGCACGCAGCGCCTGGAATGCCAGCGCCAGGCAACGGAAGGTGTTGAGGTCCGGCGATTCGAACTGCAGCGGCACGCAGGCGGCCAGGTCCAGCGACGCCACGCCGGATTCGACCCGCTCCGGCCACGCCAGCGCGTGCGCGATCGCGGTGCGCATGTCCGGGTTGCCGAGCTGGGCCAGCACCGAGCCGTCGACGTACTCCACCATCGAATGCACCAGGCTCTGCGGGTGCACCACCACGTCGATCGCTTCGGCCGGCGCGCCGAACAGGTGGTGCGCCTCGATCACCTCCAGGCCCTTGTTCATCAGCGTGGCCGAATCGACCGAGATCTTGCGCCCCATCACCCAGTTCGGGTGCTTGCAGGCCTGGTCCGGCGTGATGTCGGCCAGCTCGGCGCGCGTGCGGCCGCGGAACGGGCCGCCGGAAGCGGTCAGGATCAGCCGGCGCACGCCGCTCCCGCGCAGCTCGGGGCGCCCGCCCGGCAGGCACTGGAAGATCGCGTTGTGCTCGGAATCGACCGGGATCAGCGCACCGCCACCGGTGGCGACTGCCTCCAGCAGCAGCGGGCCGGCCATCACGATGGATTCCTTGTTCGCCAGCAGCAGGTGCTTGCCGGCGCGCGCGGCGGCCAGGGTGGACTCCAGCCCGGCGGCACCGACGATCGCGGCGACTACGGTGTCGCACAGTCCGCCGGCGGCGGCGGCGGTCAGCGCGGCGTGGCCGCTGGCCACTTCGCAGCGCACGCCGGCGGCGACCAGCCGGCGCGACAGCTCGGCTTCCAGCGAGGGATCGGCGATCACCGCCAGGGCCGGCCGATGCTGCACGCACAGCGCCACCAGCGCCTCGACCTGGCGATGCGCCGTCAGCACGCTGGCGCGGAAACGCTGGGGATGGCGCGCGATGACGTCGAGCGTGTTGCCGCCGATCGAGCCGGTGGCGCCGAGGACGGCGACGTTTTTCACTGGTCGAGCCCGAGCAGCGCCAGGCCGGCGGCGAACACCGGCAGTGCGGCGAACACGCTGTCCAGCCGGTCCAGCAGGCCGCCGTGGCCGGGGAACAGGGTGCCCGAATCCTTCACCTGGGCGTGCCGCTTCATCAGGCTCTCGATCAGATCGCCGACGATCGACGCCGCCACCGTCAGCGCCGTCAGCAGCGCCAGCATCAGCAGCGCGGCGCCGCGCACGCCGAGCAGCCAGCCGCCGGCCTCGGCGACCAGCACCCCGGCCACCATCGCGCCGTAGGCGCCGGCCCAGGTCTTGCCGGGGCTGATCTGCGGCGCCAGCTTGCGCCTGCCGAAGGTGCGGCCGCTGAAATACGCACCGATGTCGGACGCCCACACGATCACCAGCGCCAGCAGGGTCCACCAGTGGCCGTGCGGCACGCGCGCATGGATGCTGACCAGGGCGACCCAGGTCGGGAAGATCACGAACGCGCCGGCCAGCAACTTCAGCGTACGGTTTTCGCGAGTGGGTGCCGCGGCGAACGCGAAGTGGCGCAGCCACAGGCAGGCCAGCAGCCACCAAGCCGCGCCGGCGGCCAGCAGCAGCGGGGTCAGCGCGGTGGCGTGGCTTCGCCACAGCAGGGCGAACGCGCCGGCCGCCACGAGCAGCAGGGCGACACGCCATGGGCGGCTGTGCAGGCCGCTCAGCTGCGCCCATTCCCACCCCGCGGCCAGGAACGCCAGCGCGACGATGCCCGCGAAGATGCCGGTCGGTGGCAGCAGGATGATCAGGATCGCCAGCGGCGCGAGCACCAGGGCGGTGAGAATGCGCTGAAGCAGCATGGAAATCCTCTACGAAGCGGTGGCGACCTGCTCGCCGGTACGGCCGTAACGGCGCTCCCGGCGGGCATAGTCTTCGATGGCCCGACGCAGGCAGGCCTGGTCGAAATCGGGCCATAAGGTGTCGGTAAAGTACAGTTCGGCGTACGCCACCTGCCACAACAGGAAGTTGCTGATGCGGCATTCGCCGCCGGTGCGGATGAACAGGTCCAGTGGCGGCAGCTCGGCCAGGCTCATCCACTGGCCCAGCCGGGCCTCGTCGATCTCGTCCGCGCGCAGCTCGCCGCGCGCCACCGCTGCGGCGGCCTGGCGGCTGGCCTGCACGATGTCCCAGCGACCGCCGTAGCTCACCGCAATGTTCACCTGCAGCCGGTCGTTGCCGGCGGTGCGGGCCATCGCCGCCTGCATGCGCTCGCGCAGCGCCTCGTCGAAGGCGGCCAGGTCGCCGATGAAGCGCAGCCGCACGCCGTGGCCATGCAGCTCGTCCACTTCCTTGTCCAGCGCGCGCACGAACAGGCCCATCAGGGCGCCGACTTCATCCTGCGGGCGTTGCCAGTTCTCGCTGGAGAACGCGAACAGGGTCAATGCCTGCACGCCCTCGCGCAGGCACGCCTCGATCGCCTCGCGCACGGCCTTGCGTCCGGCGTTGTGGCCGAAGCTGCGCGGGCGGTGTCGGGCTTTCGCCCAGCGGCCGTTGCCGTCCATCACGATGGCGATGTGGCGCGGAACCTGGGCGGCCTCGACGCCGGGCATGGTGGATGCGATGACGCTCAGAGCGCCATCAGCTCCTCTTCCTTCGCCTTGACCACGGCGTCGACATCCTTCACCGCGCGATCGGTGAGCTTCTGGATCTCGTCGTCGATGCGGCGGTCGTCGTCCTCGGTAATGAGCTTTTCCTTGAGCAGGTCCTTGACCTGCTGCAGGGCGTCGCGACGCACGTTGCGGATCGCGATCTTGGCGTTTTCGCCCTCGTGGCCGACGTGCCTGGCCAGCTCCCTGCGGCGCTCCTCGGTGAGCGCGGGCATGTTCAGGCGGATCACGGTGCCGGCGGTGGTCGGCGTGATGCCCAGGTCGGAGGCCATCAGCGCCTTCTCGATCGGCGCCACCATGGTTTTTTCCCACGGCGTGATGATGATCGTGCGCGCGTCGGACAGCGAGACCGAGGCGACCTGGGGCAACGGCATGTCCGAGCCGTAGTAGGACACCTTGATGCCGTCCACCAGCGCGGTGCTGGCGCGGCCGGTACGGATGCGGGTGAGGTCGTGCTTGAGTGATTCGATGCTCTTGCCCATGCGGGTCTGGGCGTCGTTCTTGATGTCGTTGAGCATGGGCGCTTCCCGGTGGATCTGGCAACGTTCGATTATAGCAGTGGCGCGGCGTGAGGCTTGCTGCGGCGCGGTCAGCCGCCGTCGACCAGGGTGCCGATCGACTCGCCCCGCATGATCCGCATCAGGCTGCCCGGCACGGTCATGTCGTAAATGCGCAGCGGCATGCCATGGTCGCGGCACAGCGCGATGGCGGCGGTGTCCATCACCTGCAGGTTGCGCTGGATCACGTCGCCGTAGGTGAGCTGCTCGTAGCGGGTGGCGTCGGCGTGGCGGGCCGGGTCGGCGGTGTACACGCCATCCACCTTGGTCGCCTTCAGCAGCAGGTCGGCGCCGATTTCCACCGCGCGCAGCGCGGCGGCGGAATCGGTGGTGAAGAACGGATTGCCGGTGCCGGCGGCGAACAGCACGATGCGGCCTTTCTCGATGTGGCGGATCGCACGGCGGCGGATATAGTCCTCGGCCACGTCGTGGATCTGGATCGCGCTCATCACCCGCGCGTAGCCGCCGCGTTTTTCGATCGCATCGGCCATCGCCAGCGCGTTCATCACCGTGGCCAGCATGCCCATGTGGTCGCCGGTGACCCGGTCCATGCCGGCCGCGGCGAGGCCGGCGCCACGGAAGATGTTGCCGCCGCCGATCACCACGCCCACCTCCACGCCGGCGCGGCGCACCTCGATGATCTCGTCGGCGAGCCGGCCGATCACCTTCGGGTCGATGCCGTAGTCGGCATCGCCCATCAGCGCTTCACCGGAGAGCTTGAGCAGGATGCGGCGGTACTTGGGCTGGTCGCTCATGGGGTCTCCGGATTGTGTGGGGCAAACCGGCGCATTGTAGCTGAGAGCCGGGGGCGGGACGAGGAGCGGAAGGCAGGAAGCGGCCGGTCCGCGTCCGGAAACGAAAAGGGCCGCGGTTTCCCGCGACCCTGTTCGAAGCGCTGCCCTTTCTGAAAGTCCGGCCACGGACGGCCGGTTTTCACCGTCAGGGATGACGGGTCACATTACCTCAAGCCGGCCTGCTTCATCACTTCGGCGGCGAAGTCCTCTTCCACCTTCTCGATGCCTTCGCCGACGGCCAGGCGAGCCACCGAGACCACGTCGGCGCCTTCCTTCTTCAGCGCCTCGGCCACGCTCACGTTGGTGTCCAGCACGTAGGGCTGGCCGAGCAGGGTAATCTCGGAGACGATCTTGTGGACCTTGCCGGAGACGATCTTCTCCAGGATGTCGGCGGGCTTGTTCTTTTCCTTGTCCGACATGGCGGCCAGCGCGATTTCCTTTTCCTTGGCGAGGAAGTCGGCCGGCACGTCCTCGGCACGGACATAGGCCGGGTTCATCGCGGCGACGTGCATCGCGATGCCCTTGGCCAGTTCGCCGGAACCGCCCTTGAGCGCCACCAGCACGCCGATGCGGCCGCCGTGGATGTAGCTGCCGATGATGCCGTCGGTGGCGACGCGGGCCAGGCGGCGCACGTCGATCTTCTCGCCGATGGTGGCGATCAGCGCCTTGGCGGCTTCTTCCACGTTGGTGGCGCCCGGGTAGGCGGCCGCTTTCAGCGCGTCGATGTCGGCGGCGCCGGAGTTCAGCGCGACGTCGGCGACGGTGTCGCTGAATTTCAGGAAGCTGGCGTCCTTGGCGACGAAGTCGGTCTCGCAGTTGATCTCGACCAGCACGGCCTTGCCCGGGGCCTGGGCGGCCACGATGCGGCCTTCGGCGGCGACGCGGCTGGCCTTCTTGTCGGCCTTGGCCAGGCCGGACTTGCGCAGCCATTCCATCGCGACTTCGATGTCGCCGTTGTTCTCGACCAGCGCCTTCTTGCATTCCATCATGCCGGCGCCGGACCGCTCGCGCAGCTCCTTGACCAGTTGTGCGGAAATATTGCTCATCGTCAATCCTCTGATGCGTCAGTTGCGCGGCGGCGGTGGAGTGCCACCGCGCGGTTATCGCGTGCGGATGCGACGGCGGCGCGGGGCCGCCGTCGCCGCGCTTACTTGGCGGCAGGCGCGCCGTCGTTGCGCGGGCCGCGGCCGCCGTCACGGCCGCCATCGCGGCGCGGGGCGCTCTTGCGCGGGGCGGCGTCGCGGCGCGGAGCCGGCTTGCGATCGACCTTGGCGACCGGGTTGCCTTCCTCGTCCAGCTCGACGAAGTCGTTGGCGTCGCCCTGGGCGGCGGCCGGCGCGGCGGCCTTGCCTTCGAGGATCGAGTCGGCGGCGGCGCGGGCGTACAGCTGGATCGCGCGGATCGCGTCGTCATTGCCCGGGATGGCGTAGTCGACCAGCTCCGGGTTGTAGTTGGTGTCGACCACCGCGATCACCGGGATGCCGAGCTTCTTGGCTTCCTGCACGGCGATGTCTTCGTGGCCGATGTCGATCACGAACAGCGCGTCGGGCAGGCGGTTCATGTCCTTGATGCCGCCCAGCGAGGCCTGCAGCTTGTCGCGCTCGCGGCGACGGGCCAGCACTTCGTGCTTGACCAGCTTCTCGAAGCTGCCGTCGGTCTCGGCCGCTTCCAGCTCCTTCAGGCGCGAAACGGACTGCTTCACGGTGCGGAAGTTGGTCAGCATGCCGCCGAGCCAGCGCGAGGTGACGAACGGCATGCCGGCGCGGGCGGCCTCTTCGGCCAGCGGCTCGCGCGCCGAGCGTTTGGTGCCGACGAACAGGACGGTGCCGCGCTTTTGCGCCAGACCCGACAGGAAGTTCATCGCGTCGGTGAACAGCGGCAGGGTCTTTTCGAGGTTGATGATGTGGATCTTGCCGCGGGCACCGAAGATGTACGGGGCCATCTTCGGGTTCCAGTAACGGGTCTGGTGACCGAAATGGACGCCGGCTTCGAGCATCTGGCGCATGGTGACTTGGGCCATGGGTGTAACTCCGATTGTTGAGCCTGATGACAGGCTCGGGGGTTGGGACCTCCACGCATCCCCGGCTTCGACCGCGACTGGCCCGATGAACGTCGATGGGCAAGGCGCGGCACCCCGAAGGCGGTGCCGATGCGTGTGTGGCGTTGGTTGGGTGTTGTACCGCTGGGGGTTACAATCCCGGTTCGCTTTGCGCTGGCCGGGCCGTCAAGACGGGCCGGTCAGGTCTGCAAAACTCCGAAATTGTAGCCGGTCCGCCGGCAGCGCGGCAAGTTGCTGGATTTCCTGGGCTTCTGTCGCCATATGAAGTGGAATCCATGGCCATTACCCTGAAATCCCCCGCCGACCTCGAAGGCATGCGCGTCGCCGGCAAGCTGGCGGCCGAAGTGCTGGCGATGCTCAAAGAGTACGTCAAGCCCGGCGTCACCACCGAGGAGCTGGACCGGCGCGCCTACGAGCACATCGTCAAGGTGCAGAAGGCGATCCCCGCCAACGTCGGCTACCACGGCTTTCCCAAGACCCTGTGCACCTCGGTCAACCACGTGATCTGCCATGGCATCCCGAACGAGGGCAAGGTGCTCAAGGACGGCGACATCGTCAACCTCGACGTCACCGTGATCAAGGACGGCTGGCACGGCGACACCAGCCGCATGTACATCGCCGGCGCCCCTTCGGTGCTGGCCAAACGGCTGGTCGACACCACCTTCGAGGCGATGATGCGCGGTATCCAGGCGGTGCGCCCGGGCGCCACGCTGGGCGACATCGGCCACGCTATCCAGCAGCATGCCGAGGCGGCCGGCTTTTCGGTGGTGCGCGAGTATTGCGGCCACGGCATCGGCAAGGTCTACCACGACGAGCCGCAGGTGCTGCACTACGGCAAGCCCGGCATCGGCGTCGAGCTGAAGAAGGGCATGACCTTCACCATCGAGCCGATGATCAACGCCGGCAAGCCGCATACCCGCCAGCTGCCGGACGGCTGGACGGTGGTGACCAAGGACCACTCGCTGTCGGCGCAGTGGGAACACACCATCGCCGTCACCGACGACGGCTTCGAGATCCTCACGCCCTGGCCGGATGCCTGATGGAGGTAATGGAGAGTAGGGAATAGGGAATGGGAAGATCCGGATGTCGCCGCGGCGTGGCAGACTGGCTTTTCCCATTCCCTATTTCCCATTTCCTGTTCCTTTCGCAATGAGCGTCGTGCTGCCGCCACTCCCCCGTCTGCCGACAGCCGTGCCGCGCTCGGGCGTGTCGGCGGAGGCGCGGCAGGCGTTGCGGCAGCTGCTGGGCGATGTCGACCGCATGCTGGCCACCGCGTTTCGCGATGGCGCCGACGCCAGCGTGCTGGCGCGACGCCGCGGCGAGTCGGTGGCGCGCATCGTGGCGCACGTGTGGACCGCCTGCCTTGGCGATGTGACCGGGGCGGCGCTGTTCGCGGTCGGCGGCTTCGGCCGTGGCCTGCTGTTTCCGTATTCGGACGTGGACCTGCTGGCGCTGGTGCAGTCGCCGGAACCGGCGCGCCTGCGCGCGCTGGAACAGTTTTTCGCCACGCTGTGGGACATCGGCCTGAAGGTTGGCCACGCGGTGCGTGATCCTGTGCAGTGCCGCGCGCTGGCCGCGCAGGACGCCAGCGTGTTCACCAGCCTGCTGGATGCGCGCCGGCTGGCCGGCGATGCGGCGTTCGACGCGCAACTCAAGACCATCGTGGAGGACCCGGCGCTGTGGCCGCCGCAGGAATACCTGGCCGCCCGGCTGGCCGAACGCAATGCGCGGCACGCACGCTACGACGATACCGCCTACAACCTGGAGCCGAACCTCAAGGACGGCCCGGGCGGCCTGCGTACGCTCGACTCGCTGCGCTGGATAGGGCAGCGGCTGGCGCATGCGGACGACCTGGCCGACATGGTGGCCGAAGGCCTGCTCGACCCGGCCGAACAGGCCTTGCTGGAACAGTCCGAAGCGGTCTTGCGCCGCTACCGCTATGCGCTGCACCTGGAGGCCGGGCGCCCCGAGGAACGATTGCTGTTCGACTACCAGCGCGCGCTGGCCGCGCGGCTGGGCTTCGAGGACGAGCACGCGAAGAATCTCGGCGTCGAGCAGTTCATGCAAGGTTATTACCGCGCCGCCAGCCAGGTCGAGCGGCTCGGCATGCAGGTGGCCGAGCGCTTCGAGGAGATGCTGGAGCCGCCGGGCGAAGCGGTTCCGGTGGGCAGGGATTTCGTGCGCTACGGCAAGCGCCTGGCGGCGGTCGACCCGCATTTGTTCATGCGCCGGCCGGCCGCCCTGGTGGAAATCTTCATCGCGCGGATGGACCAGTCCGGCGTGGCCGGCTTCAGCGCTGACACCATGCGCCGCATCCACCAGGCCACCGCCGCGCATGGCGATGCGCTGGCCGACGACGGCGAGGTGCTGGCCGCCTTCCTGCGGCTGCTGCGCCGTGGCGCGCCGGCGGTGGAGGCGCTGTGGCGGATGAACCGGCACGGCCTGCTGGCGGCGATCCTGCCCGCGTTCGGCAAGGTGTTCGGGCGCATGCAGTACGACCTGTTCCACGTCTACACGGTCGACGAACACACCCTGCGCGTGCTGCGCAACCTGGCACGCTTTGCCGACCCGGCGGCGCAGCGCGAATTCCCGCTGGGCTGCGAGATCTGGGCCGGCCTGCCGGTACCGGAAGTGCTGCTGCTGGCGGGGCTGTTCCATGACATCGCCAAGGGTCGCGGCGGCGACCATTCGGTGCTGGGTGAGCAGGATGCACGCGTCTTCTGCAGCCGGCTGGGCCTGCCGCCCGGCGACGTCGAACAGGTCGCCTGGCTGGTGCGCTGGCACCTGCTGATGAGCACCACCGCGCAGCGCCAGGACATCACCGATCCCGACGTGGTGCACCGGTTTGCGCAAGTCGTCGGCAATCGCGAGCGGCTCGGCCAGTTGTACCTGCTGACCATCGCCGACATCATCGGCACCAGTCCGCGGCTGTGGAACGGCTGGAAGGACCGGCTGCTGGCCGACCTTTACACCAGTACCCGCTACGCCTTGCGCAGCGACGTGGAGCCGCCGCGCGACATCGGGGCGCGCGTGCGCGAATGTTCCGAGTATGCACTCGCGCTGCTGCTGGACGAGGGGCACGCTGAAGCCGATGTGGTGCGGGTCTGGGCCGACTTCCCGCAGCTCAGCTTCCTGCGCCATCGGCCCGAGCAGATCGCCTGGCAGACCGCGGCGATCCTGCGCGCGCACGGTGCGCTGCCGCTGGTGGCGGTGCACCCGCTGTCGGTGCGCGGCAGCACCGAGCTGTTTGTCTACACGCCCGATCGCGACGGCCTGTTCGCCACCGTCACCGCGGTGCTGGACCGCTTGCGCTTCTCGGTGATGGAGTCGCGCATCCTCAGCTCGCCGACCGGGATGGCGCTGGACACCTTCCTGCTGCTCGATGCGGACAGCCAGCAGCCGGTCAGCGCGGCGCGCGCGGAGGAACTGCAGCAGCGGCTGCAGCGCGCACTGGTGCAATCGGCCGGCGTGCAGCCGAGCAAGCGCGGCCTGTCGCGCCACCAGAAACATTTCCAGATGACGCCGCAGATCAGCTTCCACGCCGCCGGCGACCGCACCCAGCTGGCCCTGGTCGGCACCGACCGCCCCGGCCTGCTGGCCGCGGTGGCGCAGGTGATGCTGGCCACCGGGGTGCGCGTGCACGACGCGCGCATCGCCACTTTCGGCGAACGCGTGGAGGATTTCTTCCAGCTCACCGACCGGCACAACGCGCCGCTCGATGCGGCCCAGCAGGATCGCCTGCTGCATGCGCTGCTGGAGCGCATCGGGCCGGCACGGGATTGACCGGTGATCCTCGCGCTATCATCGCGACCGCTGCGCGTCGCAGCGGCCACGTGTCTTTGCCATGACCTATCTGCTGATCAAGTCGCTGCATCTGCTGTTCGTCATTGCCTGGATGGCCACGGTGTTCTACCTGCCGCGGATCCTGGTGAACCTGGCCGAGGCGGCGAACGAGCCGGCGGTGCTGGCGCGGCTGCAACTGATGGGGCGGCGGCTGTACAAGTTCGGCCACAACATGTTCGGCATCGCGTTCCTGTTCGGGCTGACCCTGTGGCAGGGCTGGCGGGTGTTTCCGCAGACGTTGCCGAACGTCACCGCCGGCACGCACTGGATCGACGCCAAGCTGACCCTGGTCGCCGTGCTGCTGGCCTACTTCGTCTGGGCCGGGCGCATGCTCAAACGCAGCGAGAAGGGCGACGCGCTGCCGTCCTCGCGCGCGCTGCGCTGGCTCAACGAACCGCCGGTGCTGCTGCTGCTGGCCGTGATCTGGCTGGTGCTCGCCAAGCCTTTCTGAGGCCGCGTTGTCGTAGGAGCCCGCTTGCGGGCGGTGTTCTTGCGAATTCCGAATCCCGCGAAAAGTATCGCCCGCAAGGGGGCTCCTGCGCGCGCATGTGCATCAGTCGAGGCGGTGGTATTCGCGGTACCACGCGACGAAGCGTGTCACGCCATCCTCGATCGAGGTATTCGGCGCGTAGCCCACGTCGCGGCGCAGCGCCGTCACGTCGGCCCAGGTGTCGGGCACGTCGCCTGGCTGCATCGGCAGCAGGCGTTTTTCCACGCGGCGGCCGAAGTTCTGCTCCAGCAGTTCGATGAAGCGCAGCAGCTGCACCGGCTGGTCGTTGCCGAGGTTGTAGACGCGGTACGGCGCGTTCGAGCTGCCGGGGTTCGGCCGCTCCGCGTCGTAGGCCGGGTCCGGTTCGGCCGGATGGTCGAGCGTGCGGATCACGCCCTCGACGATGTCGTCGATATAGGTGAAGTCGCGGCTGTGGTGGCCGAAGTTGAATACGTCGATCGGTTCGCCGCGGCTGATGCGGTCGGCGAACAGCATCGGCGACATGTCCGGCCGGCCCCACGGCCCGTACACGGTGAAGAAGCGCAGGCCGGTGGTGGGCAGGCCATACAGGTGGCTGTAGGTATGCGCCATCAGCTCGTTCGCCTTCTTGCTGGCGGCGTACAGGCTGACCGGATGGTCGACCGCGTCCTCCACCGCGAACGGCAGCTTGCGGTTGGCGCCGTAGACCGAGCTGGACGAGGCGTACACCAGATGCTCCACGCTGCCGTGGCGGCAGGCCTCGAGCATGTTGACGAAGCCGACCAGGTTGCTCGCCACGTAGGCCTGCGGGTTCTGCAGCGAATAGCGCACGCCGGCCTGCGCGGCGAGGTTCACCACCCGCTGCGGTGCGCATGCGGCAAACGCGTGATTCAGCGCCTCCGCGTCGGCCAGGTCGGCACGCTGGTGCGTGTAGTTCGGATGGTCGATGAAGCGCGCCAGCCGTGCTTCCTTCAGCGCCGGGTCGTAGTAGGCGTTGTGGTTGTCGACGCCGTACACCACGTCGCCGCGCGCCAGCAGGCGCTGCGCCAGCGCGGCGCCGATGAAGCCGGCGGTGCCGGTGACCAGGATGCGCATGGAGTGTCCTCGGAAGATCGCGGCATTCTACCGTCGGGCGCGGCCGGCAAGGCTGCGCCAAGTGTGGATTGACAGGCAATCCGGGCTAAACTAGCGTCTCGGCATCATCCACGAGACCCAAGGTGGCCCGCGCCTGCGCCGGCCGAGTGTGCGACATGGCAACTACCCGCTTCCACGACTGACCGCCGCCACGCCTTCGTTTTTTCGTTTACCAAAGAAAAGGGCGTCATGCCCTTTTTTGCTTTTCCAGAGAAGCTTCCATGATTGAAATCACGCTACCCGACGGCAGCAAGAGGCCGTTCGATCACCCCGTCACCGTGCAGGACGTGGCCGCCTCGATCGGCGCTGGCCTGGCCAAGGCGACCCTGGCCGGCAAGGTCGACGGACGGCTGGTCGACGCCAGCTTCGCGATCGGGCACGACGCCAGCGTGCAGATCGTCACCGAGAAGAGTCCCGAGGCGCTGGAAATCCTGCGCCACTCCACCGCGCACCTGATGGGTCAGGCCGTGCAGCGGCTGTTCCCCGGCGCGCAGGTCACCATCGGCCCGGTGATCGACAACGGCTTCTACTACGACTTCGCCTACGAGCGCCCGTTCACGCCCGAGGACTTGCCGAAGATCGAGGCGGAGATGTACAAGCTCGTCGCCGAGCAACTGCCGGTGACGCGCAGCGTGAAGTCGCGCGACGAGGCGGTGGCGTTCTTCCGCGGCCTGGGCGAGAGCTACAAGGCCGAGATCATCCAGGGCATTCCCGCCGCCGAGGATCTGTCGCTGTACTCGCAGGGCGAGTTCACCGACCTGTGTCGCGGCCCGCACGTGCCGAACACCGGCAAGCTGCATTCGTTCAAGCTGATGAAGGTGGCCGGCGCGTACTGGCGTGGCGATTCCAGCAACGCAATGCTCAGCCGCATCTACGGCACCGCCTGGCTCAACGACAAGGATCTGAAGGCGTATCTGTACCAGCTGGAGGAGGCCGAGAAACGCGATCACCGCAAGCTTGGCAAGCAGCTCGACCTGTTCCACCAGCAGGAAGAAAGCCCCGGCATGGTGTTCTGGCACCCGAACGGCTGGGCGATCTGGCAGCAGGTCGAGCAGTACATGCGCGGCGTCTACAGGAAGAGCGGCTACCAGGAAGTGCGCTGCCCGATGGTGCTGGACGTGTCGTTGTGGAAGAAGTCTGGCCACTGGGACAACTACAAGGAGAACATGTTCTTCACCGAGTCGGAGAAGCACACGTTCGCGCTCAAGCCGATGAACTGCCCCGGCCACGTGCAGATCTTCAACGAGGGCTTGCGCAGCTACCGCGACCTGCCGCTGCGCTACGGCGAGTTCGGCGGCTGCCACCGCAACGAACCGTCCGGCGCGCTGCACGGCATCATGCGCGTGCGCGCGTTCACCCAGGATGATGGCCACATCTTCTGCACGCCCGGGCAGATCGAATCGGAAGTCACCGAGTTCCACCGCCAGGCCATGCAGGTGTATGCCGACTTCGGTTTCAACGATATCGATGTGGCGCTGGCCCTGCGGCCGGACAAGCGCATCGGCGACGATGATGTGTGGGATCGTGCCGAGGCGGCGCTGCGCGGCGCGTTGTCCGCTGCCGGGGTGAAGTGGACCGAACTGCCGGGCGAGGGCGCGTTCTACGGCCCCAAGATCGAGTACCACATGAAGGACTCGATCGGCCGCGACTGGCAGGTCGGCACCATGCAGGTCGATTTCATGATGCCCGAGCGCCTGGGCGCCGAATATGTGGACGAACACTCGCAAAAACGGCATCCGGTGATGCTGCACCGGGCCATTGTCGGCTCGATGGAGCGTTTCATCGGCATCCTGATCGAGCACCACGCCGGCCTGCTGCCGGCCTGGCTGGCCCCGCTGCAGGCGGTGGTGCTCAGCATCACCGACGCGCAGGCCGATTACGTTCGCGAGGTAACGCAAGCCCTTGTCGACAAAGGTTTCCGGGTACAATCGGATTTGCGCAACGAGAAAGTCGGCTATAAAATCCGCGAGCATACGCTGCAGAAAGTGCCTTATCTTCTCGTGGTCGGTGATCGCGAGAGGGAAACGGGTGCCGTTTCCGTGCGTACCCGTTCCGGCGAGGACCTGGGCAGCATGCCGCTGGCCGGCTTCGTCGAACGACTGGAGACCGAAATCCGGCGCTGAGCGCCGGGCGGTCTGTTTCATCACTTCTTCTGGAGGATCGTGGTATCGCTACCACCGACAACAAGGGCAATCGTCGCAACCTGGAAATCCGCGTGCCGCGAGTGCGCGTGATTGGCGCCGACTCGGAACAGCTGGGCATCCTCAGCCGTGACGAGGCGCTGAGCTTGGCGCAGGAAGCAGGCATGGATCTGGTCGAGATCCAGCCGAACGGCGACCCCCCGGTCTGCCGCATCATGGATTACGGCAAGTTCAAGTTCGAAGCCCAGAAGAAGGCGCAGGCCGCCAAGAAGAAGCAGAAGCAGGTCGAGATCAAGGAAGTGAAGTTCCGTCCGGTGACGGACGTGGGCGACTACCAGATCAAGCTGCGCAACATGCTCCGCTTCCTGGAAGAGGGCGACAAGGTCAAGGTCACCATCCGTTTCCGCGGCCGCGAGATGTCGCACCAGGACCTGGGCCAGAACCTGGCCAAGAAGATCCAGGAAGACGTCGGCGACAACGGCCAGGTCGAGTCCTTCCCGCGGCTGGAGGGGCGCCAGATGGTCATGATGATCGGCCCGAAGAAGAAGTAAGCTGAGCGTCTTTGGTAGGAGCCCGCTTGCGGGCGATGCTCTTCGCGTCGCAGGGCCTGAAGCATCGTTTCCATGAGCTGCGGGCAAGCCGCACCCTCACTTCAATCCTCTCCCGAAGGGAGAGGATGCCATCGTCAGCACTTCGTGCTGGTGTTTGGCTTTTTGAGCCCGTATAATCACCGGTTCGACCCGCCTGGATGGGTCGTGTACCGATCGTGGCAGGACGGAAAGCGTGGCTGGACCCTCGGGTCGCGGTCGCCGCCAGATCAGTCAGAAACCGGGGCTGCCCGCGCAAGGCCGTCCCACTCAAGGAGCATCCCATGCCCAAGATCAAGACCAACCGAGCGGCTGCGAAGCGTTTTCGCAAGACCGCGTCGGGCAAGATCAAGTGCGGCCACGCATTCAAGTCGCACATCCTGACCAAGAAGTCGACCAAGCAGAAGCGTGGTCTCCGTGCCCCGAACCACCTCAAGGCGTGTGATGCGCCCGGCGTGGCTCGCATGCTGCCGTACTTGTGAGGAGATAGACCATGGCTCGTGTAAAGCGTGGTGTCACCGCACGTCGTCGTCACAAGAAAATCATCGGCCGCGCCAAGGGCTATTACAATGCCCGCCGCAAGGTCTTCCGCGTTGCCAACCAGGCCGTGGTCAAGGCCGGCCAGTACGCGTACATCGGCCGCAAGCAGCGCAAGCGCCAGTTCCGTGCACTGTGGATCGTGCGCATCAACGCTGCTGCGCGCATGTTCGGCCTGTCCTACAGCCGCCTGATCAATGGCCTCTCCAAGGCCGGCATCACGGTCGACCGCAAGGTTCTCGCTGATATCGCCGTGCACGACATCAAGGCGTTTGGGGCCATTGCTGACAAGGCGAAGGCTGCCCTGGCTGCTTGATCGTCGCTTGCGACGATAGAATGCGAATCAAGCGGGGAGGAGGCCACACGCCTCCTCCCCGTTTTCGTTTTTGGACGTCCGAACCGGGATTGCACCGATGGATGATTTGGAACGCCAGGCCGCGCAGGCGCTGGCCGATATCGACAAGGCCGACACGCTGGAGGCGCTCGACGCGCTGCGCGTCGCACTGCTGGGCAAGAGCGGCGTCGTCACCGCTGCACTGAAGACGCTGGGTGCACTGGCGCCGGAGGAGCGCAAGGCGCGCGGCGCCGAGGTGAACAAGGTGAAGGACTGCCTTGCCGACGCGCTGGCGGTGCGCAAGCAGTTGCTGGAGCAGGCCGAGCTGGATCGCCGGCTCGCGTCCGAATCCATCGACATCTCGCTGCCCGGCCGCGACGGCGAGCGCGGCGGCATCCACCCGGTCACCCGTGCGCTGGAACGCATCGCATCGATCTTCGCGCGGCTCGGCTACCAGCGTGCCGATGGCCCGGAGATCGAGGACGACTGGCACAACTTCGAGGCGCTGAACTTCCCGCCGCACCATCCGGCGCGCGCCATGCACGACACCTTCTACTTCGGTGACGGTCGCCTGCTGCGCACGCATACGTCACCGGTGCAGATCCGCAGCATGGCCGGGCGCCAGCCGCCGATCCGCATCATCGCGCCGGGCAAGGTCTACCGCAGCGATTCGGACCAGACCCACTCGCCGATGTTCCACCAGATCGAAGGCCTGCTGGTCGACGAGACCTCCAGCTTCGCCGACCTGAAAGGCACGCTGGCCGAGTTCATCCGCGCGTTCTTCGAGCGCGACTTCGAGATGCGCTTCCGCCCCAGCTACTTCCCGTTCACCGAACCTTCGGCCGAAGTGGACATCCGCTGGGATGCCGAAGATGGTTCGACGCGCTGGCTCGAAGTACTGGGCTGCGGCATGGTCCATCCGAACGTGCTGAAGAACTGCGGCATCGACCCGGAACGCTACACCGGTTTCGCCTTCGGCCTCGGTGTCGAACGCTTCGCGATGCTGCGCTACGGCGTGTCCGACCTGCGCGCGTTCTTCGAGAACGACCTGCGTTTCCTCAGGCAGTTTGCCTGATCGCATCCGGGAATCCACGAGCATGAAATTTTCCGAGAACTGGCTGCGCGAGCTGGTCGAGATCCAGGCCGACCGCGCCGAGCTGGCCCATGCGTTGACCATGGCCGGGCTGGAAGTGGAAGAACTCACCCCGCTGGGTGACGGCCTGGCTGGCGTGGTGGTGGCCAGGATCGTCGCCGCCGAGAAGCATCCCGAAGCCGACCGCCTGCAGGTATGCAAGGTTGACGCGGGGCAGGGCGAGCCGCTGCAGATCGTCTGCGGCGCGCCGAATGCGCGAGTCGGCATCAACGTGCCGCTGGCCACCATCGGCGCCACCTTGCCTGGCGGCATCCGCATCAAGGCGGCCAGGCTGCGCGGCGTGGAGTCGTTCGGCATGCTGTGCTCGGCGAAGGAGCTGGGCATCGACACCGACGCCTCCGGCTTGCTGGAGTTGCCGACGGATGCGCCAGTCGGCCAGCCGCTGGCCGGCTACCTCGGCCTGCCCGACGCCAGCTTCGAATTGAAGCTGACGCCGAACCGCCCCGATTGCCTGGGCCTGGTCGGCCTGGCCCACGACGTGGCCGCGCTGTTCGGCAGCACGGTGAGGCTGCCGGCATCGGCGATGGTGCCCGTGACCAGCAACGCGCGTCGCGGCATCCGCCTGGAGGCAGGCAAGGACGCGCCGCGCTACCTCGGTCGCATCATCGAAGGCGTGGACCCGGCGGCGCGCTCGCCGCTGTGGCTGGCCGAGCGCCTGCGTCGCGCCGGTCTGCGCCCGATCAGCGCGGTGGTCGACGTCACCAACTACGTGATGCTGGAGCTGGGTCAGCCGCTGCACGCGTTCGACAACGACACGCTGGAAGGCGACATCATCGTGCGCCACGCGCACGCTGGCGAAACGCTGAAGCTGCTCGACGGCAACGAGGCGAAGCTGGACGAGAGCTTCGTGCTGATCGCCGACGAGAAGAAGGCGCTGGCCGTGGCTGGCGTGATGGGCGGCCACGACTCGCGCGTCAGCGACGCCACGCGCAACGTTTTCCTGGAATCCGCGCACTTCGCGCCGGCCGCGATCATGGGCCGCGCACGCAAGCTGGGCCTGCACACCGATGCCTCGCACCGCTTCGAGCGCGGCGTCGACCCCGAGCTGCCGCGCCGCGCCCTGGAGCGCGCCAGTGAGCTGCTGCTGGCGATCGCCGGCGGCCAAGCCGGCCCGGTGCTGGCGGCAGAGAACCCGGCCGATCTGCCGATGCCGGCTCCGGTCGCCTTGCGCCGCGTGCGCCTGCAGCGGGTGCTGGGCGTGGACGTGGCCGAGGCCGAGGTGGCGCGCATCTTCACCGCGCTGGGCATGCAGGTGGCAACGACCGCCGACGGCTGGCGGGTTACCGCGCCGAGCAGCCGTTTCGACATCGAGCGCGAGGAGGACCTGATCGAGGAGGTCGCGCGCATCTTCGGCTATGACAACATCCCCACCGCGACGCCGGCCGGCGCGCTGACCCTGGCGATCGAGCCGGAGGCGCGCATCGGCGAGCTGGCGCTGCGCGAACAGCTGGCTGCGCGCGGCTACTACGAGGCAGTGAATCTGTCGTTCGTGGCAGCCGAGTTGCTGGCAGGCTGGGGTTTCACCGAGCACCTGGTGCCGCTGGCCAATCCGTTGTCGGCCGACCTGGCGGTGATGCGACCCTCGCTGTTGCCGGGGCTGGTCGAGGCGCTGCGCCACAATCGCGCGCGCCAGCAAGAGCGGGTGCGGCTGTTCGAGGTTGCGCGGGTATTTGCTGAGGGCAACCCGCCGGTGGAAACCCCGAGCCTGGCCATCGTGGCCTGTGGCGCTGCCCGTGCCGAGCAGTGGGGCGAGCCGTCGCGGGTGCCGGATTTCTTCGATCTCAAGGGCGACCTGGACGCACTGATCGCCTGGGGCGGCGAGCCCCGGCGCTGGTCGGTGCATGCCGATGACCTGCCGGGCTGGCTGCACCCGGGGCGCGGCGCCCGGGTGGCGCGGGATGGCCTCACCGTGGGCTACCTGGGCGCATTGCACCCGCAATTGGCCAAGGCGCTCGATCTGGGCCCGGACGTGCACGTGCTGGAGCTGGCGCTGGAGCCGCTGCTGACCCGTCGCCTGCCCCGGGCGCAGGCGGTACCCCGGTTCCCGGCCGTGCGCCGCGACATCGCGGTGGACCTGCCCGAAGCGGTCCGTTGGTCACAAATCGAGCAGGTGGTTCGCGGCACGCTGGGCGAACGGCTGAGGGAATTGCGCCTGTTTGACCGTTACCGCGGCAAGGGAGTCGAAGCAGGCCGAAAAAGTCTCGCTATGGGCTTGATTTTGCAGGACGCTTCACGCACGCTTACCGACGACGACGCGGACCGTTGCGTACGTGATGCGATAGCTGCGTTGGAGCAATCATGCAAGGCAAAGCTGCGAGGGTGAGATGGCGCTGACCAAGGCGGAAATGGCCGAGCGGCTTTTCCTCGACGTGGGCCTCAACAAGCGTGAGGCGAAGGAGTTCGTGGACGCCTACTTCGAGGTGGTTCGCGGAGCCCTGGAAAACGGCGAACAGGTGAAGCTGTCCGGCTTCGGCAATTTCGACCTGCGACTGAAGAACCAGCGGCCCGGACGCAATCCGAAGACCGGCGAGGAGATTCCGATCTCCGCCCGGCGCGTGGTGACGTTTCGGCCTGGACAGAAACTCAAGGTAAGAGTCGAGGGCTATGCTGGACCAAGGGAATAACACCGAACTGCCTGCCATCCCGGCCAAGCGCTACTTCACCATTGGTGAGGTCAGCGAGTTGTGCGGTGTGAAGCCTCACGTACTGCGCTACTGGGAGCAGGAGTTCCCTGCGCTCAATCCGGTCAAGCGCCGCGGCAACCGCCGCTACTACCAGCGCCACGACGTGCTGATGATCCGCCAGATCCGCTCGCTGCTGTACGACGAGGGCTTCACCATCACCGGCGCGCGTGCGCGTCTGGAAGGTCCGCAGGCGCGAATGGAAGCGAGCATCTCGCACCAGATCGTGCGCCAGGTGCGGATGGAACTGGAAGAAGTGCTGACCCTGCTGCGTCGCTGAAGGCTTCCGGACGCGCCGCACAAGCTGTTAGACTTGCCAGCTTGCCGTAGTCGGGGCGTAGCGCAGCCTGGTAGCGCATCTGCCTGGGGGGCAGAGGGTCGTCGGTTCGAATCCGGCCGCCCCGACCAATTCGGCCTGGACATGAAAAAAGCGCCCGATGGGCGCTTTTTTCATGTCGCAAATGGGGGTGGGCAGGGGAACCGGAAAAGCAGGTGGAATCGCCGCTTCGGCTCTTCCGATTCCCGATGCCGGGCCTCAATACAACACGCGGCTGCGCAGCGTGCCCGGGATCGCCGCCAGCTTCGCCTTCAGCTCGCTGGCCTGGGCCTCGTCGGCGCTGACGTCGATCACCACGTAGCCCACCTCGCTGTCGGTCTGCAGGAACTGCGCGTCGATGTTGATGTTGCCGGCCGAGAACAGTTCGTTGATGCGCGACAGCGTGCCCGGCACGTTGCGGTGGATGTGCAGCAGGCGGCGGCTGTGCGGGTGTTCGGGCAGGGCCACTTCGGGAAAGTTCACCGCCGACAGGGTGGAGCCGTTGTCGCTGTAGCGGACCAGCTTGCTGGCCACCTCGATGCCGATGTTGTCCTGCGCCTCCAGCGTGCTGCCGCCGATGTGCGGGGTCAGGATCACGTTGTCCAGGCCGATCAGCGGCGAGACGAAGGGGTCGTCGTTGCCCTTGGGCTCGGTCGGGAACACGTCGACCGCGGCACCGGCCAGATGGCCTGCGCGCAGCACCGCGGCCAGCGCGTCGATGTCCACCACGCTGCCGCGCGAAGCGTTGATCAGCATCGCGCCGGCGCGCATCTTCGCCAGTTGCTCGCGGCGGATCATCAGCCGGGTGGCGGGGGTCTCCGGCACGTGCAGGGTGACCACGTCGGCGCGTTCCAGCAATTCGTCCAGACTGGACACGGCGCGCGCATTGCCGAGCGCCAGCTTGGTCTCGATGTCGTGGAAGATCACCCGCATGCCCAGGCTCTCGGCCAGCACGCCGACCTGGGTGCCGATGTGGCCGTAGCCGACGATGCCGAGCACCTTGTCGCGCGTCTCGTAGCTGCCGCTGGCCGACTTGGCCCAGCCGCCGCGATGGCACTGCGCGTTCTTCTGCGGGATGCCGCGCAGCAGCATGATCGCCTCGGCGATCACCAGCTCGGCCACGCTGCGGGTGTTGGAATAAGGCGCGTTGAACACCGGCACGCCGAGCCTGCGCGCGGCGGCCAGGTCCACCTGGTTGGTGCCGATGCAGAAGCAGCCCACCGCGATCAGCCGCTTGGCCTGCGCCAGCACCTCGGCGGTGAGCTGGGTGCGCGAGCGGATACCGACGATGTGCGCGTCGGCGATGCGCGCCTTCAGCTCGTTTTCCGGCAACGACTTCGCATGCAGCTCGACCTGGCTGTAGCCGGCGCGGCGAAAGTTGTCGACCGCACTGGCACTGACGCCCTCCAGCAGCAATACCTTGATGTCCTGGCGGGGGTAGGAGGTCTGCATGCGTCGTCCCGGGTCGAGTGGAGTTGTCGGCCACTATGCCAGATTTGCGGCACTGCAGCACTGGACGCGGAGCGAAGCGGCTGGCAGGCTGCGGAAATGCCCCTGGAGCCGAAGCATGTCCGACCCACGCCTCGCCGAACTGTCCCGCCGCTTGCCGGCACTGCGCCTGCTCGCGACGGCCGCCGAACTGGAGCATTACGGTCGCGACTGGACCCGTCGCTGGACACCGGCGCCACTGGCGATCGCGCTGCCGGCCGGCGCAGAGGAGGTGCAGGCGATCGTGCGCTGGGCGAACGAGCTGCGCGTGGCGATCGTGCCGTCAGGCGGGCGCACCGGCCTGTCCGGCGGCGCGGTGGCGGCCAACGGCGAGCTGGTGCTGAGCCTGCAGCGGATGAACCGGCTGCTGGATTTCAACGCGGTCGACCGCACGCTCACCGTGCAGCCGGGAATGGTCCTGCAGCACGTGCACGACGCCGCGCGCGAACACGGCCTGCTCTACCCGGTGGATTTCGCCGCGCGCGGCTCCTGCTCGATCGGCGGCAACATCGCCACCAACGCCGGCGGCATCCGGGTGATCCGCTACGGCAACACGCGCGAATGGATCGCCGGACTGAAAGTGGTGGCCGGCAACGGCGAATTGCTGGATCTCAACCGCGGCCTGGTGAAGAACTCCAGCGGCTACGACTTCCGCCAGTTGCTGATCGGCTCGGAGGGGACGCTGGGCATCGTGGTCGAAGCCACGCTGAAGCTGACCGATCCGCCGCCGCCGTCGCAGGTGATGCTGCTGGCGCTGCCGGACATGGATGCGCTGATGCAGGTGTTCGCACTGTTCCGTGCGCGGCTGGCGCTGCAGGCGTTCGAGTTCTTCACCGACCATGCTTTGCGGCACGTGCTGGCGCATGGCGCGCAACGCGCCATCGACGGCGACTACCCGTACTACGTGGTGGCCGAGTTCGATGCGGCCGACGAGCGACAGCAGGAGGCTGCGCTCGCTGCGTTCGAACAGGGCATGGCGGAAGGCTGGATCGGCGACGGCGTGATCGCACAGAGCGAGGCGCAGGCCGCCGCATTGTGGCGGCTGCGCGAAGGCATCACCGAGAGCCTGGCGCCGCGGCGGCCGTACAAGAACGATGTCTCGGTGCGGGTCAGCGCGGTGCCGGCGTTCCTGCACGAGATGCAGGCGCTGCTGGCGCGCGAGTATCCGCAGGCCGAAGTGGTCTGGTTCGGCCATATCGGCGATGGCAACCTGCACATCAACGTGTTGCGCCCGGACGGCCTGGCGGAGGATGCGTTCATCGCGCAGTGCGAGCACGTCACCACGCTGCTGGCGGCAACGCTGCAGCGCCATGGCGGCAGCATCTCGGCCGAACACGGCATCGGCCTGGTCAAGCGGGCCTATCTGGAAAGCACCCGCAGCGCGGCGGAAATCGCGCTGATGCGCGGCGTGCGCCAAGTGTTCGATCCCAACGGCATCCTCAATCCGGGCAAGCTGTTCGCAGCGGATTGAGGGCCGGGAAGCCGCGCCCATGCTAGGCTTGACGGCTTGTCGTTGACATTCAGGAGCCGTCATGCCGTCGTCGCCGCTGCGTTCGCTGTATCCCGACATCGAGCCGTTCGACAGCGGCTTCCTGCCGGTCTCGGCGCTGCACACGCTGTACTACGAGCAGAGCGGCAACCCGCACGGCAAGCCGGTGGTGTTCCTGCATGGCGGTCCGGGCGGTGGCACCAATGCGAAGTGTCGGCGCTTCTTCGATCCGGCGGTGTACCGCATCGTGCTGTTCGACCAGCGCGGCTGCGGCAAGTCCACCCCGAATGCGGAGCTGACCGACAACACCACCTGGGACCTGGTCGCCGATATCGAGCGCGTGCGCGAGCATCTGGGCATCGATCGCTGGCAGGTGTTCGGTGGCTCGTGGGGCTCCACGCTGGCACTGGCGTATGCGCAGACCCATCCGGACAAGGTCAGCGAACTGGTGTTGCGCGGCATCTTCATGCTGCGCCGGTCGGAGCTGGAGTGGTTCTACCAGAACGGCTGCGACGCACTGTATCCGGATGCCTGGGAGACTTATCTCGCGGCGATCCCCGAGGTCGAACGCGGTGACCTGATCAGCGCCTACCACCGCCGCCTGACCAGCACCGATGCGAAGACGCGTATCGACGCGGCGCGGGCCTGGTCGGTGTGGGAGGGCGCCACCAGCTTCCTGTGGCAGGACAAGTCGCACATCGAGTCCAGCGGCGAGGACGAGTTCGCGCTGGCGTTCGCGCGCATCGAGTGCCACTACTTCGTCAACGGCGGCTTCTTCGAACACGACGACCAGCTGCTGCGCAACGTCGAGCGCATCCGCCGCATCCCGGCGGTGATCGTGCAGGGCCGCTACGACGTGGTCTGCCCGTTGCGCAGCGCGTGGGACCTGCATCGCGCCTGGCCCGAGGCCGAGCTGCACATCGTGCAGGACGCCGGCCACTCGGCGTTCGAGCCGGGCAATGTGCACGCGCTGGTGGAGGCGACCGACCGTTTCGGCCGGTGAGGCGAGCCGCGACGGGCTCCTTCGCGGCTGGTATCGGTCAACTGTTCGCCGGTAGCTGCTTGGTGCCAAAGATCTTGTCGCCGGCGTCGCCGAGGCCGGGCAGGATGTAGCCGCGTTCGTTCAGTCGCTGGTCGATCGCGGCGGTGTAGATCTCGATGTCCGGATGCGCTGCCTGGACGCGCTTGAGGCCTTCCGGCGCGGCGACCAGGAACAGCCCCTTGATGCGCTTGCAGCCGGCCGCCTTGAGCATGTCGACGGTGGCGACCAGGGTACCGGCGGTGGCCAGCATCGGGTCGACGATCAGCGCGATGCGCTCGTCCATGCGGCCGGTGAGCTTCTCGTAATAGGTGGTCGGCTTCAGCGTCTGCTCGTCGCGCTGCAGGCCGACCACGCTGACCTTGGCCGCGGGAATCAGGTCGAGCACGCCGGGCAGCATGCCCAGGCCGGCGCGCAGGATCGGCACGATGGTGATCTTCCTGCCCTTGATCCGGTGCACCTGCAGCGGGCCGGCCCAACCCTGGATCTCTTCCTCGACGGTTTCCAGGTCCTTGGTGGCCTCGTAGGTAAGCAGCGCGGCAACCTCGGAAGCCAGCTCGCGGAACTCCTTGCTGCTGATGCCGGCACGCCGCATCAGGCCGAGCTTGTGCTGGATCAGCGGATGGCGGACTTCGACGATCTTCATGGGCGGCTGTCTTCCGGGCATCGGGGGCGTGACAGTCGGGGAGCTTAACGAAGCGGCCCCGCCGGCGCACGCATGGACATGCGAACGCCGGCGGGGCCGGAGGCGCGACAGGAGCCGGCGGTATTACGGAGTGCCGGCGGCGCCCTTGAGACAGCTGCTCATGAACGCCTTGCGCTCGGCGCCCTTGAGCGCCTTGGTCTTGGCGTCGGCATTGCAGGACTTCATTCTCTCCTGCTGGGTCTCATGGGCCGCAGGCGTCGCCGAGGGTGCGGCAGCGGCAGGAGCAGCGGCTGCGGCGGTGCTCTGGCCCTTCAGGCAGGAGCTCATGAAGGCCTTGCGTTCGGCACCTTTCTTGCCGGTCGCCTGCTTGTTGCAGTCGATCATTCGCTGCTGCTGGGCGGTATGCGGCTTGGCCGCCGGGGCGGTGGCGGGAGTGGTGGCCGGGGTGGCAGCGAAGGCGAGGCCGGCGAAGGCGAAGCAGGCGCTGAAGGCGAGCAGACGTAGTGACAGTGACATCGTGAGTCCTCCCTGGGTGACCGGCAGTTGCCGGCCGGGTCAGTCTAGGCAGGGGCCAGCCCTCACGGGAGTCGGCAAGATCTTACGTGCATGAAGTATTCAGCTGCGGCGGCATGTCGTGCGCCGCCGCCGCCGGTGTGGGCCAAACCGTCGGTCAGGCCGCTTCGGCCTTGGCCTTGCGCGGCCCTTCCAGTAGTGCCTTGCGCACATGGGACACGATCAGGTCGACCTCGGCGCTGGTGACGTTGAAGTGCGGGGTGAAGCGCAGCGAATTGGTGCCGCCATGGATCACCCCGACGCCGTGCTCGCGCAGGTATTCCTCGGTGGAACCGGCGCCGTAGCACTTGTACTCCGGGGCCAGTTCGCAGGAGAACAGCAGGCCGGTGCCCTGCACCTTGGTGATCAGGCCGCCCAGCTCGTTTTTCAGCGCGTTGAGCTTGTCGACGAACTCCTTGCCGCGCTCGCGGATGTTGCTGCGCACCTGGTCGCTGAGCTCGCCCAGCGTGGCCAGCGCCACATCCAGCGCGCGCGGGTTGGCGGTCATGGTGTTGCCGTAGATGCCCTTGCGGTACAGCCCGGCGGCGCGTTCGCCGACGGCCAGCACCGACAGCGGATACTGGCCGGCGTTGAGCGCCTTGGAGAAGGTTTCCATGTCCGGCGGCGGCAGGCCCTCGAAGCCGGGGTAGTCCACGAACGACAGCACGCCGTGCGCGCGCAGGCCGGCCTGGATCGAGTCGACCAGCAGCAGGGTACCGTGCGATTCGGTCAACGCGCGCGCGGCCTGGTAGAACTCCGGCGTCACCGCGCGGCCGGGGTCGCCTTCGCCCATCACCGGCTCCAGGAACATCGCCTCGATGAACCAGCCGTGCCGGTCGGCGTCGGCGAACGCCGCTTCCAGCTGCGCCACGTCGTAGGGGGCCACGGTGATCAGGGTGTCCTCGTGGCGGTAGCTGGCGAGGTTCTGCTGGTAGGTCTTGCGGCTGGAGTCGGAATATAGCGCCGGCGCCTCGGTGCGGCCGTGGAACGCCCCCTTGACCGCCAGGCGCTTGATCGCGCGGCCGGCGTAGCGCCCTCCGGCGTCGGTCATCGCCTTGGCGTTGACGTCGGCGATGCGGCAGGCCAGCGAGACCGACTCGGAGCCGGAGTTCAGGCACAGGTAGCGCTTGTACGGGCTGCCGCCGCGGCTGCGGCCCAGTTCCTTGTTCAGCGCCGCGGTGAAGCGCAGCTGCGCCACGCTGGGCGACATCACGTTCGCCATCACCTGCGGGCGGGCCAGCGCGGCCAGGATCGCCGGGTCGTTGTGGCCGAAGCCGAGCATGCCGTAGCCGCCGTTGTCGTGCACCACCGCGCCCTTCAGGGTGACGATCCACGGGCCGCGGGCGGCCGCCGGCAGGTACGGGTTGATCGCGTCGTCCGGGTAGAAGTTGACGAAGCCGGCCTGCGCCCGGGCAAGCTGCTCGGCCTCGTCGAGCTTGAGGAAATCCGCCAGCTCGGTACGCAGTTCGCGATGGCGCGCCACCGCCTCGGCGATGGCCTGGCCCAGCAGGGGGTCGTTCGCCGCCATGCGCTCGATGCTGGCGTCGTCCAGGCCGGTGGTCCGCGGCTTGCCGCCGAATTCGCGCAGTTCGCGCAGCTGGTCGATCACACCCATGATGAATCCTCCGTAGCTCCGCCGTAGCGGCAGGCCGTGCCGGATGGCGGGTGGTGAATACGTGGCGGGAAGCGCGAAATCCGGTGCTTCCCCAGTGTCTTCAGGCGTTCCGCGGCGCCGGGCGAGCGCATCCGGCGTGCCTTTATCCCTCACAGGATACCTTGCGGCGGCGGTGGCCGTAACCCCGTGCCCTGCCGCGGGTGACGGCTGTCATGGCGGATGGTTGACGCCGGCGACTGCCGGCCGCGGCTGGCCGCGCGCAGGATGCACCGCAACCGGAGGACTCCCATGCCGCATTTCCACGACCCCGTCGCCCGCCTCGACGGCGCCATCAAGCGCTACGGCCGGCTCACCGCGCTGGATGGCGCGGACCTGCAATTGCGCCGCGGCGAACTGCTGGCGCTGCTCGGTCCCAACGGCGCCGGCAAGACCACGGCGATCGCCTTGTTGCTGGGGCTGATCCGTGCCGATGCCGGTACGGCCGAGCTGTTCGGCCAGGAGCCGCAGCGGATCGAGGCGCGCCGGCGGATCGGCGTGATGCTGCAGAACGCCGAGCTGCCGCCGACCCTGCGGGTGGGCGAACTGCTGCGGTTGACCGCCAGCTACTACCCGGACCCGCGCAGCTTGCAGGAGTCGGCCGAGCTGGCCGGCGTCGCCGATCTGCTCAGGCGGCCCTACGCGAAACTCTCCGGCGGCCAGCAGCGGCGCGTCCAGTTCGCGCTGGCGCTGTGCGGCCGGCCCGAACTGCTGTTCCTGGACGAACCCACCGTGGGCATGGACATCGAGGCGCGGCAGCAGCTGTGGGCAGCGATCCGCCGACTGGTGGCCGAGGGTTGTTCGGTGCTGCTGACCACACATTACCTGGAAGAGGCCGAGGCGCTGGCCGACCGCGTCTGCGTGATGTCGCGCGGAAGGATGCTCCACGAGGGTACCGTCGAGGCCTTGCGTGCGCGGGTGGCGCTGAGGCGCGTGCGTTGCCTCAGTACGCTGTCGGTCGAGGCAGTGCGCGACTGGCCCGAGGTCAGCGAGGTGCGCCGGGACCGCGAACGCCTGCACATCGCCACCGCCGAGGCCGAGGCCGTGGTACGCCGCCTGCTCGACGCCGACCCGCTACTGCGCGAGCTGGAAGTGCAGCGCGCCGGCCTGGCCGAGGCTTTCACCGAACTCACCCGCGACGCCGACGAGTCCGCGGATACCGACCAGCGCGAGGCCGCCTGACATGCAAACCGCCATTTCCGTCACCGCATCAGCACCCGCCATCGACATGCCGCGCCGCCGGGTGCTCGGCGCCTATCTGGAAGAGGCGCGCAGCGAATGCCTGCGCTACCTGCGCGCGCCCGGCTTCATGCTGCCGATCATGCTGTTCCCGGGCATGTTCTACCTGCTGTTCGGCGTGCTGATGGCGAAATCGAACGGCGCCGATGCGGCGCGCTACCTGCTGGCCAGCTACGGCGTGTTCGGCGTGATGAGCCCGGGCCTGTTCGGTTTCGGCGTGTCGCTGGCGCTGGAGCGCGACGGCGGTCTGCTGACGTTCAAACGCGCACTGCCGATGCCGCCCGGTGCCTATCTGCTGGGCAAGATGCTGATGGCGATGGCCGCCGCGGGCGTGGTGATCCTGTTGCTGCTGACGATGGCGCTGACCCTGGGCCACGTGAGCTTGAGCCTGACCCAGGCCGGCGCCTTGCTGCTCACCGGCGTGTTCGGCGTGTTGCCGTTCTGCGCGCTGGGCATGTTCGTCGGCACGCTGATCAAGGGCCAGGGCGCGCCCGGCATGCTGCAGCTGGTCTACCTGCCGATGTCGTTCCTGTCCGGCCTGTGGATGCCGCTGCCGATGCTGCCAAAGTTCCTGCAGCAAATCGCGCCGGTATGGCCGAGCTATCAGCTGGACATGCTGGCGATGGCGGCAGTGGGTATGAACAAGGGCCCACGGCTGGGCCATGTGCTGGTGCTCGTCGGCTTTGTCGCGGTATTTCTTCTGATGGCGGCGCGGCGCCTGCGCCGGCACGGTTGAAGTAGCATGCTCCGCAGCCCCGGCCCCTCAGCGACGAGCCACGCCATGATCCCCGCCTTCATTGCCCGATGGTTCGTGCCGGCGCCCGATTCCGCGGTGGCCGACGACCTGCGTCGCGGCAAGTCGCCGTGGGCCGACAGCGTGCACCTGCTGTGGTCGCTGTGGATCTTCATCACGCCGCTGTTCGACCATGGCCTGCGCGGCTACACCTCGACCTGGCTGCTGTGCACGCTGGGCTCGTATCCGCTGTTCCTGCTGCTGTTCGCCAGGTTGCGGCTGGCTTCGCGGCGAACGGCGCATCGGTATGCGTGGGGCATGGCGGTGCTGTGTTTCGGCCTGCTGCGCTGGTACCCCAGCGGGCTCAGTTATTTCGTGTACGCCTGTGTGATGCTCAGCCATTGCGAGCTGCGACACTTCCGCAGTTACGTGATCCAGGTGGTGCTGCTCAACGTGGTCTATGTGGCGCTGGCCTGGTGGATCGGCTATCCGCAGGCGCTGCTGGTGATCATGCCGGTCACGGTGTTCGTCATCTGCACCATCGTCACGGTCGAGCAGATCCACCAGGAGAAGGACGCCGCGCTCAGCCTCTCCCACGACGAGGTGCGCCGGCTCGCCGCCACCGCGGAGCGCGAGCGGATCGGGCGCGACCTGCACGACCTGCTGGGGCACACGCTGTCGCTGATCACGCTGAAGCTGGAGCTGTCGCGCAAGCTGTTCGATCGCGATGTCGATGCCGCCAGGCGCGAGGTCGAAGAGGCGGAGAAGGTTGCCCGTCACGCCCTGGCCGAAGTGCGCTGCGCCGTCACCGGCATCCGCGCCACCGACCTCGCCGCCGAGCTGGCTTCGGCGCGGCTGCTGCTGGAGTCCTCGCGGGTGCACCTGGATTACGGCGAACTGCCCGCGGACCTGCCGGGCGAGATCGAGCGTGGCCTGTCGCTGGTGTTGCGCGAGGCGGTGACCAACATCGCGCGCCATGCCGATGCCAGTCAGGCGCGGATCGAGCTGGCGCGCGAGCGGAACAGCGTCTGCCTGCGGATCAGCGACAACGGCCGCGGCGGCATCGAGAGCGACGGCAACGGCCTGAGCGGCATGCGCGAGCGCGTGCGCGCGCTCGGCGGCACGCTCGCGTTCGAGTCGCCGCGTGGGCAGGGCTCGCGCCTGCGGGTGGTGGTGCCGCTGCCGATCGTGCGCCTGGTCGAGTCGTCGCGATCGGCGCCGGATCCGTCGATGGCCGGGCCGCTGACGCAGCCGGTTACGGATCGGCCCGTCGCATGAGTCCACCCGTGTTTCCATGCCCGCACAGACCATGACGCCCATCCTTTACCCCCGCGAACACCGGAGAGTCATCGCATGATCCGCGTGCTGCTGGCCGAGGACCAGGCGATGGTGCGCGGTGCACTGTCCGCACTGCTGAACCTGGAAAGCGACATCGAGGTGCTCGGCTCGGCCGCCGACGGCGAGGCCGCGTGGCGCGAGCTGCAGCGACTCAAGCCTGATGTGCTGGTCACCGACATCGAGATGCCCGGGCTGACCGGGCTGGAACTGGCCCAGCGCATCCAGCGCCATGAACTGCCGATCAAGGTGGTCATCGTCACCACCTTCGCGCGCCCCGGCTTCCTGCGTCGCGCGCTGGATGCCGGCGTGTCCGGCTACCTGCTGAAGGACGCCCCCGCCGAGAACCTCGCCGAGGCCTTGCGCACCGTGCATCGCGGCGGCCGCGCGATCGACCCGCAGCTGGCGCTGGAGGCATGGTCCGAAGCTGATCCGCTGAACGACCGCGAGCGCCAGGTGTTGCGCCTGGCCGGCGAAGGACAGTCGGCGGGCGACATCGCCGCGCAGCTGAACCTGTCGCACGGCACCGTGCGCAATTACCTGTCCGAGGCGATCGGCAAACTCGGCGTGGCCAACCGCATCGAGGCCTATCGGCTGGCGCGGCAGAAAGGCTGGCTATAGGCCGCCGCGCAAGAACCGGCGCGCTGCAGGATAATGTCCCGCTTACGTGTGCCGGTTCATACCCCTTGAAGAAGTCCGATTTCGATTTTGAACTGCCGCCGGAGCTGATCGCGCAGGCACCGTTGCCGGAGCGTTCGTCCAGCCGGATGCTGCTGCTGGATGTGCCGGCGCAGTCGCGGCAGGACCGCCTGTTCCGCGAGCTGCCCGACTTCCTGCGCCCCGGCGACCTGCTGGTGTTCAACGACACCCGCGTGCTGCCGGCGCGGCTGTACGGGCGCAAGGACACCGGCGGTGCGGTGGAGATCCTGATCGAGCGGGTCACCGGCGCGCACGAGGCGGTGGTGCAGCTCGGGGTCAGCAAGAAGCCGAAGGAAGGCGCGCGGATCGAGCTGGCCGACGGCAGCCACGCGCTGGTGCTGGGACGCGACGAGAGTTTCTTCCGGTTGCGTTTCGAGGCGCCCGAACCGCTGGAGAAACTGCTGCTGAAGCTGGGCGAGATGCCGTTGCCGCCGTACATCGAACGGCACGCCGACGCCAGCGACATGGAGCGCTACCAGACCGTGTTCGCACGCGAGCCCGGCGCGGTGGCGGCGCCTACCGCCGGCCTGCACTTCGACGAGGCGATCCTGGCCAGGCTGCGCGAGCGCGGCGTCGAGTTCGGCTACGTCACCCTGCATGTCGGCGCCGGCACGTTCCAGCCGGTGCGCGTGGATGACCTGAAGGACCACCACATGCACCGCGAGTGGCTCAACGTCGGCGCGCACCTGATCGGGCAGATCCGCCGCACCCGCGCGAACGGCGGGCGGGTGATCGCGGTCGGCACCACCGTGGTGCGCGCGCTGGAAAGCGCCAGCAGGGACGGCGAGCTGCACCCGTTCGCCGGCGAGACGCAGATCTTCATCTTTCCCGGCTACCGCTTCAGCAGCATCGACGGCCTGATCACCAATTTCCACCTGCCACAGTCGACGCTCTTGATGCTGGTGTCGGCGCTGGCCGGACGCGAGTTCATCCTGGACAGCTACCGCCACGCGGTCGAGCAGCGCTACCGCTTCTTCTCCTATGGCGACGCCATGCTGATCCTGCCGCACGGCGCCTGAGCGACACCTTCGCGTTGCCACAGGAGCCCGCAAGCGGGCTCCTGCACACACGATGTGGCGATGGGCGTGGCGGACCAAACCCGCGATAATGCCCGGATGACTTCCCTCCAGTTCGAACTCCACGCCACCGACGGCGCCGCCCGCCGCGGCCGCCTCGGCTTCGCCCGCGGCACGGTGGAGACGCCGGCGTTCATGCCGGTGGGCACCTACGGCTCGGTCAAGGCGATGACGCCGCGTGACCTCGTCGAGACCGGCGCCGAGATCATCCTCGGCAACACCTTCCACCTGTTCCTGCGGCCAGGGCTGGAGGTCATCGAACCGTTCGGCGGGCTGCACAAGTTCATCGGCTGGGACAAACCCATCCTCACCGACTCGGGCGGTTTCCAGGTGTTCTCGCTGGCGCACAAGCGCAAGATCACCGAGGAAGGCGTGACCTTCGCCTCGCCGGTGGACGGCTCGAAGGTGTTCCTGTCGCCGGAAGTGTCGATGCGGATCCAGAAGACACTGGATTCGGACATCGCGATGATCTTCGACGAGTGCACGCCGTATCCGGCGACGGAGAAGGTGGCGGCCGATTCGATGGAGCTCAGCCTGCGCTGGGCCGAGCGCTCGCGCCGCGCGTTCGACGATTTGAAGAATCCGAATTCGCTGTTCGGCATCGTGCAGGGCAGCGTCTACGAAACCCTGCGCCGACGCTCCGCGGAAGGGCTGGTGAAGCTTGGCTTCGACGGCTACGCGATCGGCGGCCTGGCGGTAGGCGAGCCGGAGGCCGAGCGCAACCACGCGCTGGATTTCACCGTGCCGTTGCTGCCGGCGGACAGGCCGCGCTACCTGATGGGCGTGGGCCGGCCGGAGGACATCGTGGAAGCGGTACGCCGCGGCATCGACATGTTCGACTGCGTGATGCCTACCCGCAACGCGCGCAACGGCTTCCTGTTCACCGCCGCGGGTACGCTGCGCATCCGCAACGCCAAGTACGCCAGCGACACCGCGGTGATCGAGGAAGGCTGCGACTGCTACGCCTGCAGCCACGGTTTCAGCCGCGCCTACCTGCGCCACCTCGACCGCTGCAACGAGATCCTCGGCAGCCAGCTCGCCACCATGCACAACCTGCGCTACTACCAGCGGCTGATGACCGGCCTGCGCCAGGCCATTGCCGACCACGCGCTGGAGGCGTTCGTGGCGGAGTTCTACGCCCGTCGCCAGGGCGCCGCGGTTTCGTAGGAAGGCTGCGCCGGGCGCGCCAGTCGGCGGTTTTCTGAGGGATCCGGACCGCCGGCAGCGCCGCCGTGCATGCTTGGGGGGTGCATGGCATAATCGGGAATCTTTTCTCAGGCGTTCTGTCGAAAACCTCGACGGCGCCATAACTTGCGAGACAAATCCATGAGTTTTCCGATCTCTCCGGTGATCGCCCAAGCCGCAGCGCCGCAGCCGCAGGGCGGCGGCATGTCCATGATCATCATGATGGTGGTGCTGTTCGGCCTGATGTATTTCATGATGATCCGCCCGCAGATGAAGCGGCAGAAGGAGCATCGCGCGCTGATCGCCGGCCTGGCCAAGGGCGACGAAGTGGTCACCAACGGCGGCATCGCCGGACGCGTGGACGAGGTGGGCGAAACCTTCGTCACGGTCGAGATCGCGGCCAACGTGAAGGTCAAGGTGCAGAAGGGCGCGGTCCAGCAGGTCCTGCCCAAGGGTTCGCTGAAGTCCGCCTGAGGACGGGTGCGAGGCACTGCCAGGCAGCTTGCGGCGGTGCCTTGTCTGCGGTCATTTCCCGATTGTTGCTACCGCTGCGGCCTGCTGCCGCGGCCTTGATGGATGCAGGGCATGAATGATTTTCCCCGCTGGAAGTACGCGCTGGTCGCGCTGGTGATGTTGTTCGGCATCATCTACGCATTGCCGAATGCATTCCCGCCGGTGCCGGCCGTGCAGGTCACCGCCAACCGCGATGCGCCGCCGATCAACCAGGCACTGCAGCAGAAGGTGCAGGCGGCGCTGGGCGCGAAGAAGATCGCAGTCACCAGCGTGTTCGTGGAAGGCGACCACCTGCTGGCCACCTTCGCCAACTCCGACGTGCAGAAGAGCGGCCTGGACGAGATCAAGGCGACGCTCGGCGACGGCTACACGGTCGCGTTCAAGCTGCAGTCCAACGTGCCGGGCTGGCTGGGCGCGATCGGCGCCCGTTCGATGCCGCTGGGCCTGGACCTGCAGGGTGGTGTGCACTTCCTGATGCAGGTCGACCAGAAGGACGCGATCGAGAAGCAGGAAAACAGCTACGCGGACGATATCCGCAGCCTGCTGCGGCAGAAGAACATCCGCTATGAATCGGTCACCCGCAGCGCGACCAGCGGCCAGGGCATCGCGGTGGTCCTGCGCTCGGCCGCCGATCGCTCCACCGCGGCCGACGCGATCGCCAACGAGTACACCGACCTCAACGTGGCGAACGGCGCCAGTACCGGCGATCGCTTCGTGCTGAACGTGGTCATCAAGCCGGAAAAACTGCGCGAGCTGTCGCGCAGCGCGATCACCCAGAACCTGGGCACGCTGCGCAACCGCATCAATGCGCTGGGCGTGTCCGAGCCGCTGATCCAGCAGCAAGGCGACAGCCGCATCGTGGTCGAGCTGGCCGGCGTGCAGGACCCGACCGAGGCGAAGAAGCTGATCGGCGCGGTCGCCACGCTGCAGTACCGCCCCGGCATCGGCCAGCCCGGCGATGCGCGCGCGGTGGAAGCGGCGCGCACCGGCAACATCCCGCCGGACGCGAACCTGTACTACATGCGCGGCGACAACCGCCCGGTGCTAGTGAGCAAGCAGATCATCGTGACCGGCAACCAGCTGGTGGACGCCTCGTCGGGCATCGACCAGCAGAGCGGCACGCCGAAGGTCGACGTCACCCTGAACGCGGCCGGCGCCAAGAAGATGGGCGACTTCACCAATGCCAACGTCGGCAAGCCGATGGCGGTGCTGTACGTGGAGCAGGTCTACGAGACCAAGGTGGTCGATGGCAAGGAAGTGCGCGTGCCGAAGATCACCGAGACGGTGATCAACGACGCCACCATCCAGAGCCCCTTCAGCAAGCAGTTCCAGACCACCGGCCTGGGCAGCGCGAAGGAAGCCTCCGACCTCGCCCTGCTGCTCAAGGGCGGTGCGCTGGCGGCGCCGATGGACATCGTCGAGGAAGGCGTGATCGGCGCCAGCCTCGGCCAGGACAACATCGACAAGGGCTTCAAGGCGGTGCTGCTCGGCCTGGCACTGGTGCTGCTGGCCGCGGCGATCTACTACAAGCTGTTCGGCCTGGTGGCGGACATCGCGCTGTTCTTCAACCTGGTGATCCTGCTGGCGGTGATGTCGCTGATCGGCGTCACCCTGACCATGCCGGGCGTGGCCGGCATCGTGCTGACCCTGGGCATGGCGATCGACGCGAACGTGCTGATCTGCGAACGCGTGCGTGAGGAATTGCGCAACGGCTCCAGCCCGCACGCGGCGATCCGTGCCGGTTACGAGAAGGCGTGGTCGACCATTCTGGACGCCAACGTCACCCACCTGATCGCCGCCCTGGCGCTGACCACGATGGGTACCGGCGCGATCAAGGGCTTCGGCGTGACGCTGATGATCGGCATCCTGACCTCGCTGTTCACCTCGGTCACGCTGACCCACGCGTTCACCGCGGCGATCCACGGCCACCGCAAGCTCAAGACGCTGTCGGTCTAGGGTTTATTGAATAGTGCGGCCATGGATGGCCGCTTTTGCCCGGAAATGGACTTCCATAGAGAGAATCCATCATGGAAATCTTCAATCACGACAGCAACATCCACTTCCTGGGGATGCGCAAGTACACCATTGCCATCGCCATCTTCCTGATGGTCGCCTCGATCGGGCTGATCGCGTTCAAGGGCCTCAACTACGGGCTGGACTTCACCGGCGGCGTGTCGATGGTGGTCGATTACGGCCAGTCGGTGGAAATCTCCGAGGTGCGTGGTGCGCTGGAGAAGGGCGGTATCCACAACGCGATGGTGCAGAGCCTGGGCGGCACCCGCGAGGTGTCGATCCGGCTGCAGCCGAAGGACGACCCCGGCGCCGTCGACACCAGCGGCAAGTTCAACCTCGACCGCATCGCCGCCGACGTGATCAAGGTGCTGCAAGTGGCCCGCCCGGACGCGAAGCTGAAGAGCCGCGACTACGTCAGCGCCCAGGTGGGCCAGGAATTGCGCAGCGACGGTACGGTGGCCGCGGTGTTCGTGATTCTCGGCATCATGTTCTACCTGTGGATCCGCTTCGAGCGCCGCTTCGCGATCGCCGCGGTGGCCACCGAGATTCACGACACGCTGGTGACGCTGGGTATCCTGGCGCTGGTGCAGCGCGAGTTCGACATGACCGTGCTGGCCTCGGTGCTGGCGGTGATCGGCTACTCGATCAACGACAAGGTGGTGGTGTTCGACCGCATCCGCGAGCTGTTCCGGCTGGCGCGCAAGGCCGAGCCGGAGGAGATCCTCAACCGCTCGATCAACAACACGCTGTCGCGCACCATCATCACCTCGCTGTTCACCGGCATCACCATGGGCGCGCTGTACTTCTACGGCGGCACCGCGGTGCACGGCTTCGCCGTCACCATGCTGATCGGCATCGTGGTCGGCACGCTGTCCTCGATCTTCGTGGCCAGCCCGATCCTGCTGTGGCTGGGCGTGTCGAAGAAGGACTTGATGCCGGTGACCAAGGAAAACCCGGAGCTGGCGCGGCGTCCCTGAGCGTCCATCGCCGGCAAGCTGGCGATGCTGATGTTCTCTCCCCTGCTCGCAGGTGAGAGGCCCGAAGGGCAGGGGGTAGCCCCACGAAACGAAACGGCCCGGTCTCCACCGGGCCGTTTTGCTGTTCCGGTCGTTTGCACATTACCCGCGCAAGGCGGATTCCAGCTCGGCCAGCCGCTGCGGCGTGCCGACGTCGGTCCACGCGCCGTGATGCGGCGAGCCATCGACCCTGCCGTTTGCCATTGCCGTTTCCAGCAGCGGGCGCAGCTTGAAGCGCGGCGGTTTCGCCTCGGCGCCCGGTGCAGCGCCGACGGCCTCGCGCCAGCCGTCCAGCAACTCGCGGCGGAACACGCCGATGCCGCTGTAGGTGAGCTGGGGTTCGCCGTCGTCGTGCAGGCGGCCTTCGGCGTCCAGCCGGAAATCGCCGCGGGGATGATGCGCGGGGTTGCCGGTCATCAGCAGATGCGCGAGACCCCGCGGTTCGGCAGGCAGGGCGGCGAAATCCGCGTCGCACCATACATCGCCGCTCACCACCAGGAATGGCTCCGGCCCCAATAGCGGCAGCGCGTTCAGCATGCCGCCGCCGGTTTCCAGTGGCGCGGGGCCTTCGTAGGCGTAGCGGATGCGCAGGCCCCAGCGCGAGCCGTCGCCCAGCGCGGCAGGGAACTGTTCGGCCAGGTGCGAGGTGTTGATCACCACGTAGTGCACGCCGGTCGCGGCCAGTTTTTCCAGGTGCCATGCGATCAACGGTTTGCCAGCCACCGGCAGCAGCGGCTTGGGCGTGTGCTCGGTCAACGGGCGCATGCGCTCGCCGAGCCCTGCGGCGAAGATCAGCGCATGCCTCATGCGGCCACCTGCGTGAGGTCGCGCCCCTGCACGTGGCGTTCCAGCAGCGCGGCGAAGTCGGCCAGCTCGGGGTAGCTGCCGGCCACCTCGATCACGTAGCGGTATACCTGCGGCACGTCCCTGAGATAGCCCGGCTTGCCGTCGCGGTACCACAGCCGGTAGAACTGGCCCAGCACGCGCACGTGGCGGTGCAGCCCGGTGAGGTCGAACCAGCGCAGGAAGTGCGCGGCATCCACGCTGGCGTCGATCACGCCGGCGCCCAGCAGGCGTCGCCGGTAGGACTCCACCCAGCCTTCGACGCGTTCGCGCGGCCACGCGATGTAGGCGTCGCGCAACAGCGAGGCGAGGTCGTAGGTGAGCGGGCCGTGCAGCGCACCCTGGAAGTCAATGATCCCCGGGTTGTTCTCATCGACCACCAGCAGGTTGCGGCTGTGGAAATCGCGATGCACGAAGCGGCGCGGCTGCGCCAGCGCGTTGCGCACGATCACGCCGAAGGCGGCTTCGAGCACGTCCCATTCGCCGCAGGCGGGCGCGTGGCCGAGGTGGCGCTGCAGGAACCATTCGGGCATCACTTCCAGCCCGCTGACCAGCACGGCGTGGTCGAACGGTGGCAGGTCGTCGCTGGGCATGCGGGTCTGCATCGCCAGCAGCGCGTCCATCGCGTCGCCGTAGAGTCTGTCCGCGTTCGCGCCGTTCAATTCGGCCAGGTACAGCCGCGAGCCGAGATCCTCGATCAGCAGGAAGCCCTGCTGCAGATCGTGTGCTTGCACGGCCGGCACGTGCAGGCCGGCGGCGGCCAGCCGCGCGCCGATCGCCAGCCATGGCCGCGGGTCTTCGCGCTGCGGCGGCGAATCCATCACGATCCAGCTTTGTCCACCATGCGCGGTGCGCCAGTAGCTGCGGAAGCTGGCGTCGGCCGAGGCAGGTTGCAGGGTCAGGCTGGCGTCGTCCAGCACCTGGCGGGTCCAGGCGAGGCGGGCGGCGACGCGGTCGGGTATCGGGGGCATGGCAACCATGGGCAACAGGGTGGCGCCAGCTTAGCGAGCCGTCGGCGTGGTGACGAGACAGCCGGCGTCGCGGCATTGACCGCGCGGCATCGAATCAGTACCATTTTAGTCCCGATTCAAGCACGCCAGCCCGAGCGCCCCCCATGCTCCGCGTCAGCCGACTGACCGATTACGCCACCGTGGTGATGACCTGCATCGCCGCGCACCCGGCTGAGGTGCTCAGCGCGGTGCAGATCGCCGACGAGACGCGGCTGGAACTGCCCACGGTCAGCAAGCTGCTGAAGGCGCTCGGCCATGCCGCGCTGGTCGAGTCGTTCCGCGGCGTCAACGGCGGCTACCGGCTGGCCCGGCCGGCCGGCGAGATTTCGCTGGCCGAGATCGTCGAGGCGATCGAAGGGCCGATCGGCATGACCGAATGCAGCGTGGCCGAAGGCCAGTGCGAGCGCGAATCGCAGTGCGGCGTGCGCGGCAGCTGGCAACTGGTCAACAACGTGCTGGACAACGCGCTGCGCGCGGTCAGCCTGGCCGACATGCTCAAGCCGCAGCCGCCGCGGCCGCCGCGCCGGATTGCCACCGTGCCGCTGAGCGACATCGTCATGCCGGCGAAAGCCCGCCGGGTCACCACCGAATGAACGAGATCATGAACAACCAGAGCAGCACCGCCGCCACACTGCGTGACAACGCGCAGGTGGCCCAGATCCTCGGCCGCAACTACAGCGCCGGCTTCGTCACCCAGATCGAGATGACCGGCCTGCCGCCGGGCCTGGACGAGGACACCATCCGCGCGCTGTCCGCGGTCAAGCGCGAACCGGAGTGGATGACCGAGTGGCGGCTTGAGGCCTACCGCCACTGGCTGACCATGCCGAAACCGGACTGGGCCAAGCTCAACATCGACCCGATCGATTACCAGGCGATCAGCTATTACGCCGCGCCCAAGAAGCAGCCCAAGTCGCTGGACGAAGTCGACCCGGCGCTGCTGGAAACCTACGAGAAGCTCGGCGTGCCGCTGCACGAGCGCGCCGCGCTGGCCGGCGTGGCGGTGGACGCGGTGTTCGACTCGGTCTCGGTCGGCACCACCTTCCGCAAGCAGCTGGCCGACGCCGGCGTGCTGTTCTGCTCGATGAGCGAAGCGATCCGCGAATACCCCGAGATCGTGCAGAAATACCTGGGCAGCGTGGTGCCCACCGGCGACAACTTCTTCGCCGCGCTGAACTCGGCGGTGTTCTCCGACGGCAGCTTCGTGTTCATCCCGAAAGGCGTGCGCTGCCCGATGGAGCTGAGCACCTATTTCCGCATCAACGCACAGAACACCGGCCAGTTCGAGCGCACCCTGATCGTGGCCGAGGAAGGCGCCCACGTCTCCTACCTCGAAGGCTGCACCGCGCCCAAGCGCGACGAGAACCAGCTGCATGCGGCGGTGGTGGAACTCGTGGCGCTGGAAAAGGCGCAGATCAAGTATTCCACCGTGCAGAACTGGTACCCCGGCGACGAGAACGGTGTGGGCGGCATCTACAACTTCGTGACCAAGCGCGGCGACTGCCGCGGCGACGATTCGAAGATCTGCTGGACCCAGGTCGAGACCGGCTCGGCGATCACCTGGAAATACCCTTCCGTGGTGCTGCGCGGCGACCGCTCGGTGGGCGAGTTCTACTCGGTGGCGCTGACCCACCACTTCCAGCAGGCCGACACCGGCACCAAGATGATTCACCTCGGCAAGCACACCAAGTCGAAGATCGTCTCCAAGGGCATCAGCGCAGGCAAGAGCTCCAACAGCTACCGCGGCCTGGTGAAGATGGAGAAGGGCGCCGAGGGTGCGCGCAACTACACCCAGTGCGACAGCTTGCTGATCGGCAAGAAGTGCGGCGCACACACCTTCCCGTACATGGAAGTGAAGAACCCCACCGCGATCGTCGAGCACGAGGCGACCACCTCGAAGATCTCCGACGAACAGATGTTCTACTGCCGCAGCCGCGGCATCGGCGAGGAAGACGCCGTGTCGATGATCGTCGACGGCTTCTGCAAGCAGGTCTTCCGCGAACTGCCGATGGAGTTCGCGGTGGAGGCGAAGAAGCTGCTTGAGGTGAGCCTCGAAGGCGCGGTGGGTTGATGTTTATTCCTTCTCCCTCCGGGAGACAAATCGGCAGGACTGCCGTTTTGCACGGCGCGAGCCGCCGAAGGCAAGGCACATGGATGTGCCGAATGAAGGTGCCCGAAGGGCGGATGAGGGTACGGGCGGAGCGAGACATTGCGGCCCGCCCCGAACCCTCACCCCAACCCCTCTCCCGATGGGAGAGGGGCTAAAGAAACCAGGAACAACCATGCTCAAAATCGAAAACCTGCACGCCCGCGTCGCGGGCAAGGAAATCCTCAAGGGGCTCAGCCTCGAAGTGAATGCGGGCGAAGTGCACGCGATCATGGGGCCGAACGGCGCCGGCAAGTCGACGCTGGGCAACGTGCTGTCCGGCCGCGAGGGCTACGAGGTGACCGCCGGTTCGGTGACCTACAACGGCATCGACCTGCTGCAGCTTTCGCCGGAAGCGCGCGCAGCGGCCGGCGTGTTCCTGGCGTTCCAGTACCCGGTGGAGATTCCCGGCGTCAACAACACCTATTTCCTGCGCGCGGCGCTCAACGCGCAGCGCAAGACGCGCGGCGAGAAGGAACTCGATTCCATGCAGTTCCTCAAGCTGGTGCGCGAGAAGCTCAAGGTGATGCAGATCTCCGACGAGTTGCTGCACCGCGCGGTCAACGAGGGCTTCTCCGGCGGCGAGAAGAAGCGCAACGAGATCTTCCAGATGGCGGTGCTGGAGCCGCAGCTGGCGATCCTCGACGAGACCGACTCGGGCCTGGACATCGACGCGCTGAAGCAGGTGGCGCAGGGCGTCAACACGCTGCGTTCGCCGGATCGCGCGTTCCTGATGATCACCCACTACCAGCGCCTGCTCGACTACGTGGTGCCGGATTTCGTGCACGTGCTGGCGAACGGCCGCATCGTCGAGAGCGGCGACAAGTCGCTGGCGCTGAAGCTGGAAGAGCACGGCTACGCCGGGCTTGGCACGGGGGCCGTGGCATGAACCAGCCGGCATCCCTGCCGTTGGCCGCGTCGCTGCTGGACGCGCCGCTGCCGGCCAGCGGCATCGCCTGGCTGGATGAGGCGCGCCGCGAGAACCGCGCCGCGTTCGCTGTCGGCGGGCTGCCCGGCGCGCGGGTCGAGGCGTGGAAGTACACCGCGCTGCGCGGTCTCGGCCAGCGCCGCTTCGCCGCCGGCGACGCCGGAGCGGCGACGCGCGACGTCGATGCCGCCGAGTTCGCCCTGCCGGGCGTGGGCGGGCCGCAGCTGGTCTTCGTCAACGGCGTGTTCCGCGCCGACCTGTCGGCGCTCGAGGCGCTGCCCGACGGGCTGTCGCTGCAGCCGCTGGCGCAGGCCCTGCGCGACGACGCGGAGCCGCTGCGCTTTGCCTTGTCGCGGCCGGCCTTGGTCGGGCACGTCCGCGAGGGCGGCGACGCGTTCGTGCAGGTCAACGCCGCCAGCGCCGCCGACGGTGTGGTGCTGAAAGTCGCCGCCCACGCGACGATCGCGGTGCCAGTGCAACTGGTCTTCGTCGGCACCGCCGCGGAAAGCGAACTGGCCTGGCATGCGCGCAACCTGATCGAGCTGGGCGAGGGCGCCTCGCTGGCGCTGGTCGAGCACCACGTGGGCCACGGCGAGCAGGCCCAACTGGCCACCCTGGTCGGCGACGTCGAACTGCACGAAGGCGCGCAACTCCACTACACCGTGCTGCAGAACACCGCGACCGGCGCCAACCTGATCCGTCGCAGCGGCTTGCGCCTGCACGCGCGCGCGCAGATGCGGCTGCACGTGCTGGAGCTGGGCGGCGCGCTGGTGCGGCACGACCTGCAGGCCGAGCTGGTCGGCGACGGAGCGCAGCTGCACACCCGCGGCGTGTTCATGCCGCACGGCCGCCAGCACGTCGATACCCAGCTGGCGATCCGCCACCAGGCGCTGAACACCACCTCCACCTCCACCTGGCGCGGTGTCGCCAACGACCGTGCACGCGGCGTGTTCCGCGGCGCGATCCTGGTGGCGCCCGGCGCCGACGGCAGTGATGCCAGCCTCACCAACAAGAACCTGCTGCTGTCGCCGAATGCCGAGATCGACACCAAGCCGGAGCTGGAGATCTACGCCGACGAGGTGCAGGCCGCGCACGGCGCCACCGTGGGCCAGCTCGACGAGCGTTCGCTGTTCTACCTGCGCTCGCGCGGCATCCCGCTGGCCGAGGCGCGTGCGCTGCTGACTGCCGCATTCTGCCGCGCGGTACTGGACGACGTGCCGAACGAGGCGCTGCGCGAGCATTTGTCGGCGTTGCTGAGCGCGCAATTGCCGGACTGATGCCCTTATCGCCTCCCCCGCTTGCAGGGGGAGGCGGGGAGGGGTAAGGCTTGTGATCTGAAGGTCAGGAGCGACCCCTCCCCAACCCTCCCCTGCGACCGAAGGAAGTCCCTTTGGGGCAAGCAGGGAAGGGACCCAACCGGATTCCCTCGAATGAACACCACCGTCAGCACGCCCACCGTCTTCGACGTCCAGCGCATCCGCGCGGATTTCCCGCTGCTGGCGCGCACGGTGCACGACAAGCCGCTGGTGTACCTGGACAACGCCAACACCAGCCAGAAGCCGCTGTCGGTGATCGAGGCGGTGGACCGGCACTACCGCGAGCGCAACGCGAACGTGGCGCGCGCGGTGCACCAGCTGGGCGAGGAAGCGACCGCCGCCTACGAAGGCGCACGCGACCGGTTGGTGCGCTTCCTCAACGCGCCCTCGCGCAACGAGGTGATTCTCACCTCCGGCACCACCCAGTCGATCAACCTGGTCGCCTACAGTTACGCGTTGCCGCAGCTGAAGCCCGGTGACAGCATCCTCACCACGGTGATGGAGCACCACGCCAACATCGTGCCGTGGCAGCTGGTGGGTGCGCGCAGTGGCGCCACGGTGAAGGCCGCGCCGATCGACGAGCGCGGCGAGCTGATCGTGGAGAAGTACGTCGAGATGCTGACGCCTGAGGTGAAGCTGGCCTGCGTCACCCACGTTTCCAACGTGCTGGGTACGGTCAACCCGGTGCGCGAGATCGCGCGCGAATGCCGGAAACGCGGCATCCCGCTGCTGGTCGACGGCTCGCAGGCAGCGCCGCACCGGCCGGTCGACGTGCAGGCGCTGGGCTGCGATTTCTACGCGGTCACCGGGCACAAGATGCTCGGCCCCACCGGCACCGGCGCGCTGTGGGCGAAGCGCGAACACCTGGAGGCGATGCCGCCGTTCTTCGGCGGCGGCGAGATGATTCGCGAGGTGAAGTTCTCCGGCACCACCTTCGCCGCGCCGCCGCACAAGTTCGAGGCCGGCACGCCGAACATCGCCGGCTTCGCCGGGCTGTCGGCGGCGATCGACTATTACGCCTCGGTGGGCTTCGAGGCGATCCATGCCTGGGAGCAGCAGCTGCTGCACTACGCCACCGAGCGCCTGCGCGAGGTTCCCGGCCTGCGCATCATCGGCGAGGCGGCCGAGAAGGAGCCGGTGATCTCGTTCCTGCTGGAAGGCGCGCAGGCCACCGACCTGGCCACCCTGCTCGACCTGCAGGGCGTCGCGGTGCGCTCCGGCCATCACTGCGCGCACCCGCTGATGCAGTTCTACGGCGTACCCGCCACGCTGCGCGCCTCGCTCGCGTTCTACAACACGCGCGAGGAGATCGACGCGTTCGTGGTGGCCTTGCTCAAGGTACGCAAGCTGCTGATGTGAGGCGGCGCCCGCCCGCATGGTCTGTCGCCGCCGTCGGCATTATGCTTTCCGTTCCACCCGCCACGACCGACTCCATGCTCGCCAAGCTCCCCGGCCCGATCCGCATCCCGCTGGCCCTGCTGCTGCTCGCCGCCAATATCCTGCTGCACGTGCTGCCGCTGTTCGCGCTCAGCCTGGTCAAGGTGGTCGTGCCGGTGCACGGGATCCGGCTTGCCTGCTCGCGCATGCTGGTGGCGATCGCGGAGAGCTGGATCGGCGTCAACAACTTCCTGTTCGGCTTGTTCACCCGCATCCGCTGGCAGGTCGAGGGGCTGGCCGGCCTGCGTCGCGACGGCAACTACCTGGTGCTGTGCAACCACCAGAGCTGGGTGGACATCCCGGTGCTGCAGAAGGTGTTCAACCGGCGCGTGCCGTTCATGCGCTTCTTCCTCAAGCAGCAGCTGATCTGGGTGCCTCTGCTCGGGCCGGCGTGGTGGGCGCTGGATTTCCCGTTCATGAAGCGCTACTCGCGGGAAACCCTGCTGCGCCATCCCGAACTGCAGGGCCGCGACCGCGAGGCCACCCGGCAGGCCTGCGCGAAGTTCCGCCACATGCCGGTGTCGGTGATGAACTTCGTCGAGGGCACCCGTTTCACGCCGGCCAAGCATGACGCGCAGTCCTCGCCGTACCGGCACCTGCTGCGGCCGAAGGCCGGCGGGCTGGCGTTCGTGCTGGACGCGATGGGCGACGCGCTGCACGCGACCCTCGACGTCACCATCGTCTATCCGGAAGGCCGCGGCACGATGATGGATCTGATTGCCGGTCGCGTGCACGACATTCGCGTGCACGTGCGCGAGCTGCCGATCGACGCCACCCTGGTGGGCAGCTACGACGACGACGCGGCGTTTCGCGGGCGCGTCAAGCTGTGGGTCAATGCGCTGTGGCGCGAGAAGGACGCCCGGGTCGCGCAGATGCTGATGGCGGCGGATGCCGCACCGATGGGAGAGTGACATGCGTATTCTGATCGTGGGCGCCGGTGCCACCGGTGGCTACTTCGGCGGTCGCCTGCTGCAGCACGGGCGCGACGTGACGTTCCTGGTGCGCGAAAAGCGCGCGGCACAACTGGCGCAGCATGGCCTGTCGATCAGGAGCGCCACCGGCGACGCCGACCTGCGTTCGCCGCCGACCGTACTGGCCGGCGACCTGCGCGGGCCGTACGAGCTGATCCTGCTGAGCTGCAAGGCGTATGGCCTGGAGCAGGCGATGGCCGACATCGCGCCGGCGGCAGGGCCGCAGACCGTCATCCTGCCGCTGCTCAACGGCATGCGCCAGCTCGACCTGCTCGATGCGCGCTTCGGTGCGCAGCACGTGCTCGGCGGGCAGTGCGTGATCGCCGCCACGCTGGATGCAGACGGCGCCGTGCGCCACCTCAATACCTCGCACAGCCTCACCTTCGGCGAGCGCGACGGCAGCGCGTCGGCGCGCATGCGGCGAATCACGCAGGCGCTGTCCGATGCGGGCTTCGATGCGCGGCCGAGCAGCACGGTGCTGCAGGACATGTGGGACAAATGGATCTTCCTGGCGGCGCTGGCCGGCATCACCTGCCTGATGCGCGGCTCGGTCGGCGAGATCGTGGCTGCGCCGGGCGGCAGCGCGGCAGCGCTGGATCTGCTGGAGGATTGCCGCGCGGTGGCCGAGCGTGCCGGGCATGCGCCGAGCGAGCAGACCCTGCAGCGGGCCCGCGGCGTGCTGACCGAGGCCGGCTCCACGCTGACCGCCTCGATGCTGCGTGACCTGCAGCATGGCCACCCGATCGAAGCCGACCACATCGTCGGCGACCTGCTGGCCCGCGCCGACCGCTCGCGCGACGAAGGCTCGCTGCTGGCGACGGTGTATGCGCATCTGAAGGTCTACGAAGCGGGCCGAGCCTGATCGCCGCCATGTAGGAGCCCGCTCGCGGGCGATGCTCTTGGAGCCGTGGCTCGGGGTTCGGGATTCACAAAAGCAAAGGCATCGCCCGCGAGCGGGCTCCTACGGGCCATCCGTGGCATCCGCCGTAGCCGCGCCGTGGCCGGTCGCGTGACCTACCAGATCTTCACCTGCTTCGCGCCGTCGCGCACCATCGCGTCGCCTGTCCTGCACTGGAACGCCCTGGCGAACTCCGGCATGTTCGACGGCGCACCGATCGCGCGGAATTTCGCCGGTGCGTGCGGGTCGGTGTTGAGCAGGGTCAGCTGCGCCTCCGGGCGGATGTTGCCGCGCCACACGCGGGCCCAGTTCAGGAAGAAGCGCTGCTCCTGGGTGTAGCCGTCGATCTTGCGCTGCGCCTCGGCCGGGTTCTTCGCCAGCGCCATCTGCAGCGCGGTGTAGGCCGCGTTGAGGCCGCCCAGGTCGCCGATGTTCTCGCCCATGGTGAGCTGGCCGTTGACGTGCTTGCCCGGCAGCGCCTCGTAGCCCTCGAACTGCGCGCCGAGCTTCGCGGTGCGCGTCTCGAACGCCGAGCGGTCGGCGTCGGTCCACCAGTTGACGTTGTTGCCGCGGGCGTCGAACTTGCTGCCCTGGTCGTCGTAGCCGTGGCCCATCTCGTGGCCGATCACCGCGCCGATGCCACCGTAGTTGATCGCGTCGTCTGCGTTGGCGTCGAAGAACGGTGGCTGCAGGATCGCGGCCGGGAACACGATCTCGTTCTTCTGCGCGCTGTAGTAGGCGTTCACCGTCTGCGGGGTCATGCCCCATTCGCTGCGGTCGACCGGCTTGCCGATCTTGGCGATGGCGTAGTCGTAGTTGAACTTGTTCGCCGCCTGCACGTTGGCGTAGTAGTCGCCCGGCGTCAGCGCCAGACCGGACCAGTCGCGCCACTTGTCCGGGTAGCCGATCTTCGGCACGAAGGTGGCCCACTTCTGCAGCGCCTTCTGCCTGGTCGCGTCGCTCATCCATTCGAGCTGCTCGATGCGCGTGCGGAAGGCCGCGCTGAGGTTGGCCACCAGTTCCTCGGCGCGCTGCTTCGCGGTCGGCGAGAAGTGGTCGGCCACGTACAGCTGGCCCAGTGCCATGCCCATGCCGTCGTTGGTGGTCTCCAGCACGCGCTTCCAGCGCGGCTTCATTGCCTTCTGGCCGTTCAGGGTCTGCGCGTTGAACGCGAAATCCTCGCGCTGGAACGGCGTGGACAGGTACGGCGCCGCGTTGGCGATCGCGTGGTAGCGCAGGTAGGCCTGCCATTGCGCCAGCGGCACGCCGCCCAGCATCTTCTGCACCTCGGCGAAGAACTTCGGCTGCGACAGCGAGAAGCCGTCCTTCACGTCGGCACCCTGTGCCTTGAAGAACGCGGCCCAGTCGAAGTCCGGCGTGACCTTGTCGGCCTCGGCGAGGCTGACGTAGTGGTAGCGGTTGTTCGGGTTGCGCATTTCCACCGGGGGCAGCGACACGGCGGCGAGGCGGGTTTCGAACGCCAGCACCGACTTGGCCTGCTGCTGCGCGTCGGTGGCGCCGACGCCGGTCAGTTCCAGCAGCTTGGCGATGTGCGCGACGTAGGCGGCGCGGATCTTGGCGAAGTCGGGCTTGGCGTAGTAGTCGACGGTGGGCAGGCCGAGGCCGCCCTGGCCGGCGTAGGCGATCTGCCGGTTGGAATTCTTGAAGTCGGCGTTGCCGAAGAAGCGGAACAGCACCGGCTCGCCACGTGCGTAGCTGTCGCGGATGTAGCCGACCACGTCGGCGCTGCTGTTCAGCCCGGCGATGCGCGCCAGTTGCGGCTTGATCGGGTCGAAGCCGGCCTGGTCGATGGCCGCCTGGTCCATGCCGGAGGCGTACAGGTAGCCGATCTTCTGCTCGATCGAACCCGGCCTGGCGGCAGCCGCATCGTGCGCGGCCTTCTCGACGATCGTGTGCTGCACGTTGAGGCTGTCCTCGCGCAGCGCATCGAACGAACCCCAGCGCGTGCGGTCGGCGGGAATCGGGTTGGCGGCCACCCACTTCGCGTTGACGAAGCCGTTGAAGTCGGTGCAGGCCTTGATCGAGCCGTCCAGCTCGCCCACGTCGAATGCGGTGGTGGAGGCGGTGGAGGCGGCCAGCGCGCCGCCACCCAGCGTCATCGCCAGGGCGAATGCCAGCGGCTTGATGCAACGGTGCTTCATGGATGGCTTCCTTCGGGTCGGGGGACGCGGGCGTCCGGTCGTGGCGGGTGCCGCAACATATTGCGAGGCTCGCAGGCTAGGCAGCAAGGCGGGGAACTGCCCAGTGTCGAAGGTCACGCCCGGCTGCCTGTTCCAGGTCATAGTGGGCTCGCCCTGCGGCGCACTATCATCGCGGCGATGAGCGCACAAACCCTTCCCGTTTTCCGCGCGGCGACCCCTGCCGACGTCGATGCCATCGTGGCCCTGGTCGAATCCGCGTACCGCGGCGAATCCGGCCTGCGCGGCTGGACCACCGAGTCGCACCTGCTGGACGGCCAGCGTACCGATGCGGCCGATGTGCGCGCGCTGATCGGGCGGCCCGGCAGCCGCATCCTCTTGGCCGAACGCGACGGCCGGCTGGTCGCCAGCTGTCACATCGAACGCCAGGGCGACAACGGCTACTTCGGCATGTTCGCGGTCGACCCGGCCGGGCAGGGCGGTGGCCTCGGCAAGCAGGTGCTGGCCGAGGCCGAGCGGATCGCGCGCGAGGAGTGGCATTGCCGCGGCATGCGCATGACGGTGATCGTGCAGCGCGAGGAACTGATCGCCTGGTACGGCCGCCGCGGCTACCGGCGTACCGGCGAGTACCAGCCGTTCCCCTATGGCGACGAGCGTTTCGGCATCCCGCGCCGCGACGATCTGCGCTTCGAGGTATTGCGCAAGGACTTCGACGAGGTGACGGCATGAACGGCTGGGTACGGGTCGGCACGCGCAGCGACTTCCTGCCGGGCGAGTACAAGGTGGTGTGGGACGGCGACACGCCGATCGCGGTGTACAACATCGACGGCGCGCTGTACGCGGTGGAGGACATCTGCACCCACGACGGCGGCGATCTGGCCGGTGGCGAGGTGTTCGGCTTCGAGGTGGAATGCCCGCGCCACGGCGCCCGCTTCGACCTGCGCACCGGCGCGGTGACGAAACCGCCGGCGTACGAGCCGATCGCCAGTTTCCCGGTGCGCGAGGACGACGGCGCGATCTGGACCCGCGACGATCGCTGATATCCTGCGCGCCGCTGGCGTTTGCCGGTGGTGATGGGGCAGGGGCAGCCGTGAAGAACCGTTGGCGGGCGATGCTCGCATTCGTCGTGTTGTGGCTGCTGTACCAGTCGGCCGAAGGCGTCGGCGGACGCTGGCTGCACAGTTTTCCGGTGCAGGCCGGCCTGATGCTCTCGTGCGTGCTGGTGGCCTGGCCGCTGTCGCGCTGGCTCGGCTATCGCGGCTACGGCGCGTACGCGCTGACCCTTAGGCATGGCTGGCAGACATGGTTGCCAGCCGGCTTGTTGCTGGCCGTGCTGGCGAAGTTTGCCGCAGTGCGGCTCGGCCTGGCCTGGGGCGTCTATGCGCCCGACCCGCAGACAGCCAGCGGCGGCGTGGCCAGCCTGCTGTCCGCGCTGCCGTTGCTGTTGCTTTCCACCTTCGTGGCATCGCTGGCCGAGGACATCCTGACCCGCGGCTTCTGGTATCGCGCCGCCGGCGTGCACTGGCGCGGCGGTGTGGTGTTCGTGCTGGCATCCAGCACGATCTACGTGCTCAACCACATCTACCGTCTTGCCGACGGCCCGCTGGAGTGGTTCACGTTGTTCAGCTTCGGGCTGGCTTATGCCGCCGCGTTGTGGCGCAGTGGCAGCCTGTGGGCAGCGGTCGGCCTGCATTGGGGCTGGAACCTGGGCAACGGCGTGGTCGATGCCACGCTGCCCGCGACCGTGGTGGATGCGCGGATGGCTCCCTGTCTGTCCATCGGTGCACACCTGCTGATGCTGTTGCTGGTACTGGCCTTGCCGACATCGCGCGTGGCCTCACAGGTGGTAGACGAACGCCAGTGATTCCGACAGCTGCGTGCGCGAGCCGTAACGGGTGACCAGCGGACTGTCGGCAGCATCGCCGAGCAAGCGCCCGTAGACCAGCGCCAGCGCCATGCCGGTGTGCCGGCTGGTGGGCATGAACAGGTTGTACTCCAGCGAGGCCAGCTGGCTGCCGGCGCCAGGTTGCCACGCGCGCACCGACAAGGCGCGCGCGGCTTGCGGACCGATGCCGAAGAAGCGGTTCATCGCCGGCGCGTTCATCGCCTGCCAGTGCAACTCGAAGGATTGCTCCAGCAGGCCGATCGGCGGCGGGTCCCATTCCGCATACAGCTCCAGATAGGCGCCGGCGCCGTTGATGTCGTGGCGGAGGCTGCCGCCCACGTCGAGCTGCCGGTTGAGCTGCCATTCGAGGTAGCCGCCCAGGTTGATCCGCGGCGCCAGCGACGGGATCTTCCCGCCCAGGCTGCCGAGGTCGTCGCGCGAGCGACCCCATTGGTAATCGCCATGGATGCCGGCGTGCCATGTGTCGCCGTGGACCAGCTGGATCTGCAGCCCGTCCAGGGTGGAGAAGCTGCCGCGACCGGGCAGTTCGATGTCGATGTACGGCAGCGGCTCGCTGTGCTGGTTGCTGGCGCCGGGCCAGCTGGGCATGCGTTGCATGCCGACGCCGACAGCGAGCGTGGTCGGCTCGGCCGCTGCGGTGCAGCCCGGCAGCCACAGCAGGCACGCGGCCAGCAGCAGGCCAAGTTGCAACGGGATGGCGCAGTGGTTCGGCATGGGGTGGCAGCATACGGGCTGCCGGCGTGCTTCAGCGGGCGACACGGTGCGTACGCTCAGCATCCGTTCGGAAAGGGGAAAGGGCGCCGAAAGACAGCGTTCCTAGGCTGCACCACATCATCCATGCGAGTGTGCCGACGATGCCCGTTTCCGGCTGGACCATCCTGTGCGATTTCGACGGCACCATTTCCGTCGAGGATGTGATCGACTCGCTGCTCGATCGTTTCGGTCGTCCCGGCTGGGAAGTGCTGGAGCAGGATTGGCGCGCCGGCCGGATCGGTTCGCGCGAGTGCATGGCCGGCCAGGTCGACCTGCTGCAGATGAGCCGCGCCGAACTCGATGCGCACCTGGCCGAGATGTGGATCGACCATGCGTTTCCGGGTTTCGTGGCGAAGGCGCGCGAGCTCGGCGTGCCGATCCGCGTGGTCAGCGACGGCCTCGATTATGCGATCCACCGCATCCTCGCCCGCTACGGCCTGGACGACCTGCCGCTGGCGGCGAACCACCTGGCGCCGGCCGAACCGCCGCGGCAGTGGCAGCTGACCTCGCCGTTCCAGGCGGACGGTTGCCGCAGCGGCACCTGCAAGTGCGCCTGCGTGGGTCAAGCCCGCGAGACGGGGGCGAAGACCCTGCTGATCGGCGACGGCGCCTCGGATTTCTGCGCTGCCGACCGCGTCGACTTCGTGTTCGCCAAGCACCGCCTGATCGAGCACTGCCGCGCCGCCGGCATCCCCTACGTGCCGATCACCGGCTTCGAGGACGCGCTCGAGTTCTTGCCGCGACTGCTCGACGGCAGCCTGTCCGGCCATCCCACCGCAACCGCATCGGCGACGACAGCCTGAGCGGTCGCCTTGCCACCCATCCCCCGCTCTCCGACTCCGGACTCCCGATGAATGTTTTCGACAAGAACGCTTCCGTGGTGATCGACGACGCCGAGCTGCTCGCCGACGAGGCGAAGTACAGCTCGTTCGGCGACACCGTGCACTACGTCGACCCGCCAAAGATCTTCCGCCACGGCGAAGGCAGCTACATGTTCGACACCGCCGGCACGCCGTTCCTGGATCTGCAGATGTGGTACTCGGCGGTCAACTTCGGTTACGGCAACAAGCGCCTCAACGACACGCTGAAGCGCCAGATCGACCTGCTGCCGCAGGTGGCCAGCCAGTACCTGCACCAGACCCGCATCGAGCTGGCCAAGACGGTGGCGCTGGACGCGAAGAAGAAGTTCGGCCTGGACGGCCGCGTGCACTTCAACGTGGGCGGCGCGCAGGCGATCGAGGATTCGCTCAAGCTGGTGCGCAACTACAAGAACGGCAAGAGCCTGATGTTCGCCTTCGAGGGCGGCTACCACGGCCGCACCCTGGGCGCCTCGTCGATCACCTCCAGCTACCGCTACCGCCGCCGCTTCGGCCACTTCGGCGAGCGCGCGATGTTCCTGCCGTTCCCGTACCCGTTCCGCCGCCCGAAGGGCATGACGGCGGAGGAGTACTCGGACGCCTGCGTGAACCAGTTCGCGCGCCTGTTCGAGACCGAATACAACGGTGTGTGGGATCCGAAAACGAACCAGTGCGAATACGCCGCGTTCTACGTCGAGCCGATCCAGGGCACCGGCGGCTACGTCGTGCCGCCGATGAACTTCTTCAAGGACCTGAAAAAGGTGCTCGACCAGTACGGCATCCTGCTGGTGGTGGACGAGATCCAGATGGGTTTCTGGCGCACCGGCAAGCTGTGGTCGATCGAGCACTTCGGCGTGACGCCGGACGTGATCGTGTTCGGCAAGGCGCTTACCAACGGCCTCAACCCGCTGTCCGGCCTGTGGGCGCGCGAGGAGATGATCAACCCGACCATCTTCCCGCCGGGCTCCACCCACAGCACGTTCAACTCCAACCCGCTGGGCACCGCGCTGGGTCTGGAAGTGATCAAGATGGGCTACGAGCTGGACTACGAGAAGACCGTGCCAGTGAAGGGCGCGCACTTCCTCGAAGGCCTGCGCGGGCTGCAGAAGAAGCACAAGGAAATCGGCGACGTGGATGGCCTGGGCCTGGCGCTGCGTGCCGAGATCTGCACGGAGGACGGCTTCACTCCGAACAAGGCGCTGCTCGACCGCATGGTCGACATCGGCCTGGCCGGCGACCTCACGCACAACGGCAAGAAGATCGGCCTCGTGCTCGACGTGGGCGGCTGGTACAAGAACGTGATCACCTTCGCGCCGTCGCTGGACATCACGCACGAGGAGATCGATCTGGCGATCAGCCTGCTGGATCAGCTGCTGACCAAGGCGAAGAAGGGCTGATACGCGTATAGCGGATGGAAGGCCCGGCAGGCGACTGCCGGGCCTTTTTCATGTCCGCGACTTTCTCCCTCTCCCCGCCATGCCTGCGAAGGCAGGCATCGCACTTCATCCACCATGCCTGCGACGGCCAGCTCTCTGCCGCGTCCCCCATGCTCGTCATGCCTGCGAAGGCAGGCATCGCATTTCATCCGTCATGCCTGCGACGGCCAGCTCTCTGCCGCGCCCCTCATGCTCGTCATGCCTGCGAAGGCAGGCATCGCATTTCATCCACCATGCCTGCGACGGCCAGTTCTCTGCCGCGCCCCCCATGCTCGTCATGCCTGCGAAGGCAGGCATCGCATTTCATCCACCATGCCTGCGACGGCCAGTTCTCTGCCGCGCCCCCATGCTCGTCATGCCTGCGAAGGCAGGCATCGCACGTCATGCCTGCGACGGAGCTTCCAGGCAGGCCAAAGCTTTCGTCTGCCTGCGGCAGCCGAGCTACTTTCTCTTTGCGTGCTCAAAGAGAAAGTAGCCAAAGAGAAAGTAGCCAAAGAGAAAGAGCACCCCGCTTGGCGCTTGCCGGGCATCGGGCAACTGCTCCCTGCGTTGCCTCAACTCGGGCATCCATGCCCTCGCCTGCCCGGCAAGTCCGTGAGCCGGGGCCGGGCTTTTCGACAGGGCATCCTGCCCTGTCGAAAAGGAGCCGACATCCCTGTCGGCTCCCGCTGCGCGGCCTGTCGTCCCCGCCTCACCGCCGCACAGGGGCCCCGGGTAGAGCAGCGCGCCATCCTGGCGCGCACTCGGTGCGCAGCCGCTTCGCAGTCGCGAGAGCAGGGCGCGGCGGCAAAGGGAACGTTCTCTATCGGCCAGAAGCGGACGTCCTCTCTCCTGTACCAAACCGAACGGAGTCATTGCATCCTCGACAGATGCATTCACTTGTTGCGGGCTTCTGGTCGGATACCTAGCCTAGGTCCGCTGTTAGTATCTCCCTGAACGACGCCGCCGCACCGGGATTTTCATGGACGAGAAAGATTTACCCAAGATCCCCACCCACTTGGAAGAGCAGCTGCGACTGCGCCGTCTCCAACCGGAGTTGGAACCCTTAGCAAGGGAGCTGGTCGAACTCGCCAGTGCCGGGAGCCGCGAACTGTGGCCTGAGTTGACCCCTGAACGGCTGAAGGACGATACCGACTTCCGCCACAGGTTCCACGTGCTGGCACATGACGGCATGTATAAGGCTCAGGAGCGGATGGTCGAGCGCATCCTCACCGGCGTGCCGCTAGACGTCTCCGAGACCATCCTCTTCCGCGGCGTGGCTGACTCGATCGCTTGGGCGATGATTGGTGGCCAGCTGTGCTACGCGAGGCGCCTATATCGTGAGCAGAAGCAGCCGGACCTAGCCCAATCTAACTTTGAGTCGGTGGTGGCCGCTACCCGAGCCATTCGAGAGCGAGACCCGGGCTGCATGCCCTTGATTACAGACCTGACGTCTTTCATCCAGGTAGGCGACCTGATGTGTGTTTCACCCAGCAGGAGAATGACGCTAATTGAGGTGAAGCAGGGTAAGCACAACAAGCACGTCTTGGACTTGGTGAGTTTCTACCAAGAGTCGGGCTGCGAGAGGTTTCGGGAGATCCTTACCCAAACTGAGCCGCCGCACACCCTCAAGCAGTTCGAACGCGTGATACGACAGGAAGCCCGAATGGCGTTCATCGGCGAAGTGATGGGCAAGGGTTTTGCCAAGGACCCGGACACGAGAATCGACGTCTCTATCCCAGAGCGGGCCGTTGACATGGAAAGCTGGGACGAGGCGCTGAACGAGTTGATTAAGCGGGCGCGGGAGAAGAACTGGGCCTACGAGGTCCAAGGCTCGCTGTTCATGGGCGCGTACTGGGGCGACCCGTGGAGCAAGCAGGGGCATTTTGCCTTCTTGGGAGCCTTAGGCCTTGTGCGCGACTTGAAGAAGGACTTTTGCATTATTCGGCTTGCGGACTGTATGAATCACCCACTTGCGCCGCCGATTTTTTCGCGACGGCTGGAGGTCGACACAATGTTCGACCTGCTATTCGGACGATTGAATGTGTGCGTGGCCGTCAGTGTTCCGGACCTGATCCATGAATGCGAAAGCGCTGGACTCGATGCCCGCGTGGCCACGCGCAAAGAACTGGCCGAAGCTCGCCGGATGCACGCGGACCCCGTCCTAGTCGACGGCAAGGGTGTGATGTTTGGCTTGGAAGGCAGGGAGATGCTGCTGCTCGGTGGCATCATCTTCCGGGCACTGTTCCACGGGCAGCGACCGGCTTCGGTGATCCGCGGCTACTTGGAAAGCTCTGACGAGATGCCGGAGCCCCTTGCGGCCGGAGTCGGGAGCTGACCAGCAGTCCACAGGGAGACCACCCGGGAACCGCTTCCCGATGCCAGCTACATGTCAGGACCAGACGCTACGCAAACCATGAACCGCCGCTGCTCTAGCCCTTCAGAGCCGTGCATTCTTGGCTCTTTCTTCGAGCAACTGCTATGACACTTCCCGCCGATTTCGTTGCTGAACTCAAGTGCCCACCGTTCACTGACATCCTCGCTGAGCTGCAGCGCAAGGATCGATCGCCGCAGTCGACGTTTTGTGCCCTCGGGAACGAGGTCGCACCAAGCGATCTGTACTGCTATTTCCGCGCTCGATTCGGTCTTCCGAACGGCCCGCAAAATTTCTTGCGGAATGATAGCTCGGACAACCTGATCCACTGGGAATGGATGCTACGGATCTCCACCGGTTGGGTGCTGTTCCAGGGCATGAACTTCCGGACAGCCGTCGTCTTTCTTGATGTTCCCGGCATCAATCAGGCCGACATGGCAAATCTCGCTGCCCATATCAAGGCTGACTTCGCGAGTCACGGACAACAGATGGCTCAGTTGCGAAGGTCGCTCGAAGACTGGACCGAATTCGTGAACCCATATCAGCGAATTCGCAGTTCTGTCGACTCGCTTCTCCGCGAACTAGACGCTTTGAAACTTCGGCCCGAGGACGAGGAAATTCCGGACATTACGAGCGTTCAACAAGTGTGTGACGCCGACTGGTCTGAGGTGAGTGCAAGGTATTCGAAAGGCCTTGGCTTGTGCTTCGGCATCCGGTCTATGCTCCCGGTAATGGCCGAAGCGTTTGTCAATCTTCTGCTATTCGCTCTCATGCGGCCGGAAATAAAGTCCGACGAAAGACTGCGAGACAACGCCATCCGCCAGCCTATCGACGTTCGCATCAAGAGTCTTTCGATGACCTGCGTAGGCTTCGAATCCCCTGTGGATTACAAGCACGCAGCGTTCAAGGCATATCACACACTGGTGAACGAAAGAAACGACCTGCTTCATGGCAATGTTGTACTTGAGAAACTCAAGTTCAACGAGGTCTTTTTCAATGGCCGTGTGCCCGTCTTCAAGTGCTACCGGTCGCTATGGGAGCGCACTGTCGGTGTTGATATTCAAGCGGTTGGCCTGCACCGTTTGGCGAACGAAGTCCAAGTTGTAGACAGCATGGTGGACCAGTTGAAGTCGCACATGACTCCGACCACACGCAAGTTCATCGAACAAGTATCCGAGCAACGTGACCTCGCCCTTGACGAAGGGAGAGGAAAGTTCGGTGTGCTGTTCTCCCGGCGCTTGGTCAACATGTTCACGCCTGACGACGGTGAAGCCGACCTCAATACAGCGGTCTGAGTCGGTGCAGCCAGACTCGATAGCAACCTAGACGTCTTTCGCGATCGCTTTGCCCCTCGGCAACTAAGCCGGAGCTGCGTTACCTCTCGCAGGCGTCGCGAGCAGCTGGTGAGTTTCTCGCGGCAGACCAGACAGTTGGAACTCGGGGCGCCAAGTGCATAAATGACCGCAGTCGAAAATGGATACCGGTCGCCCCAAGCCAAGTTATGGTCTTGGCTGGAGGGGCGCCATGTGTTCGTCAACGAGGGCGCGGTAGGCCTCAAGCGCTGCCAATGCCAGATTCCGTTGCCGCCCAAGCGCTGCCACGACCTTGGCGAGAGGCATAGCTGGTCGTCCGCCAAAACCGTACGCCGCTCCCTTGGGCAGCTTTTCTCGCGAATACATGCTGTGCATGCCCCAAAGGACACGAGGCGGGAGCCGATGGGTGTAACGCTCACGGAAATATTCGGTATCCGCTTGATAGCCTCCGTCGTTGAGCAGGTTCACTGCGCTTCGAAGTGTGGGGAAAGCCACCCATCCATTGCCATACTTGTCGCAAATCGCCCCGTTGATCTTTCTATCCTCGGGAAGGTCATCCACCCATGCGCTACCCATTTTCGCGTGGTTGGCTAGATGACAAAGGTGAGCCACGGCGTAGAGCATCCGCTGCTGGATGACATAAGGAAGATTCATAGCGACGGTGGCAAGTCGATCGACGAAGGCAATGGCGATCTCGAACAGATCGTCTTCACAAAGTCCCTGGGTTGCCTTGTCCCACGCCATTAGGTCGTGGATGTACATCGTCAGTTCGTTGATCGCGTTGGGGAGCGCCATGCCGGCCTCTTGCCGCAACTCGACGTAAGGCAGCCAGTGCCCATCGTAGGGGCCACCCTTGTCGTCTTCATAAGTGGCAAAGTTCCCCTGAGTCGGCGGTGCAATGGCACGCTTGGCCTCCAGGAAGGCCTGATAACGACTCAACTCCTTCGCGTCGCGTTCGATCAGCATGCGGCTCAGATTCCAAATTTAGGATGTCCGAAGCATAGCGGCAGTGACGGCATTCCCTTCCGACCTCCGGACATGGTCACCGCATCCACAAGCCACCCCATGATAGGTCCGCTTTGGGTCGCAAGCGGTCGATCAGCAATTGGCTTTGGAGCTCTTGCCCTCGTGGGGAACGTGACAGTTCGCGCGCGGTGCTGTGGCTTTGCTCCGGCTTTCTCCAAAAGTGCGGGCCAGGATGGCCCGCTGCTCTACCGGGGCCCCTGTGCGGCGGTGAGGCGGGGTCGACAGGCCGCGCAGCGGGAGCCGACAAGGATGTCGGCTCCTTTTCGCCAGGGCAGGATGCCCTGTCGAAAAGCCCGGCCCCGGCTCACGGACTTGCCGGGCAGGCGAGGGCATGGATGCCCGAGTTGAGGCAACGCAGGGAGCAGTTGCCCGATGCCCGGCAAGCGCCAAGCGGGGTGGCCTTTCTCTTTGGTTACCTTTCTCTTTGGCCACGCAAAGAGAAAGTAACTCGGCTGCCGTAGGCAGACGAAAGCTCTTGCTCTCAAATGCCGTCGCGCCAAGCAAGAGCATCGCGCGCAAGCGCGCTCCTACAGGGCATTCGTCGTCTTGCGCGACGGCTGAAGCGCGATTCCTGCCTTCGCAGGAATGACGAGCGGAGAGGCGGACTTGTTTGGGGCGCCGTCACTCAGGACGCCCGCTTCAACGCCAGCACCGCATTCAACCCCCCGAACGCGAACGAATTGCTGAGCACCGCCCGCACCGGCATCTCGCGCGCCACGTTCGGCACGTAGTCGAGGTCGCAGGCAGGGTCGACCTGGTTGAGGTTGGCGGTGGGCGGCACCACGTTCTCGCGCAGCGCGCCGATCGCGGCGACCAGTTCCAGCGCGCCGGAGGCGCCGAGCGCGTGGCCGTGCATGGACTTGGTGGAGGACACCGCGAGGCGGTCGGCGTACGCGCCGAAGGCCAGGCGGATCGCGCGCGTCTCGGTGACGTCGTTGGCCTGGGTGCCGGTGCCGTGGGCGTTGATGTAATCCACGTCTTGCGGGTTCAGTTCGGCCTCTGCCAGTGCCAGGCGCATCGCCGTAGCGGCGCCTTCGGCGCTGGGCATCACGATGTCGCTGGCGTCGGCGCTCATGCCGGTGCCGGCCAGTTCGGCGAGGATGGTGGCGCCACGCGCCTGCGCGTGCTCCAGTGATTCCAGCACGAAGATGCCGGCGCCTTCGCCGAGCACCAGGCCGCGCCGGTTCGCGCTGAACGGACGGCAGGTGTCGTCGGCCACGACGCGCATCGCCTCCCATGCGCGCAGCGCGCCGTAGGTGAGGCAGGCTTCGGTGCCGCCGGTGACGGCGGCGTCGGCCATGCCGTAACGGATCATCTGCGCGGCCTGGATGATCGCGTGGTTGGCCGAGGCGCAGGCGCTGGCCACGGCGTAGGTGGGGCCGTGCAGGCCGTACGCGATGCTGATCTGGCTGGCCGAGGCGTTGGTCATCAGCCGCACGATGGTGAGCGGGTGCGCGCGCTGTGCGTTCTCGGCATACAGGCGCCGGCTCTGCTCGTCCTGGGTGGTCTCGCCGCCCACGCCGGTACCCACGATCACCGCGGTGCGCAGGCCCAGGCCGCCGGCGAAGTCCACGCCGGACTGCGCCACCGCCTCGCGCGCCGCGTGCAGCGCGAACTCCGAGGTGCGGTCGAGCAGGGGCAGGGTGCGCTCGTCGATGTGGGCGGCGGGGTCGAAACTCTCCGGTACCTGGGCGGCGACCTTCACGCGCAGGCGTTCGGCATCCGGGTGCCGCAGCGGGCCGATCGCACTGCGGCCCTCGCGCAGGCCCTGCCACAGTGCCGCGGCGCCCACGCCCAGCGGGCTGATCGCACCCATGCCGGTGATCACCACCCGGCGCGTCGATACGGTCGGCATCACTTGCTTCCTTCGCCCGTGGCGGCCTTGTCGTCCAGCGCTTTCTGCACCGCGTCGACCAGGCTCTGCGCGGTGTCGGTGTCGAAGTTGGCGCCCTGCTGGTCGGGGAAGTTGATGTTGAAGTGTTCCTCGATGTCGAAGATCATCTCGATCGCTTCCAGCGAGGCGACGCCCAGGTCCTTCAGGGTGGATTCGGGCCTGATCGTCGCCACCTCGATCTTGGCCTGCTTGGCGATGATCTCGAACACCTGCTGCTGGATCGTTGCGGTCATGACGATGTCCTTCGGTGGCAGACAGTGATGGAAGGCCCGCGCAAGGTGTCTGGTGCAGGCTGCGCACAGTCTAGGCAAACTCGCTTACTCATGCCTTTCATTTCGCAACTGGAACCGGATGCGTTGCTCGCGGCATTCATGCTGGAGCCGCCGATCGGCTTCGTGGTGGACCATTCGCCGCAGGGCATGCCGGTCTTCGTGGCGCCGTTCGACCTCTTGACCACCGCCGACGAGGCACTGCGCCGTCGCCTGGCTGCCTTGCCGCTGTACCGCCACTGGAGCCGTCTGCTGCGCTGGCGCACCCGCTTCGCCGGCACCACCGTGACCGAGTACGCGCCGCTGCCTGCCGGCGTGTCGCCGGCGCGGCTGGCGCAGGGGCTGAAGGCTGCGTTCGGGCGCGAGTGCGCTCTGCTGATCGTGAAGGACATTGCGCAGGAGTCGCCGCTGCTGGACGAGGCGGCGAATGCCCACGCGGGTGCCTTCGCCGCGGCCTGTGCGGCGGCGGGCTTCGTGTTGCTGGAAGGCCAGGCGCTGGCCTTCGTGCCGATCGACTTCGGCTCGGACGACGACTATCTCGCGCGACTCTCGCACAGCCGGCGCAAGAATATCCGGCGCAAGCTGCGCTCGCGCGCCGACCTCGAGATCGAGACGCTGCGCACCGGCGACGCCTGCTTCCGCGACGAGGCGACGCTGGCGGCGTTCCATGCGCTGTTCGACAACGTGTATGCACAAAGCACGATCCACTTCGACCGGCTCAGCGCGGCGTTCTTCCGTCTGCTGCTGCAGGATGCGGCCAGCGGTGGCGTGGTGTTCGTCTATCGCCATGCCGGGAAGATGATCGGCTGGAACCTCTGCTACGAACACGGCGGCAAGCTGGTCGACAAGTACGTCGGCTTCGCCTACCCCGCGGCGCGCGAGCACAACCTGTACTTCGTCAGCTGGATGCACAACCTGGGCTACGCGCGCGAACGCGGCCTGACGCATTACGTGGCCGGTTGGACCGACCCGGAGGTGAAGTCCTTCCTCGGCGCGCGCTTCACCTTCACCCGCCACGCGGTGTACGCGCGCAATCCGCTGCTGCGCGCGCTGCTGCGCCGGCTCGGCAGTCACTTCGAGAGCGATCGCCGCTGGCAGACGGCGGTGGAGGCGGTCGATGGATAGGCTGGCCAACCGTCCCGTGGTGCTCGACATCGACCATTCGGTGGGGCCGCTGCCGGATCGCTTGGTGCTGCCGCTGGAGCATTGGCAGGAGTCGATCCGCTTCGGCTGTTCGCTGTCCGGCATGCAACGCTTCCGCACCATGCTGGACCAGCTGCTGCCGGAGCGCCACGGCACCGTGTTCACCGGCAGCGGCGACTTCCATCATCTGAGTTGGCCGCTGATCGAGCGCGTGCGCAGCGAGGCGCCGTTCCAGGTGGTGGTGCTGGACAACCACCCGGACAACATGCGCTTCCCGTTCGGCGTGCACTGCGGCTCGTGGGTGCGCAAGGTGGCGCGGCTGCCGCAGGTGAGCCACGTGCACGTGCTCGGCATCACCTCCGCCGACATCGGCGCCGGTCACGCCTGGGAGAACTACCTGGCGCCGCTGCTCCGCGGCAAGCTGAGCTACTGGAGTATCGGCGTGGACACCGGCTGGGCGCGCCGGTTCGGCCTGGCGCGCGCGTTCCGCGGTTTCGACACGCCCGCGGCGCTGGTCGATGCGTTCGTCGAGTTCCAGCGTACGCACGCCGCGCCGAGCTACCTCACGATCGACAAGGACGTGTTCGCCGCCGACGTGGCACGGACCAACTGGGACCAGGGCCGCCTGCAACTCGACCACGCGCGGGCGCTGATCGGCAGCCTGCGCCACGGCCTGGTCGGCAGCGACATCAACGGCGAGATCTCGCATTACCGCTACCGCAGCTGGTGGAAGCGCAAGCTGTCGGCGCTGGACCAGCAGCCGGTCATCGACCCGGCGCAGCTCGCCGGCTGGCAGGCGCAGCAGCACGCGCTGAATCTCGAACTGCTGCGGGCGATCGCGGCGCGCGTCGATGCCGCGCCCTAATCGCGCGATGGAGCCGCCATCGCGCCGGTGACGTCGCCGGCGCGCCAGATGCGCAGGCTGCCGTCGCGATAGGGCTGGCGGTACAGCGGGGTGGCCGGGTAGCGGTAGTCCGGCTCGCTGCTGATCACCCAGCCTTGCGGATGCGCATGCGCCCAGGCGGCCACCGCGGTCGGGTTGCTGGTGGCCGGGATCGGCGCGGTCAGCCGTCCGGCGAAAGTGAGCAGGCCGTACTGCGGGCCGGCGAACAGCAGCGGCACGCCAGCCTGTTGCGCGGCGGCCACGCGGCGGGCGGCCGCCGCGATGTCGTAGCGCGGGCCGGCGGCCAGCACGAAGGCGAGCTTGCCCAGCAGCAGCGCCGCCAGCATGCCGAGCGCGGCGCGGCCCACCGGCAGCAGCGGCGTCCGTCGCCCCACCACGAACGACAGCCCCACCACGACGATCAGCACGCCGCAGGCGATCGCCCCGATGCGGCCGGCATGATCGACCGCGAGCTTGCCCAGGCCGACCGCCACGGCGATGCCGATCAGCGCCAGCAGCAGCCCGACGCGCCAGCCCACCACGCGCCAGCGGCCTGCGCCGAGGCGAACCCCGCCGGCCAGCGTCAGCGCCGGCAGCAACGGCAGCAGGTAGTGCGGCTGCTTGCCGCTGATCAGGCTGAACAGCACGAAGCCGGGCACGAACGCGGCCGCCACGAAGCGGTCCAGCATCCGGCTGCCACCGGCTGCGGCGGCCTCGCCGCGCCCGATTGCCGCCACCCACGGCAGCAGCATTGCCGGCAGGATCGGCAGGTACCACCACCACGGCCGGGCGTGCGCGAAGCTCTGCACCACGCGGCCCAGCGTCTGGCGCAGGAAGATCGCGTCCGCGTACTGCGTGCCGCCCGCCCTGGCCGCGGGCAGCGCCCAGGCCAGCGCCAGCAGCACGGCGCCGAGCAGCGCGGCGAGCAGCCGCAGCCAGGTCGCCAGCGGCCGCGTCTGCGGCCGCCACCACGGTGCCAGCAGCGCCGGCACGCCGCCCACCAGCAGCGCGACCGGCCCCTTGACCAGCGTCCCCGCACCCAGCGCCAGCGCCATCGCCACCACCGCGAGCGGCCAGCGCCGGCCGGCCAGCGCTGGCGTGGCGCGCCACGCCACCAGCGTGCACAGCGTGAGCAGCATGTCGAACATCACCGTGCCGGCGTACGCCGCGAACGCGGCGCAGCCCAGCCACAGCCACAACGAGGCCTGCACGGCGGCGGGTGCGGCACCCAGCCGCCGGCCGAGCGAGGCGAGCAGCGGCAGTGTCGCCAGCGCCAGCAGCAGCTCCAGCAGGCGCGCCGCCCAGGCGTGCACGCCGGTTACCGCCCACACCAGGTTGATCAGCCAGAACAGCAGCGGCGCCTTGTCCGAATACGGCGCGCCGTCCAGCCACGGCACCAGCCACTGGCCGCTGAGGCGCATGTTCCACGCCACGGCGAGGTAGCGCGTCTCGTCGATCGGTACCGGAAACAGGAAGAACACCGGCGGCAGCAGCAGAAGCAGCGCCGCGAGCGCCTGCAGCCGTGGCTCCTCGCGGAACCGGCCGATGAAACCCGTGTGCGGTGCTGCCGTCATGGCGACCCCCCGGAACTGCGCGAGAATCCTCGCCGGCGCTTGCGTGCGGGCATCGGCGGAGCGGCGAGGCGGCGCCATTCTTGCGGGTGGAAGATTTCGTCCGCGTGAAATGCCGGCGGCAGCCGCGGCGCCGCCTCAGCCGTTGCCGAGCACGCCGCAGATCGTCTCGAAGTCCGCGTCGGTCAGCCACGGGCTGTTGCCGAGGCTGAGGCTGCGCGCGGCGAAGTCGCGGGCGTGCGGCACGTCCGCGGCGGGAACCACGTCGGCGAGATAGGGGTAGTCGGGCAGGGCGTGGATGAACAGCCGGCTGGCGCCGTAGCCGGCCGGCCACAGCTGCGCCAGCGCGGCGTCACGGCGCCGGCGGTCGGGCAGCAGCAGCAGGAAGAATGGCCAGGTGCCGCAGGCGCCGGCGGGGTCGTCGAGCACGTCGATGCCGCCGATCTGGCGCAACCGCGGCAGGCGACGTTGCGCCTGCGCGGACAGCTGGGCGAGAAACGCCGGCAGCCGCGGCACGGCATGCGAGCCCACCGCCTGCCGCCAGCGGCCGACGCGGTGCAGCGGGATCGTCGGCGGGAAGTCGTCGCCCACCGCGGCGATCTCGTCGCCGCGGCGCAGCGCGCGGCGCAGCGGCGCGCCGTAGGCCAGGCGCAGGCCCCACGGCCGGTACAGCGCGGCGTAGCCGAGCAGTTCGAGGCGGCGCCGCCACTCCCAGCCCGGCCGTTGCGGCACGCCCGCGGCGGCGCGGGCCAGCCGCTCGCGCAGCACGGGGTCGCGCGCAGCGAGCAGGCCGCCCTCGTAGATCGACAGGCCCTTGCCGGCGGCCAGGCTGAAGAAGCCCGCGTCGCCGGCCAGCCCCACGCTGGTGCCGTCGGCCCGGCGTGCGCCCAGCGCCTGCGCGGCATCCTCGATCACGTACGCGCCGACCTGGCGCGCCACGGCGAGCGCGTCGTCCACGTCGGCGACGCGGCCGGCCAGGTGGGTGGGCACGATCGCCAGCGTGCGCTCGTCGCAGGCCGCGCGCAGCGCGGACGGGTCCATGTCGTAGTGGCCGGGCCGCAGGTCGCACAGCTGCAACTCCAACCCGGCCTGCCGCACGGCGATCGCCACCAGCGGGCAGGTGTACGCCGGCACCACCACGCGGCGGCGGCGCGGCGCCAGCTCGCGCAGCGTGGCCAGCGTCAGCAGCAGCGCCGCGGTGCCGGAACAGGTCAGCTGCAGCGGCGGCGTGCCCAGCAGCGCGGCGATGTCGTCGGCCAGCGTCGGCGCCCCGGGGCGCAGGTCGGCGAGGCCCAGCGGCAGGCCGGCGGTGGGCGGCAATTCGTGGCGGCGACGGAGCAGCATGCGCGCAGCGTAGCGCGGGCGCCTAGCCGCGCGCCGGCTCGGCATCGGCTTCCGCTGGGTGTTCGCGGCTCTCGGCCAGCCCCAGGCAGACGATGCCGGCGATGATCGCCAGCGCACCCAGCGCGCGGGCAAGGGTGAGCTGTTCGTCGAACAGCCAGATCGACAGCAGCATCACCGACACCACTTCCAGGTGCGAGGCGGCGAAGGCGGGGCCGATCGGCGCACGCTTGAGCAGGGCCATCCAGGTGAAGAAGGCGCCGATGTAGCCGATCACCGCGCCGTAGACCCAGGGCTGGCCGAACACGCGCAGCAGCCACGCCAGGCTGGCCTGCACCGGCAGCGCCTGGCTGCCGGCATACTTGAAGCTGATCTGGGCGAGGGTGTCGAAGCCCATCAGCAGCAGGAAGCCGAGCAGGTAGAAGCGCTTCATGTGCCCAGCCCCACGATCGCCACGCCCAGCGTGACCAGCAGGATGCCGGTGACCCGCAGCCGGGTCAGCTTTTCGCCGAACAGGAAGCGTCCGGCGACCATGATCGCCACGATGTTGATCGAGCCCAGCAGCACGCCTTCGGACAGCGGGATCAGCGACAGGAACGCGATCCACACCAGGAACTCGATCACGTAGCTGGCCACGCCCAGCCATAGCCAGGGCCGTGATGCCATGTGCTTCCAGCGCGCCAGGCCATCACCGGCCGCTTCATCGCCGGCGGCGGCCTTGAACGCCAGCTGGCCGCCGGTGTCGAGCACGATGTTGAGCAGCCACAGGCCCGCCACGAGGGTGGAGATGGAGCCTTCCGCCGGCATCATCAGGCAGCGACGCGCTGCGTACCGTTCGACGCGACGATGCCGTCGAAGAATGCCGCCGAGCGCTCGATCAGGGTGCGCCGCTGCTTGTCGATGGTGATCATGTGGTAGCTGTCCTCGAGCAGCAGCAATTCGGTCGGTGCGCTGACTCCGCGCACCACCAGCTCGGCGTTCTTCGGGCTGGCGACGTCGTCGTCGCTGGCATGGGCGACTAGGCACGGCGCGGTCACCTGCGGCAGCTGACGCCGCACGCTGGCGGCCAGGCCGTACATTTCGGCCAGCGAGTACCACGGATTGCCGGGCAGGCCGGCGGCGGCGCTGTCGCCGCCGAGCATCGCCGCGCTGACCTGCGCGCGCAGGCGCTCGTCGCGGATGCCGTAGGGTGGCTGCTCCATGAAGCTGCGGTCGCGGCCGATGCCCAGTTTCTTCAGCAGTGGCAGCAGGAACGATAGCCGTGCCAGTTTCGGGATGCTCCAGCCGTCGTAGCGGAAGGTGGCGCCGTAGACGCCCACGCCGGCGATCCGCCCGGGCCGGTCCGCGGCCAGTTTCAGCGCCAGCAGCGCACCCATCGAGAGGCCGCCGACGAACAACTGGTCGACCTTGCCGAGCATCGCGTCGGCCGCCCGCTCGACGCTGGCATACCAGTCGCGCCAGCCGGTGGCGAGCAGGTCCTCGACGTTGCCGCAGTGGCCGGCCAGCTGCATGCCGTGCACGGTGAAGCCGGCGTTGTTCAGGCCCTTGCCCAGCAGCTTCATTTCCATCGGCGTGCCGGTGAGGCCATGGATCAGCAGCACGCCGCTGCGCCCGCCCTCGAGGAAAAAGTCGGTCTGCTGGATCACGCGCTTGCCTCGCTGGAACGAATTACGGCGATTTTCATGCCTGGCATGGTCGCAGCGGGCGGTTTCCTCAGTCTTTCGGCGCGCTGGCGGTGCCGAAGCGCACCGTCACGCGCTGGCCGATGCGCAGATCCCGGGTCGGCTCGGCGTCGGGCTGGTCGAACGCCAGCACGCATTCGACCGTGCGCGCGTTGGCGCGCACCTGCGGGTCGTTCTCCAGCGTGGCCGGCCCGTAGACCTGGCCGATGCGCAGCACGTGCGCGCGCCAGCGCGTGTGCGCGCCGCCGCTGTCGGCGACCACCTCGGCCGGCATGCCCGGGCGCACTGCCGCGGCGAAGCTGTCGTTGAGCTCGGCGCGGACGATCCGCGGTTTCTGCGGCAGCAGCACGAACAGCGGCCCGGACGCGGGCGACACGCTGGCGCCGGGCTGGGCCGACACCCGCACCACGTCGGCGTCGAACGGGGCGAGCAGGCTGCGCTGTTTCAGCTCGTAGCGGGCCTCGTCCAGTTTCTGGCCGGCGACGCTCAGGGCCGCGCGGGCGGCCTGCTGCTCCGCGTCGACCTGTGCCGCCGCCTCGTTCGCGTCGTCGGCGCTCTGGCCGTCTCCGGCACCGGCGTCGGCCGCGGCGGCCAGCCGCCGGGCGCGTTGCTTCGCCGCGGCCAGCTTGATCCCGAGCAGCTTCAGCTGCGCCTGCGCCTGTTCGCGTTGCGCCTGCGCCGCTTCGACTGCCAGTCGCGCCGGCTCGGTGTCCAGCGCCGCCAGCAACTGGCCCTGTTTGACGTGGTCGCCTTCATGCACGGCCACCGCGGCCAGCGTGCCCTCGCGCGGCATCGCCAGGCTCAGCAGGCCGCCTTCGATGTCGACCTTGCCGCGTGCCACCGCGACGTAGGCGGCCGCGGGCGAGGCGCTGCTGTCGGCCGGCGCCTGGCCGGCGGGCGAACAGGCCGGCAGCAGGCACGCGACGGCCAGCGCGAGGCCGCCGCGGCGGAGCAGTCGCGCGGCTTGCGTGCGCCGCGACGGGTGGAAGGCTGGCGGCTTCATGCGGGGTTTTCCTTGCTGTCGATGACCGCGGCGCGATTGCGCCGGTCGCTGAGGATACGGCCGTCTTCCATGGCCAGCACGCGATCGGCGTGGACGACCAGGCGCGGGTCGTGGCTGACGCACAGCACGGTGGTGCCGTGGGTATGGGCGATCCGGTGCAGGATGTCGATGATGATCTGGCCGTTGGCGGCGTCCAGCGCGCTGGTCGGTTCGTCGGCGAACAGCAGCTCGGGCTGCTTGGCCAGCGCGCGGGCGATCGCCACGCGCTGTTTCTCGCCGCCGGACAGCTCGGACGGACGCAGCTGCATGCGGTGCGCCAGGCCGACTTCCTCCAACGACTGCTGCGCGCGCCGGCGTGCCTCGTCGCGCGACAGGCCCATGTGGTTCAGCGGCAGCTCGACCTGCTCGAACGCGGACAGCGCGGGAAACAGGTTGAAGCCCTGGAACACGAAGCCGGTGTGCTGCAGGCGGAAGCGTTCCAGCGCGCGCAGGTCGAGCTGGCCCAGCTCGCTGCCGAGCGCCCGCACACGGCCGCTGTCGACCTTCTGCAACCCGCTCAGGATCGCCAGCAGGGTGCTCTTGCCGCAGCCGGACGGGCCCGAGATCAGGGTCAGTTCGCCGGCGTCGATGCTCAGCGAGAAGTGGTCCAGCACCTGCGTGCGCTGGTGGCCGGAGACGAACGCCTTGCTGACGTTCTCGGCCTGCAGCGCGGGCGTGCCCAGCGGTTCGGCGACAGGGGCGGGATGCATCGCGGCTACCTCAGCAAGGTCGCGGGGTCGGCGCGGCGCAGGCTGCGCATCGCGGCCAGCCCGGAGACGGCAGCCAGGCCCATCACCAGGATGATGCAGGCCAGCGCCGCCGGAACATTGAGGATCACCGGCACGTCCTGGCTGCGTGCCAGCAGCATCAGCACGATGCCGAGCACGCTGGCGCCGAGCAGGCCCAGTGCGCCGACCCAGAACGCCTGCTCCAGCACCACCTTGCGCAACGCGTTCACGCCCACGCCGAGCGCGTTGAGCGTGGCGTATTCACGCACCGAGCCGTTGACCGCGGCGATCAGGGTCTGGCTGGTGATCGCCGCACCGACCAGGAACACGATGCCGGCCAGGAACAGCACGCCGGCGCCGGCGCCGGTGTCGAACAGCCAGTAGCGCACCGAGAGCCGGGCGAAGTCGCCGGCGCTCCATGCCGTGTACGGGCCGAAGGCGGTGTCGCCGCGTAGGCGCGTCGCCACCACGTCGGCCTGGGCCGGGTCGCGCAGTTTCGCCACCAGGTAGGTCGGCCCGGCATCGGTCGGATCGTTGTCCAGCCGGCGCGCGGTGTCCAGCGAGCACAGCACGTTGACCCCGCCGAGTGCGCGCAGACCCGTGCTGATGCCGACCACGCGCACCTGCTGGCCGTTGATGGTGGCGGTCTGGCCGACGTCGACGCCAAGCTGGTCCTGCGCGGAGCGGTCGATCACGATCGCGTCCGGTTCGGCCAGTCGCGCGCGCAGCGCCGGCGAAAGGGTTTTGGAGAACATCAGCCCGTCGGCGGCCGGATCGATGCCGGAAACGAACACCGAGACGCCACCGGTCTCGCGCGGCCCGCGCCAGTCGCCGTCGACCCACAGGTACGGCTCGACCTGCTGCACCGCCGGATCCATCAGCAGGCGCGACTCCACGTCGGGGTCGATCGTGCGGCCCAGGCTCACGCTCTGCGTGCCGGGGTAGCCCACCCACACGTCGGCCGACGAGCCGGTGATGTACAGGCTGGTACTGCCGAAGATACCCAGCACCAGCGCGATCTGCAGCAGCTGCAGCAGGCCGGCGAAACCGACCGCCAGCATCGCCGGCAGGAAGCGCCGCCACTCGTAGATCAGCGTCTTGCGCGCCAGGGCCACCATCAGCGGGAACCTCGGAAAACCAGCCCATTCCGCGTCATTCCTGCGAAAGCAGGAATCCAGCGTCTCTTGCCTTCAATGGTCCGACGGCATTGGACCCCGGCTTTCGCCGGGGTGACGGCGTTGTTCGCGGTTCCCATCAGCGCGGCGCTCCGTGGGCGTCGGCGGGCGCCGGCGAGGCGGCCTGTTCGGTATCCGGCGCGGGCAGCGGTGCGCCGCCCAGCGCCTTGAACAGCGCCACGTAGGCGAGGCCGTGCGCAGCGCGCGCATCGGCCAGCTCGAGCGCGGCCTGGTCGGCGGCGACCCGGCTTTCGAGGCGATCGAGCGGGCCGTCCAGGCGCAGCCGGGCGCGCACCTGCACGGCCTGGTCGGCGCGCTGCAGCGCCTGCCACGCCTGCCTGTCCTGCTGTTCGCGCTGGCGTTGCTGCTGCAGGCTGCCCAGCGCGGTTTCCACCTCGGCCACGCCCTGCAGCACGGCCTGCCGGTAGGCCAGCACGCTGGCCCTCAGCTCGTGCGCCTTGGCGTGCGTGGCGGCCAGCCGCATGCCCCAGTCGAACAGCGGGATGTCGATCATCGGGCCCAGCGAGGTGATGCCGTTCGGGGTGGTCGAAATGCGATGGTTGTTGTTGATGTCGGTGGCCCAGACCATCGAGGCACCGAGGCCGACGCTGGGAAACAGCTCGGCGTGGGTCAACGCCAGTTCGCCGGCGGTGCGCAGCACGTCCGCCTCGGCGCGGGCGATCTCGGGCCGCGTGCGCAGCAGCTCGGCCGGGGTGCCGTCGAGTCGCCAGGCGCCCAGCTCGGGCGGCGCGCCCGCCTGCAGCCACGCCGGGTCGGGGTGGTTCTGCCCGAGCAGGACGGCCAGCCGCTGCGCGCTGGCGTCGATCGCCTGACGTGGTGCCGCCAGTGCGGCTTCGGCCTGCGCCCAGGCGGCCTGCGCCTGGTCCACCGCGCTGGGCGCCGCCAGCTGCAGGCGCTGCCGCGTCTGCTGCAGTTCCCACGCCTGTCGGCGCTGCCGGCTGATCTGCTGCAGCAACTGCTCCTGCTGCTGCGCGGTGCGCAGGCCGATCCATTCGCGCACCACTTCGGCGACCAGGCTGACCCGCGCGGCGTGCAGGTCCGCCACGCCGGCATCCAGGGCGCCCTGCGATTCGCGCCGGGTGCCTTCGGCGCGACCGAACAGGCCCAGTTCCCAGCTGGCATCGAAACCGGCCATCAGGAACGAGGCGCTGGCGTCCGGATCGATCGCGTCATGGGTGCGCGCGTGCAGCTCCGGCAGATAGCGGGCGTGGGCGCGTTCGTGCAAGGTGCGCACGGCACGCAGCCGCTCGACCGCCTGCGCCACGTCGAGGTTGCCGGCCAGCGCGCGATCCACCAGCGCATCCAGCGCGGGGTCGGCAAAGGCGTGCCACCAGCCATGCAGGTCGGTCGGTCGCGCCGGATCCGCGGCGACCGCATGCTGCCAGCGCGCAGGCACCGGCGGCGCCAGCCGGGGCAGCGGCGCGGCGCAGCCAGCCAGCCCGCAGGCCACGGCACCGAGCAGGCAGGTAAGCCACCCGTGCTTCGAGGTTGTCTTGCTCAGTGGCCGTGGCACGGCGTGCGCTTTCCCGGGGTCATGATCGGACGGGATACCAGGGAGGAGTGGATGGGAGGTCATCGCACGCCATTGTTGCCGAAAAATCTTTCTTCGTCCTGACGACCGCCGTAGCGGCGCGGCCGGCTCGCGGGGCGCAGCGGATCATCGCCGGTCGTCCTCATGCCGGTCGGTCGAGGATCGCCGGCGGGGCGGGGAAACGCACTTCCACGCACAGACCGCGCGACTCGCCGGGCCGGTAGACCACGTCGGCGTGATGCCGCTCGGCGATGCGCTGGACGATCGCCAGTCCCAGCCCGCTGCCTTCCTCGTTGTTGCTGGCGGCGCGGAAGAAACGCTCGCTCAGTCGCGGCAACAGCTCGGCGGGCACGCCGGGGCCGTTGTCCTCGACGCTGAGGCTGGCGCCGCCATCGGCGCGTGCCGCCAGCCTGACGGTGACGGTGCTGCCGCGGCCGGCGTAACGCACCGCGTTGTCGATCAGGTTGTCCAGCAGGTCGTGCAGGCTGGCGGCGTCGCCGAGCACGAACAGTGCCTGCCCGCCGCCTTCGTAGCCCAGGTCCACGCCGGCCCGGATGGCCTCGTGGACCCGTTCCGACACCGCTTCGGGGATGAACCGGGCGAGGTCGAGCAGGGTGCGCTCCCCGGTCTCCAGCGACGGCGCCTGCGCGCGCGTCAGCGCCAGCAGTTGCGCGGACGTGCGCGCGGCGCGCCGTACCAGTCGCTGGATGTGGAGCAGGGCGTCGGCCACTATCTCCGGCTGCGGGTTGGCCATGGCATATTCGACGTGCAGGCTCAAGCCGGTCAGCGGCGTGCGCAACTGGTGCGCGGCATCGGCGATGAAGCGGTCGTGCAGGATCAGCATGCCGCGCAGGCGGCCGAACAGCGCATCGATGGTCTGCGTCAGCGGCCGGATCTCCAGCGGTACGTCGGAGCCGTCGATCGGCGTGAGTTCGTCGGTGCGCGCGGCGAGTCGGGCGGTCAGCGGGTCGAGCACGTGCAGGCCGCGGCCGACGCCGAACCAGACCAGCGAAAGCACGCCGGCGATCAGCAGCGTCTGCGTCACGCTGGCCAGCAGCAGGATTTCGCGCGCCTGCTGGTGCCGGTCGTGCAGGGTTTCGGCGACGGTGACGACCAGGCTGTCGCCGGGGTCGCTGCGCATGGCGATGTGTACCGTGGCGGCGCGCAGGGCGTGCTTCGCCAGCTGCGCGTCGTACAGCGTCGGGCGGGCGCCGATGGCCGGCACCTGCGCGGGCTGCGGCAATTGCCCGTTGCTGGCCAGCAGGCCGTGCCGGGCACTGCTCACGGTGAAGTAGCTGTGGCCGCCCGGATCGTATTCGAGCAGGAAGCGCGCCCGCGGGGTCAGTTCGCCATCGAACCGGTCGTTGCCGAGCATCGTGGCCAGGGTCAGGGCGTCGTTGCTGAGGTCGCGGTCGTGTACCCGGTTGGCGTAGGTGAGTGCCACGCCATAGGTCAGCAGCGCATCCAGCAGCAGCAGCACGCCGACCGGGACCAGCAGCGCCAGCAGCAGGCGCCGGCGCAGGCTGGGGCGCCGCGGACGTATGCGTGGCCGGTTCATGCCTGGCTGTTCCCGCTGTCGTCGGTTTCTTCCAGCAGGTAGCCCAGCCCGCGGATCGTGCGCACGCCGGTGCCGCTGCCTTGCAGCTTGCGGCGCAGCCGGTGGATCGCGATGTCCAGGCCGTTGTCGGTCAGCTCCTGGTCCCAGTTGCACAATGCCGCGACCAGTTGGGCGCGACTGGTGACGCGATCGACCCGCGTGGCCAGCGCCTCGAGCAGGCCGAACTCGCGTGCGGTCAGTTCCAGCGGCGTCTGGCCGATCCAGGCGCGGTGCCCCGGTAGGTCCAGCCGCAATCGGCCCAGTTGTTGCAGCTCCGGCTTGCCCTGGCTATTGGCCCGGCGCAGCAGTGCCCGCACGCGGGCTTCGAACTCGGCCAGCGCAAAGGGTTTCACCAGGTAGTCGTCGGCGCCCAGGTCGAGCACGCGGATGCGTTCGGCCAGGCCCTCGCGGGCGGTCACCACCAGCACCGGCATGCCGGTGCCGCGATGACGCAGGCGGCGCAGCACTTCGGTGCCGTCCAGCGCGGGCAGGCCCAGATCCAGCACCAGCAGGTCGTAGTCATGATCGCGCAGCGCCACGTCGGCCAGGTTGCCCCGCGCGGCATGGTCCACCGCATGGCCGCCATGGCGCAGCGCCGCACAGAGGCCGTCCGCGATGGAAGGGTCGTCCTCGGCCAGAAGAATGCGCATGCGCTGGGTGCTCCCGGGATGCATGGAGATGGCTCGGCGCCAAGCTCGATGGGTTTGTTGAGATTGATTCTTGTTTGCGGTCTAATGATCGCCGGCGCAACCCGGGACACCGGATTCTGCGCTCATCGAGACCATCCATGCCGGCCGCAGTTCCCCGGGTGGCACGGGTGTGCGAATCATGGACAAGCATGGGTCAGTCGTCATCATCCGCCAACTTGCTTGAACCACGGCGCGGTACCTGCCGCGGGGGGGGCGCGGCAGCCGTGGCCGCGATGAGCAGGCACGACGCGGCGATGGCATGGCGCGCGGCGCTCGGCAACGCGATCCTGCCGGCCGGGTGGGCGCTGCTGCCGGTGGCGCTGCTGCTGTGGCACACCGATGCGCGCGATCCGGGCGCCGCACGCTGGCTTGGTGCGGCGCTGGTGCTGGCGGCGTGGCTGGGCCTGCTCGGCTGGTGGCGTCTGCGGCGCCCGCCGGCGCCGCGCAAGCCGCTGGCCGTGGCCGATACCGCCGCCGCTCGCGATCCGGTCGCGGTGGTTGCCGCGGCGCCGGTCGACGCTTCGCAGGCTGCGGTCGGCGTTCACGTGGTCTACGCCAGCCAGACCGGCTTCGCCGAACAACTCGCGCGGCAGACCCTGCAGAGCCTGCAGGCCGCAGGCATGCCGGTGCGGCTGCATGGCATCGACACCTTGACGCTCGAGGAGCTACGCCACGCCGGTCGCGTGCTGTTTGTGGTCAGCACCACCGGCGACGGCGAGCCGCCGGACAGGGCGCAGGCGTTCAGCCGTCTGGCCATGCGGCAACCGGCGCAGCTGGGCGGTTTGCGCTACGGCCTGCTCGCGCTGGGCGACAGCGACTACGAGAACTTCTGCGGCTTCGGCCGCCAGTTGCAGCGCTGGCTTGAGGCCAGCAACGCGCAGGCGCTGTTCGATCCCGTGGAAGTGGACAGCGAGGACGAGGCCAGTCTGCGTCACTGGCAGCACTGCCTGGCGATGCTCACCGGCATCAGCGACCTGCCGGACTGGCAGGCGCCGAAGTACCAGCGCTGGCGGCTGGCCGAACGGCGCCTGCTCAACCCCGGCAGCGTGGGCGAACCCTGCTTCCATCTCGAACTGCAGCCGCTGCAGGGGCGTGCGGACTGGCAGGCCGGCGACCTGGTCGAGATCGGGCCATGCCACGCGCCGGACCGGGTGGCGAGCTGGCTGGCGGCCAGCGGACTGGATGGCCGCGTGCCGGTGGCGTCGGGCAGGGAGCGGCTGCCGCTGGCCGAACTGCTGGCGCGCTGCCGGCTGCCCGAAGCTCACCAGATCGACGGGCTGGACGAGGAAGCCGTGGCGGCGAGGCTGCAACGACTGCCGCACCGCGCGTACTCGATCGCCTCGCTGCCGGGCGACGGTGCGATCCACCTGCTGGTGCGCCAGATGCGCGGCCGCGGCGGCTACCTCGGGCTCGGTTCGGGCTGGCTGACCGCGCACGCGCCGGTCGGCGCGGCGATTGCCCTGCGCGTGCGCAGCAACGTCAATTTCCACGCACCGGCGAATGCGCGGCCGCTGCTCCTGATCGGCAACGGCACCGGGCTGGCCGCGTTGCGTTCGTTGCTGAAGGCGCGCATCGTCGCCGGCCACCGGCGCAACTGGCTGTTGTTCGGTGAGCGCCATGCGGCGCACGACTTCCTCTATCGCGAGGAGATCGAGCGCTGGCTGGCGGATGGCCGGATCGAGCGCGCCGATTTCGCCTGGTCGCGCGACCAGGCCGAGCGCATCCACGTGCAGCAGCGACTGCGCGAAGCGGCCGACGAGCTGCAGCGCTGGGTCGACGCCGGCGCGGCGATGTATGTCTGCGGCAGCCTCGATGGCCTGGCGCCTGGTGTCGATGCAGTGTTGCGCGACGTGCTGGGCGATGCGCGGGTCGAACAGTTGCGGGCGCAGGGTCGCTATCGGCGCGACGTCTACTGAACCCCGCGGCATGACCTATGGCCTATGCCCGGCATGGCCGCTTGGGTGCACTCTGCGGGGATTGCTCAGGGGAGTGGCAAGATGCGGCGAATCGTACGCAAGTGGGGGCGTCTGTGCGCTGTGGTCGTGTTCTGGCCCTGGCTGGCGGCGGCGCAACAGGTCGCTCCGGCCGCATCGGCCACGCCGCCGGCCAGTGCGGCCAGCGTAGCGCTACCCGACATTCCCTTTGCGGCCGCCGACGCCGCCGCGGTCAGCGTGCCCAGTGCTGCGGATGCCTGGGGTGGCGAGCGCAGCGGCAACGAGCCGACCCTGTCCGACCGTGTGGTGAGCTATCGCATCGACGCCACGCTTGACGCGGCGAAACATGTGGTAAGCGGCCAGCAGCACATGACCTGGCGCAACCGCAGCGACCGTCCGGTCAGCAAGGTCTACTTCCACCTGTACCTCAACGCGTTCCAGAACGAGGCCAGCACCTGGTTCGCCGAGCGCAAGGTGCTCACCGCGCACGGCAGTTCGCGTGGCGCGGCGGTGCTGAAGAAAGGCGAGTGGGGCTGGATCGAGCTGAAGCAGGTGAAGCAGGGCGACGCCGCCTTGAAATGGCGCTTCGTGCAGCCTGATGGCGGCCCGGCCACTGACCAGACCGTGGCGCAGGTCGAGCTGGCCGAGCCGGTGCCGGCCGGCGGCACGCTGACGCTGGACATCGATTTTCTGAGCCAGCTGCCGCGGGTGGTCGAGCGCACCGGCTGGTTCGGCGACTTCAACCTGGTGGCGCAGTGGTTCCCGAAGATCGGCGTGCTGGAACTGCCCGGCGAGCGCGGTGCCGCCGCGCCGCGCTGGAACGTGCACGAGTTCCATTTCAACAGCGAGTTCTACGCCGACTTCGGCCTGTACGACGTGCGCCTCACCGTGCCCGGCGACTACACCGTGGGCGCGGTCGGCAAGCTGCAGGGGCCGCCGGAGACGGCGAACGGCAAGAGCACCTACCACTTCGTGCAGGGCGACGTGCACGATTTCGCCTGGGTCGCGGCCAAGGGCTACAAGACGCTGGACGGCAGCTGGCAGGGGCCTGGCAGCCCGAAGGTCGACGTGCGGGTGATCTACCCCGCCGAATACGCGGCCAGCGCCGGGCCGGTGCTCAAGGCCACCACCGATTCGCTGACGTACTTTTCGAACTCGCTGGGCGCCTACCCGTACCAGACGGTGACGGCGGTGGTGCCGCCGTACAACGCGTCGGAGGCGGGCGGCATGGAGTATCCGACCTTCTTCACCGCCGATGGCTTCGCCAAGGTCGAGCCGGGCACGCTCACGCAGTACGCGATCGATTTCGTCACCATCCACGAGTTCGGCCACGGCTACTTCTACGGCCTGCTCGCTTCCAACGAATTCGAGGAGCCAATGCTCGACGAGGGCATGAACGAGTACTGGGACGGTCGCATGACGCGCGCCAGCGGCGAGAAGATCGTGCTGGCATCGGGCTGGATGAAGCGCCTCGGCATCACGCCGGCGATGACCGGCTTTGAAGCGGAGCGGCTCAGCGCCGGCCTGCATCAGCCGCCCGATCCGCTGGGCGCGAATGCATGGGATCGACTGTCCAGCAGCAGCTACGGCACGGTGTATTCGCGCACCGCCACTGCCATGCACGACCTGGAGGAGCGCCTGGGCACGCCGGTGCTGGAGCGCGCGATGCACGCGTACTACCGGCGCTGGCGTTTCCGCCATCCGTCGACGGCCGACCTGCGCGCCACCCTGGCCGAGGTCTCCGGCAACCCGCAGGCGGTCAACGAAATCTTCGACCAGTACGTCTACGGCACCGCGCAGATCGACGACCGGGTCGCCAGCATCGACGCCACCGAAGTGCTGCCGTTGGCCGGCAGCACGCTGAAGGACGGCAAGCGCAGCGAGCTCGACGACGATGCCCTCGACAAGCGGGTCGACGAACAGCGCAAGGCCTGGAACAAGGCCCATCCGAACGCGAAGCCGGGCAGCGGGCCGTTCCCGTGGCACAGCACCGTCACCGTGCGCCGTGACGGCGTGCCGGTGCCGCAGCTGCTGCGGGTGAAGTTCGCCGACGGCAGCAGCGAGGACGTGCACTGGAACGACGGCCGCCGCTGGGCCCGCTTCGATTTCACCCGGCCGTCCAAGGTGGTCGCAGCCACGCTCGATCCCGAGCAGAAGATCTACCTGGATGCGAACAAGCTCAACGACAGCCGGACGGCCAAGGCCGACGGCAGCGCCTCGCGCCGCTGGAGCGCGGATGCCGCGTCGCTGTTGCAGGTCTTCTACGCCTTGATGGGGTCACTGTGATGATGAACAGACATGCTTCCCGGCGGGTGGATCTCGGTGCCGTGGCACGCGCGCCGCTGGCCGCCATGCAGTGGCGCCTGCTGCTGCTGTGGACGCTGTTGCTGCTGCTGCCGACCGCGGTGGTCAGCCTGCCGCTGTGGCGCAGCCTGAGCGGGCTGCTCGACCACTCCGTGCAGGCGCCAACATGGGCCGCGCAGTTCAGTCCGGTGATGTTCGGCGACACCCTGTCGGCACTGCGCGACGATACCGGCTGGCTCAGCGGCGTGGCGATCCTCGGCCTGCTGCTTACCCTGTTGCTGACGCCGTTCCTCAACGGCATGCTGGTCGGCGGTGGACGCGCCAGCCGCGTGCTGGGTTTCGGCCACCTGCTCCAGTGCGGCATCGTCGAGTACGGCCGCATGTTCCGCCTGATGCTGTGGTCGATCGTGCCGTACGCGGTGATGGCGGCGCTGATCGGTGTGGCGTTGCACATGGCCGACGGCGTCGGCGACAAGGCGGTGCTGCAAGCGCAGGCCGACCGCGCGACGCACCTGGCCTTGTTCGTCGCTGGCGTGCTGTTCGTGCTGGCGCAGGCCATGGTGGAGTCGGGGCGGGCCGCGTTCATCGCGGACGGCAACCTGCGTTCGGCCACCCGCGCCTTCGGCCGTGGCTTCATGCAGCTGCTGCGGCGCCCGTTCAGCACGCTGCTCAGCTACGTGCTGATCAGTGTGATCGGTTATGCGGCGGCGCTGGCCCTCGGCGTGGGTCGCGTGCACACCCCGGCGCTCGGCACGACCGGCCTGCTGCTGGCGGTGCTGCTGACGCAACTGCTGGTGCTGGTGCTGGGCTGGGTGCACGTGGCCCGGGTGTTCGCCCTGGCCGAAGTGGCGCGTTCGCTGTGGTCATCCCGGCGCGGCGGCGGCTTGCCGCAGGCGCTGTAGGTCGTTCTTCACCGCCTTGCCGGCACCTGCCGGCGGGGCGCTGGATCAGCCGTAGGCGCGGCGATGTTCGCGATGCGGCGGATAGTAGGCGAACACGTGGCTGTGGCTGCCGTAGAAGTCCATGTCCTCGATGTGTTCGCCGCCGAGCCGCTCGGCGACCCGGTCGGAGGCCTCGTTGCCGATCCGCACCAGGCTGATCACGCGCGGGGCGTGCAACTGGTTCCAGGCGAAATCGAGCACGGCGTTGCCCGCCTCGGTGGCGTAGCCGTGGTGGCGGTGCTCGGGCTTGAGCATCCAGCCCATTTCCAGGTCCGGCCAGCCGTCGGGATACATCAGGCCGGCGCGGCCGATGAACTCGCCGGTGGACTTGAGCTCCAGCGCCCACATGCCGAAGCCGCGCAGTTGCCAATGGCCCAGCAGCATCGCCAGCGAGCGCCAGGCATTGGTGCGGTCCAGCGGTTCGCCGTCGCCGATCCAGCGCGTGCTGTCCGGGTCGGCCAGCATCGCGGCGTAGTCGTCGAAATGGCGCTCGGTGAGCGCGGTGAGGCGCAGGCGCGCCGTTTCAAGGGTCGGGATATCGAACATCACGCTCAGCGGTGGGCGGCAGCCAGCAGTTCGGCCAGTACACGGGTGCTGTCGGCGAGGCTCTCCTGCCAGGTCAACCCGGTAATTGTCTCACCTGTGACCGAATCGACAAAATCCTCGGCCTGGCCGGGGGGCAGCAGGTGCCGGTAGTCCACCGTGATCTCGCTGCCGGCGGGCAGTTCGGCCAGCGCGAACACGAAACCCAGGTGCCACAGCCCGTTCGGCGTGAAGCTGTGGTTGATGTAGCACTCGTCCGGCCAGTCCGGCGACAGCGTGTAGTGATCCTCGAACCAGCGTGCGCTGGCGTGGAACTGCGCGCGGAGCTCAGGTGAGGCCATGATGTCGGCGTAGCGGAAGGTCTGCTCGATGCCATCCGGCGCGGTGATGATGCGCCCCGCCGCCACGGCTTCGTCGAGGAACAGGCCGTTGCCCGCACCGTGGATGGCAGAGGCGGCGATGTGGTAACGCGGCAGGATCATGGCGGCACGGCGACGGATTGGGCGCGCGAGTGTAGCGCAAGCGGCGCGGCCTGCCGTGGGTCGCGCCGCCCGGCTCCCGGCCGGCGGGAACCTTGGGCCGTGGCCTACTCCTCGGCGGCGGTCTCGGCCATGGCGGCCTTCTTGCTCCGCTGCGCTTTCTTGGCGGGGGCGTCCGCTCCGGTGGTGGCCGCGGCGGCGGAGCCATCGTCGGCGAGCAGGATGGCGGCGCGGTTGCGCTCGATGGTGGCCTTGCCGATGCCCTTGACGTGCTTGAGGTCGTCGGCCTTCTTGAATGGGCCGTGGGCTTCGCGCCAGGCCACGATGGCCTCGGCCTTGGCCTGGCCGATGCCGTCCAGCGACTTGGCGATGGCGACCGCGTCGGCCTGGTTGATGTTGACCGGCGTGGCGGCCAGCAGCAGCCCGGGCAGGGCGAGGGCGAGCGCGAGGGTGGCAGCGACGAGTTTGTTGAACATGGCTTTTCTCCTTGGGCGATGGTGGTGGCGGCGTCCCGGGGCCGCCGGCGCACTATGGCGCCGCGGCGCCGGGACGCGCAGTGGGAGGCGCCAAGGGCCAGGCGTACGCGGTGGGAGCTTTCGCCTGTGGGCAGCTTCCGCTCGTGTGTCGGTGCACCGGAAGCGCGCTGTTACAATGCCGCTCTTGTCCGCCTGATGGAGTGAGCCATGGATACCGCCCGCCTTTCCCGCTACGTCAGCGGCCTGTGGGACGACGAGATCGTGCCGCAGCTGGTCGAATACATCCGCATTCCCAACAAGTCGCCGATGTTCGACAAGGACTGGGTGGCGCACGGCTACATGGATGCGGCGGTCAGGCTGATGGAAACCTGGGCGCGCTCCAAGCTGAGCCAGCTGCCGGGCGCCACGCTGGAAGTGGTGCGGCTGGAAGGGCGCACGCCGCTCATCTATATCGAGGTGCCGGGCCAGGGCGACGACACCGTCATGCTGTACGGCCACCTGGACAAGCAGCCGGAGATGACCGGCTGGGCCGACGGCCTGGGCCCGTGGACGCCGGTGCTCAAGGGCGACAAGCTGTACGGCCGCGGCGGCGCCGACGACGGTTATGCGATCTTCGGCTCGCTGGCGGCCTTGCTGGCGCTGCATGAGCAGGGCGTCCCGCATGCGCGCTGCGTGGTGATGATCGAGGCTTGCGAGGAATCGGGCAGCTACGACCTGCCGTTCTACGTCGACCACCTGGCCGCGCGCATCGGCAGTCCGTCGCTAGTGGTGTGCCTGGATTCGGGCTGCGGCAACTACGACCAGCTGTGGCTGACCACGTCCTTGCGCGGCATGACCGGCGGCAACCTCAGCGTGCAGGTGCTGGAAGAGGGCGTGCATTCGGGCGACGCGTCCGGCGTGGTGCCGTCGAGCTTCCGCATCCTGCGCGAGCTGCTGTCGCGGCTGGAGGATCCGGAAACCGGCACGATCAAGCCGAAGGAGCTGTACGTCGAGATCCCGCCGCAGCGCATCGAGCAGGCGAAGCTCTCGGCCGAGGTGCTGGGCGAGGACATCTACAGCAAGTTCCCCTGGGCCGAGGGCATGCAGCCGGTCACGAAAGACCTGGCCGAGCTGGTGCTCAACCGCACCTGGCGCCCGCAGCTGGCGGTCACCGGCATCGGCGGCATCCCGCCGCTGGAAAGCGCCGGCAACGTGCTGCGCCCGTTCACCGCGGTGAAGCTGAGCCTGCGCGTGCCGCCCACGCTGAACGGCGCCAAGGCCGGCGAGTTCGTCAAGCAATTGCTGGAGAACGACCCGCCGTATGGCGCCAAGGTCAGCTTCACGCTGGAGAAGGACGGCTCGGGCTGGAACGCGCCGGCGCTGTCGCCGTGGCTGGAGCGGGCGGTGGCCGACGCGTCGCAGAACTATTTCGGCGCACCGGTCGCCTGCATGGGCGAGGGCGGCAGCATTCCGTTCATGGGCATGTTGGGCGAGAAATTCCCCCAGGCGCAGTTCCTGATCACCGGCGTGCTCGGCCCGCATTCCAACGCGCACGGCCCGAACGAGTTCCTGCACATCCCCACCGGCAAGAAGGTCAGCATGGTGGTGGCCGAAGTGGTGGCGAAGCACTTCAAGCAAGGCTGAGGGCGAGGAGTGAGTAGTGAAGAGTGAGAGATAGCCGCCCGCTCCTCTCACTCCTCACTCCTTAGTTTCTCACTCCTTAGTTTTCCGCGCGGAGTCCGCAAGATGACCACCCTCTCCCACCTCGCCGCCAACTGGTCCGACATCCGCCGCCGGGTGGACGAGGCCTGCCGTGCCGCCGGCCGCGACCCGGCCGGGGTAGCCATCCTGCCGGTCAGCAAGACCTTCGGCCCGGAGCTGATCCGCGAGGGTGTGGCGCTGGGCATGCGCCGCTTCGGCGAGAACAAGGTGCAGGAGATCCGCGACAAGGCACCGCTGTTGGCCGACTGCGGCATCGCCTGGGTGATGATCGGCCACCTGCAGACCAACAAGGCGAAGGACGTGGCGCGGCTGGTCAGCGAGGTGCAGTCGCTGGACCGGCTGGAACTGGCCGAGGCGCTGGATCGCCGCCTGCAGCACGAGGGTCGCGCGATCGACGTGCTGGTGCAGGTGAAGACCTCCACCGAGCCCAGCAAATACGGACTGCCGCCTGAACAGCTGGCCAGCTTCCTGGACACCCTGCGCGGCTACGCCACCTTGCGCGTGCGCGGCCTGATGACCCTGGCGATCCACTCCACCGACCCGGTCGAAGTGCGCGGCTGCTTCCGCCGGCTGCGCGAACTGCGCGACCGGGCCATCGCGCAAGGCCATGACATCCCGCGGCTTTCCATGGGCATGAGCGGCGACTTTCCGCTCGCGATCGCGGAAGGGGCGACCGAGGTGCGGATCGGTACGGCGATCTTCGGCAGCCGGCCGTATCCGGACGCGTATTACTGGCCGGAACCGACAGCGAAGCCGTAATTCAAGATGAATCAATGGCTTGGACGGAGTGTGCGCGGTGTCGCCGTTTTTTGAAACGACAGGGTTCAGTTAACCTCGATCCAACATCTGGGCGTCCCCTTCTTGTTAAGTTGACCACTTCGTCACGTCGTCGGCTTCTGTCGGGCGGCCAATCCTGTGAACAACAAGGGATTTTTCCCGGCATGCCCATCAAGCCACTGACCGCCGCCGCCGCGCTCGTCTTCGTGTTGCTGGCATCCGGCCCGCTTCAAGCCAAGAGCCTCCCCGCTTCACCCGCCGCCGGCAGCACGCCGGCCGCCACCCTCGATTCGCCCCTGCCGGTCCAGCTGCCGATCCTCGACCCGGCGACCGCGCTGGCGCGGTCGGTGCTCCCGGACGCCGCCTCGCTGCAGGCGCCGGCACAGCCGCTAGCCGATGCCGCGGACGAGCAGGACGCCGCCACGGCGGCGGCCAGCGCGAACATCACCGACCTGCGCAAGTCGCTGATCGCGATGGCGATGAAGCTGCGCGACACGCGCTACGTGCGGGGCGGTCGCGACCCGTCCACCGGTTTCGATTGCAGCGGCTTCGTCCGCTACGTGTTTGCCCACGCGGTCGGCATGCAGCTGCCGCGCAACTCCGCGTCGCAGTTCCTGGCCGGGCTCAAGGTCAATCGTGCCGACATGCAGCCGGGCGACCTGGTGTTCTTCCGCACGCATGGCAAGCGGCGCATTTCGCACGTGGGCATCTACATCTCGAATGGTCGCTTCATCCACTCGCCGGCCAGCGGCAAGTCGGTGGAGATCTCCAGCCTCAACGAGGGGTACTGGGCCAAGCGCTTCGCCGGCGCCAAGCGCCCGGAAGCGATGGCGCAGGTGGTCGACAAGGGCTGAACCTTGCCGGCGCCGGTGCCTCGCCAGGCCGCCGCAAGGCGGCTTTTTGCTGACCGCGGCGGATGAACCATCGCCGCCGGGCGCGGTCTGCCGGCGGTTGCGCCGTTATTATGCTGCTCCCTGATTCCACGGAAACCGCCCGATGCCTCTGGACCTGCCGCCTGTCACCCGCAACCTGCTGATTGCCAACGTGGCGGTGTTCTTCCTGCAGTTCGTGGCGGGCCAGTTCCTGCTGCTGCACTTCGCGCTGTGGCCGCTCGGCTCCGGCCTGTTCGAGGTATGGCAGATCGTCACCAGCGCGTTCATGCATGGCGGCGTCACCCACATCATGTTCAACATGCTCGCGCTGTACATGTTCGGCGGCACCATCGAGCGCACCTTTGGCGCGCGCGAGTTCACCGTCTACTACTTCGTCTGCGCGATCGTCGCCTCGCTGCTGCAGCTGGCGGTGCTGTGGTTCTTCCCACCGGCCCAGTACGGCCCCACGCTGGGTGCGTCCGGCGCGATCTTCGGCCTGCTGCTGGCGTTCGGCATGCTGTATCCGCACGAGAAGGTCATGCTGATCTTCCTGCCGATCCCGATGCCGGCGTGGTTGTTCGTGATCCTCTACGCCGCCGCCGAGCTGACCATGGGCGTGACCGGGATCGAGCCGGGCGTGGCCCACTTCGCCCATCTCGGCGGCATGCTCGGCGGCCTGGTGCTGATCCAGTACTGGCGCGGGCGGCTGCCGTGGAAACCGAGGCGCCGCCTGCTACGCTGAGCGCTTCCACGCCACGAATGCACCCATGACCCAGACCCTGCAGCGCCAGCTTACCCCGCGCCACATCACCTTCATGGCACTGGGCATGTGCATCGGCGCCGGTCTGTTCCTCGGCTCGGCCAGCACCATCCAGCTGGCCGGGCCGTCGCTGCTGTTCGCCTACCTGTTCGGCGGCACGATGATCTTCATCATCATGCGCGCGCTGGGCGAGATGGCCGCGCACGAGCCGATCGCCGGCTCGTTCAGCGCCTACGCGCACAAGTACCTCGGCCCGTTCGCCGGCTACCTCACCGGCTGGAACTACTGGATCCTGATGATGGGCGTGGGCATCGCCGAGAGCACGGCGGTCGGCATCTACATGAAGGCGTGGTTTCCGGCATCGCCGCAGTGGATCTGGGCGTTCGCCAGCGTGGCGATGATCGGCGGCCTGAACCTGATGGCGGTGAAGGTCTACGGCGAGCTGGAGTTCTGGTTCGCGCTGATCAAGGTGCTCACGGTGGTGGCGATGATCGCCGGCGGCTGCGCGATGATCTGGCTGGGCTGGGGCAATGGCGGCAAGCCGATCGGCCTCAGCAACCTGTGGACGCACGGCGGCTGGTTCCCGAACGGCATCACCGGCATGGTGCTGGCGTTGCCGGTGCTGGTGTTCTCCTTCGGCGGCATCGAGACGATCGGTATGGCTGCCGCCGAGGCGGCGCAGCCGGAGCGCACCATTCCGCGTGCGGTGAACTCGGTGATCTGGCGCATCCTGATCTTCTACATCGGCTCGCTGTTCGTGATCATGGCGATCTACCCGTGGAACGCGCTGGGCACGCAGGGCAGTCCGTTCGTCACCACGTTCGCCAGGCTGGGCATTCCGCAGGCGGCGGGGCTGATCAACTTCGTGGTGATCACCGCGGCGCTGTCCAGCTTCAACTCAACGATGTTCAGCGGCAGCCGCATGCTGCACAGCCTGGCCACGAAGGGGCAGGCGCCGATGGCGATGGGGCGGCTGAGTGCGCAGGGCGTGCCGGTGCGCGGGGTGCTGGTGACGCTGGTGTTCCTGCTGTTCGGCGTACTGATGAACTACCTGGTGCCGGGGCGCATCTTCGGCATGATGATGTCGATCCTCGCCTTCAACACGGTGTGGACTTGGGGCATGGTGCTGGTGGCGCACTGGCGCTTCCGCCGCCAGCAGCCGGTGCCGCTGGCCTTCCGGTTGCGCTGGTTTCCGCTGAGCAGCGTGGTCTGCCTGGCGTTTCTGGCGTTCGTGCTGGTGATGCTCGGCTACAGCGCGGACACCCGCGTGGCGCTGTACGTGGGCGTGATCTGGCTGGCGCTGCTGACGGTGGGCTACCGCGTGGGCGGCATCGAGCAGCGCATGCGCATGGCGTCGGCTTGAGCTGAGGGGTGCCGCGGCCTTCTCCGCACACCGGGGCGGGGTGGGCCTCAGCGCAACGCCAGGAAGTCCGCGCTGACCACGAAACGCACCGCATCCAGCCGCAGCCGCGATTGCGGCAGCGCGGCCAGCAGGGCGGCGCGCTCGGCGGCGATGGCGGCGATCTCCGCTTCGCTGACCGACGGGTTCACCGCACGCAGCGCCAGCAGGCGCGAGAGCTCGGCGTCCAGCGCCGCGGTGGCCAGCGCCACCGCCTCGTCGATGCGCGTCTGGCCGCGCGTGCCGGCCAGCGCCTCGGCGCGCTCCAGCATCGGCGGCACCAGCTTGGCCAGGAACTTGCGGTAGCGCGGTACCTCGATGTTGCGGTCGCCGGCCTTGCGCAGCGCGACCTCGCTGGGTGCGAAGTCGGCGCGCTCGGCCAGCCGGGTGTCGACGGTGACCGCGATCGGCAGCACCGGCAGGAAACGTTCGGCGTCGAGTTTCCGCTCGGCCACGCATTCGAGCAGGAACACCGCCTGCAGCAGCGCGGTGCGCGGCGGCAGCACGTCGTCGACCATGAAGGCGGCGTTGCCCTGTTCGCCCGACAGCGCCAGGTCCAGCGCGCCGGCGACCAGCGGGTGGTCCAGCCGCAGCAGCGGCAGTTCCTCGCGCGCCAGCGCCACCTCGCGCGCGAAGGTCACCGACTGCGGACCCTCGGCGAAGCCGGGCAGGGCGTCGGTGGACAGGTATTGCGGGTCGAGCAGCAGCACCTGGCCGCCGAGTTCCTCGGCGTGGATGCCGAACGCCTCCAGCAGGCGCTGCACGAAGGCATCGCGGCCGGGGTCGCGGTCTTCGCGGGCGAACGCCTGCTGCAGCTCGTCGGCGTGCAGGTCGCGGCTGGCGGCCAGCTCCAGCAGGCGGTCGCGGCCACCGCGGATCAGCGCGGCCATCTGCTCGTGGCTGGCGCGGGTCTCGGCCAGCAGCGCGTCCAGTTCCTGGTCGCGGTTGTCGTCGCCGCGCGCATGCTCGTCGGCCAGCCGGGTCAGCGGCTCGCCGTAGCGGCGCAGCAGCTCGCGGCCGTCGGCCGGGCTCGAGCGGAACGCGTCGACGCCCTCGTCGTACCAGCGCGCCAGCACGTGCTGGGCGCTGTCGGCCACGGCCAGGATGTGGATCGCGATGTCGTGCTGCTGGCCGATGCGGTCGAGCCGGCCGATGCGCTGTTCGAGCAGGTCCGGGTCCAACGGCAGATCCCACAGCACCAGCCGGTGCGCGAACTGGAAGTTGCGCCCTTCCGAGCCGATCTCCGAGCACAGCAGCAAGCGTGCGCCGTCGGGCTGGGCGAAATACGCGGCGTTGCGGTCGCGCTGCACGATGCCGAGGCCTTCGTGGAAACGCGCCACGCCGACGCCACTCCGTGTGCGCAGCGCTTCCTCCAGCGCCAGCACCTTGGCCTGGCTGCGGCAGATCAGCAGGAACTTGTCCTGCGGGTGCGCGTCGAGCAGGGCGACCAGGGCGTCGATGCGCGGGTCGGCGGCATAGTCGACCTCGATCAGCGCAGGCGGCTGCTGGATGTCGGCGTGGAATTCGGCCAGCAGCGCCTGGCGTGCGCTGTCGTCGAGCGTCGTCATCGGCAGCAGGTGCCATTCGGGCCGGCGCTGCGGGAAGCCGCCGACGCCGGCGCGGTTGTTGCGGAACATCGCGCGGCCGGTGCCATGGCGGTCGATCAGCGCGGCCAGCAGTTCGCGCGCGTTATCCGCTTTGGTCGGGTCGGCCAGCCGGGCGGTGAGCGCCTGGTCGCCATGGAAGGCCTCGGCCAGCGCGGCGCGCTGCGCGTCGTCCAGCGGCTGGCCGTCCTGCAGGCGGTCGGCGATCTTCGACAGCGCCAGGTAGCTGTCCGCTTCGGCCAGATAGCCGTCCAGGTCGTGGTAGCGCTGTGGGTCGAGCAGGCGCAGGCGGGCGAAGTGGCCGCTGCGGCCGAGCTGTTCCGGGGTGGCGGTGAGCAGGACCACGCCGGGAATCGCCGCGGCCAGTTGCTCCACCATCGTGTAGCGCGGGCTGGCCGCTTCCGGCGACCACGCCAGGTGATGCGCCTCGTCCACCACCAGCAGGTCCCACGGCGCGTCCAGCAGCTGCCGCGCGTACTTCGGCGAACTTTCCAGGAAGCCGAAGTCGGCGATCACCAGTTGCTCGTCCTCGAACGGGTTGTCGGCGTCGCCGGATTGTTCCAGTGCTTCGCAGCGTTCCTCGTCGTAGATCGCGAAGCTGAGGTTGAAGCGGCGCAGCATCTCCACGAACCACTGATACACCAGCGTGTCGGGCAGCAGCAGCAGCACGCGCGAAGCACGACCGGCGGCGAGCTGGCGCGCGATGATCATGCCCGCCTCGATGGTCTTGCCCAGTCCGACCTCGTCGGCCAGCAGCACCCGCGGCGGGCGACGGGCAGCGGCGATGCCGGCCACGCGCAGCTGGTGCGGCACCAGTCCGATCCGCGCGGCGCCCAGCCCCCACATCGGCGAACGGCGTGCCTCGGCACGTCGCTTCAGCCCTTCCAGACGCAGCTCGAACTGCGCCACCGCGTCGGTGCGCCCGCCTATCAGGCGGTCGTCGGCCTGGCTCACGCTCTGCTCGTCGTCGAGCTGGCCCTCGTGCAGTTCGCGGCCTTCGCCGCGGTAGATCAGCAGCTCGTCCTTGATCTCGACGCGCTCGACCAGGAACGCAATGCCCTTGCCGGCGACGCGCTGGCCGGCGCGGAACTCGGCGCGCAGCAGCGGCGCCGAATCGACCGCATACGGGCGCAGCACCCCGGCCTTGGCGAACAGCACCTGTACGCCGCGTCCCTCGACGCGCAGCACGGTGCCGAGGCCTAGCTCGGGTTCGGCGGAGGAGATCCAGCGTTGACCAGGGACGAACATGGGGCGACCGTGCGGCATCAAGGGCCGCCGATTATCCGCTCCACGGCCCGCGCTGGGAACCGCCGCGGCGCGGCCGCGCGCGGTTTCGGGGTGCCGCGCGGCGGCCAGCCGTCGGCATCGGTGCCGCCTGGCCCCGGCATGCGCAGGCGACGGAAAGAAAAACGCCGCGCAGTGGCGCGGCGTTTCCGGGCTGGCGAGCTGGCCGCCACGGCGGATGCCGTGGCGGCCGCGGACTCACCAGATCTTCACTTGCTTGTCGTCGGCACGCACCATGGCGTCGCCCGGCTTGCACTGGAACGCACTGGCGAAGGTCGGCATGTTCGACGGCGCGCCCATCGCGCGGAACTTCATCGGCGAGTGCGGATCGGCGTTCAGATAGACCATCTGCGCCTTCTCGCGGATGTCGCCGCGCCACACGCGGGCCCAGTTGAGGAAGAAGCGCTGGTCCTCGCTGTAGCCCTCGATCTTCTTGCCGGCTTCGGCCGGGTTCTTCTTCAGCGCGGTCTGCAGCGCGTCATAGGCGATGTTCAGGCCGCCCAGGTCGGCGATGTTCTCGCCCAGGGTCAGCGTGCCGTTGACGTGCAGTTCGGGGTGGTCGGCCAGCGGCGCGTAGGCGTTGAACTGGTCGACCAGCTTGCCGGTGCGCGCCTCGAACTGCTTCTTGTCGGCGTCGGTCCACCAGTTGACGTTGTTGCCGTCGCCGTCGAACTGGCTGCCCTGGTCGTCGAAGCCGTGGCTGGCTTCGTGGCCGATCACCGCGCCGATGCCGCCGTAGTTGATCGCGTCGTCGGCCTTGGCGTCGAAGAACGGCGGCTGCAGGATCGCGGCCGGGAAGTTGATCGTGTTGTCGGTCGGGTTGTAGTAGGCGTTGACCGTCTGCGGGGTCATGCCCCATTCCTTGCGGTCGGTCGGCTTGCCGATCTTGGCGATGTCGTACTCGTAGTTGAACTTGCTGGCCGCCTGCATGTTGGCGTAGTAGCCGTCCTTGCTGATGCTCAGGCCGTCCCAGCTGCGCCAGGTTTCCGGGTAGCCGATCTTGGGCAGGAACTTGGACCACTTGTCCAGCGCCTTGGCCTTGGTCTCCTCGCTCATCCAGTCCAGGTTCTGGATGCGCGTCTTCAGCGCGTCGCGCACGTTGGTGACCAGCTCTTCCGCGCGGGCCTTGGCCTCGGGGGTGAAGTACTTGGCCACGTAAAGCTGGCCCAGCGCCTGGCCCATCGCGCCGTTGACCGCGTTCAGCGAACGCTTCCACTGCGGCTGCTGTTCCGGCTGGCCGCGCAGGGTCTTGCCGTAGAAATCGAACTGCGCGTCCACGAACGGCTCGGACAGGGCGGTGGCGGCGTTGGAGATGGTGTGCGCCTTCAGGTAGGCCTTCCATTCGTCCATCGGCGCGCTGGCGACCAGCTTGTCGAACTCGGCGAAGAACTTCGGCTGCGACAGCGAGAAGCCCTTCTCGACGGTGACGCCCTGCCCAGTGAAGAACGCATTCCAGTCGAAGTGCGGGGTGACCTTGTTCGCCTCGGCGACGGTCGCGAAGTGGTACTGGTTCTCCGGCTTGCGCATTTCCACCCGCGGGATGGAGTGCTGCGCCAGGTCGGTCTCGAACTTCATCGCCAGCGCGGCCTGCTTGCTTGCGTCGGCGGCGCTGCTGCCGGTCATCTCGAACAGCTTGGCCAGGTACTTGACGTAGCTGTCGCGGATGTCCTTGTACTTCGCGTCGGTGTAGTAATCGGTGGTGGGCAGGCCCAGCCCGCTCTGCTCGGTGTAGGCGATCTGCACCTTGGCGTCCTTGTAGTCGGCGCCCGAGCCGAAGGCGAACACCGCGCCGTCACCCTTGGCGAAGGACTGGCTCAGCCATGCCGGCAGGTCCTTGTTCGACTTCAGCGCGTCGATGCCGGCGAGGTCGGCCTTGATCGGATCGAAGCCGGCCTTGTTGCGCGCGTCCATGTCCATGCTGGCGTGGTACAGCCAGCCGATCTTCTGCTCGATCGAACCGGCCTTGGCGCTGTCGGCGTTCTTTACCGCGTCGTCCACCAGCTGGTGCTGGTCGGCCAGGCTCTTCTCGTGCAGCAGGCTGAAGGCGCCCCACACGGTCTGGTCGGCCGGGATCGGGTTGGCCTTGACCCACTTGGCGTTGACGAAGCCGTTGAAGTCCTGGCACGCCTGCGCGCCGTCGCCCAGCTCGCTGACGTCGAAGATGCTCTTGCCGAGGTCGGCGGCGGCGGTGGTGCCGGCGGCGGCCGGCGCGGTGCTGGCCGGAGCCGGCGCGTTGCTGGCTGCCTCGTGCTTGCCGCAGGCGGTCAACGCCAGGCTGACGGCCAGCGCCAGCGCCAGCGGCTTCAGAAACTGCTTGGTCATGGATATCCCTCTGTGAATGGTGGGTGGTGTCATCAGGCCGCGTCGTCGGGTCCCCCTCGCAACGCGGACGTGGCCGTTCACGCTAGGTCAAACGTCATGGGTGGCACAGTGTCAAAGGTCAGGGTTGCGACGGGCTGGGAGCGGGTGCCGAGGGCGCCAGTTGCCGCCACGCCGCGGCGTCCAGCCGCAGCACCGGGTAGGCGCCCACGTTCTGCGCGGCGTACCACGGCGAGCGCTCGAAGAAGTACATCAGCCGGGCGCGGCTGTCGGCGGCGAAGGCGGGGTCGTCGTGCAGCTTCTGCGCGAACGCGGCCTTGAGCGCTGGGTTCCGCGCCAGCATGTCGCGCGCCAGCTGTTCGACCACGCGCGGCTCGCCGTATTCCTTGGCCTCGAACACCGCGTCCAGAAAGCCCCAGCGCAACAGCGAGTCCGGCGCCTGCGGCTCCAGCAGCTCGATCGCCACGTTCGCCGCGCGCTGGTCCAGCGGCACGATCGCCGAGCCGGCCGGCAGGGTCACCTCGCGCGGCACCGCGCGCAGGCGGAAGTCGCGCAGCATCAGGTGGCCCTCGAACGGCTTGCTCGCCCACACCGGATCGTCCAGCTGGTAGCCCTCGGCGCGGATCGTCAGCGGGCGCTCGGTACGGCGGTAGGCGATGCCGTGCGCGTCGAGCCGGTCGATGATCGTCGTCCACTGCGCCGGCACCGCATAGGCGGCCGGCGGCGCGATCGAGACGTCCGGCAGCAGGCCGTTCCAGTTGTCGATGGTGTAGCGCTTCGGCGTGCGCGGGTCGTAGCGGATCCACTCGCTGCCGGAAATGTCGCTGTGGCTCAGCGTGAAGGCGTAACCCTTCAGCTCGAACCTCGTCGGTTGCGGATCGGGCTCGAAACTCAGCGCCACCCTCGCGTTCGCGTCATGGGCGCGGGCGATGGTGGCGGCATCCGCCTGTGCGGTGGCGGCGAGTAGGGCGGCCGGGTGCGCGCCGACCTGTTCCAGCAGCAGCTCGACCAGGTCGTACACCGCGCGCACGCGGTTCGCGTACGGTTTCAGCATGTGCGTCTCGATCAGCAGCGCGGGGCGGTTCTGCAGCGCCGCGTAGCCGGTGGAGAAGCGCGGGCCGGAACCGAAATTGATGATGCCCTTGCGTGGCTCGCGGCCGTCCTTGAACTCCAGGTAGATCGAGGCGAGGTGGCCGCGCTGCTCGTACGCCGGCATCACGTGCTTGACGATGGCGTCGCGCTGCCACGCGCTCAGCGCAGGGTCGAGCTTGTGCGGGTCCTCGGTGTACCAGGTGAGGTCGTACTGGTAGTCGGCGCCGTCGGTGGTGTGCACGTCGATCAGGAAGTCCGGCAGCCAACGCTGCCACAGCTTCAGCCACGCGCGCATTTCCGGTGCGTCGGCCTTCACGTAGTCGCGGTTGAGGTTGAGGTACTGCGCCTGGCCGCGGAAGCCCATGCGCTCCGGGCCGTTCTGGTTGATGCGGTGGTACGGCGAAGCATTCTCGTGGCCGTCCACGTTGAACACCGGGATGTAGACCAGCACCACCTGGTCGAGCAGGTGCGGGACCTTGCCGGCGACCGCGATATCGCGCAGCAGCATCAGCCCGGCGTCCTTGCCCTCGATCTCGCCGGGATGGATGCCGGCCTGCAGCAGCACCACGGGTTTGTGCGCGGCGCGTGCGGCGGCCGGATCGAAGCTGCCGCCGGCGCTGGCGATCACCACCGTCATCGGCCGGCCTTGCGGCGTGGTGCCGAAGGTCTCCAGCCGGATCACGCCCGGCGCCGCCCGCTGCAGCCGCTGCAGGTACGCGAGCGTGTCGGCGTAGCTCGGCGTGGTGCGGAACTGCGCGGCCTCGGCCGGGGTGGTCCAGTCGGTCGCGCCCGGGCCGGCCGCGTGCGCGGACAGGGCCGCGACTCCAAGCAAGGTGCACCACAGGACGCGGCGCAGGCTCATGCGTGATCCCCGCCATCGTCGCGGTGCGGCAGCGCAGGCGAAGCGGGCAACGTGTCCGGCGCCACCGCGCCGCCGGAGATGATGAATGCCATCGCCTGGTCCATGGTCCAGTCGGTCGGCGTGAGCTCGTCCAGCGGCACCACTTCCAGGTAACCGCCGGTAGGGTTCGGCGTGGTCGGGATGAACACCGCCGCCATCTCGCGGCCGCTGCCCTCCTCGATCATCACCCGGGTGACGAAGCCGACCACCTTCATGCCGCGGCGGGGGAACTCCACCAGCACCACGCGCTGCACGCCGGACGGCTTGTTCTGCAGTACCGCCATCAGCTTCTTGGTACCGCCGTAAATCGTCTGCACCAGCGGAATGCGCGCCAGCAGGGCGTCGAAGGCATTGAGGAAACGCTGGCCGATCACCCGGTTCGCCACGAAGCCGAGCAGGTACAGCGCGACCAGGGTGATCAGCAGCGCCAGGATGAAAACCAGCCATTCCACCTTGAGCGATTCCGCCGTATGCGGCGCCACCAGCGCCAGGCCGTTCAGCAGTGCGGCGACCAGCGGCGCGCCGATCCCGGCCAGCAGCCCCAGCACGAACTTGAACACCAGCCAGGTCACCCACAGCGGCAGGAAGGTGAGCAGGCCGGTCAGCAGGTAGCGTTTGAAGCGCAGGCGGGGCATGGGGGTCCGGGGCGTGGGGGTTTCCCGGCATTGTAGGCCAGGCCTGCGGCGGGCTGTTTCCTCTACTTCCCGGCTGGCCTGAAAAGAGGGCGGGTGAAGCGCGGAAGCACGACAACACTTGTGTTGTGCGCAACACGAATGTTGTTATGCTGCGTGCGTGCCGACAAGGAAGAGGCCGATGAAGTACAGCGAGTTCCAGCGGTGGCTCAGGCAGCAGGGAGTGAGCTTCGAGCCCGGCAAGGGCAGCCACCAGCTGGCGCGCTACAGAGGCCGGACTTCCGTCTTTCCCTTCCACGGATCGAAAGAGATGCCCGAGCCGCTGCGCAAGAAGATCCTGAAGGACCTGGGTCTTTGAGTATTCGCGACACCACAGGATCAGGAGCCACGATGAAATACCCCGTCAAGCTGACCCGTGCCGATAGCGTGGTGATGGTGACCTGCCCGGACCTGCCGGAGTTTTCCAGCGTCGGCGACACCGAGGGCGAGGCTCTGCGCGAAGCCGTCGACGGTATCGAAACCACGCTGCAGGCGTACATGCAGGACCGGCGTGACATTCCGCCGCCGGGCGCGCGCAAGCGCGGCCAGCGGCTGGTGGAGCTGCCGCCGCTGGCGGTGGCCAAGCTCGGTCTGTACCGGGCCATGCGCGAACAGGGGTTGCGCAAGGCTGACCTGGCCCGCCGGCTCGACGTGCATCTGCCCCAGGTCGACCGCCTGCTCGACCTGCGCCACAGCTCGAAGCTGGAACAGGTGGAGGCGGCGCTCAACGCGTTGGGCTACCGGATCGAACTGGCGGTGCTGGCGGCGTAGGGCGGTGCCGCCCGCCGGCCTTTGCGCTGCGGTGTCGTGCCCGGAGCGGCGGATTGCCGCTCACACATACCGCACCGCTTCCCGCAAACGCGCCGTCGGTGTCGAGCTTTTCGCCCAGCATGCGCAGGTGGTTGAACTCGTGGGTGATGCTCTCGGCTGCCTGCAGCGCGGGAGAGCTTCAGAGCCAGGAGCTTTCGTCTGCCTGCGGCAGCCAAGTTACTTCTCTTTTGCTTGTCCACGTGCACGCAGGATGCGTGCGCGAACAGCGAAGCTGGCCCGAAGGGCGAAGGGCAGGATGCCCGGAGTAAAAGAGAAGTAACCAAGAGAAAACGCCCCCCGCTTGGCGCTTGCCGGGCATCGGGCAACTGCTCCTGCGTTGCCTCAACTCGGGCATCCATGCCCTCGCCATGCCCGGCAAGTTCGTGAGCCGGGGTCGGGCTTTTCGACAGCACCTCCCTGTGCTGGCGAAAAGGCATCAGCATCCTGCCGATGCCCGTTGCGCGGCCTGTTGACGCCGACTCACCGCCGCACAGGGCCCGGGTAGAGCAGCGGGCCATCCTGGCCCGCACTCGGTGTGCAACCGCTGCGCGGTGGCGAAAAGCCGGCAGCTTTTGGCTTTGGATCGATGGGCTGGTATCTGCCATCGGCCAGAAGGGACGCTGGTTGAATGAGCCTGCGCCCACCGTTGCATGCGCACGCGGCAGAGCGTTGCATCAAGCGGACCTGGAACCTGAGTCTTGAACGAAGTGCGGGACTTTCCGAACTCAAGGCAACGGAGCCAGCCCCAATTCCTTGAGAAAGGCGTTGTGGCGCTTTTTCGCCTCGTCGATCTTCGCCTCGATCGCTTCCAGATCGGCATGCACTGTCTTTAGATCGATTGCCGTCTCAGCCTCTGCAGTGCTGACATAGCGCGAGATGTTGAGGTTGTAGCCTTCCTCGGCGATCCGCTTCATCGAGACGCGCTTGGAATAGCGCTCATGCTCATCGCGGTTCTGATACGTGCTGACGATGCGAGCGATGTGCTCTTCCGTCAGCTGGTTCTGCCGCTTGCCCTTCACGAAGTGATCGGCCGCGTTGATGAACAGCACGTCGTCCGGCTTCTTGCACTTCTTCAGCACCAGGATGCAGACTGGAATGCCGGTCGAATAGAACAGGTTGGCCGGCAGGCCGATCACCGTGTCGATATGCCCATCGGTGAGCAGCTTGGTGCGGATGTCCGCCTCCTTGCCGCCGCGGAACAGCACGCCGTGCGGCAGGATGATGGCCATCACGCCGTCGTCCTTCAGGTAATGCAGGCCGTGCAGCAGGAAGGCGAAGTCGGCGGCGCTCTTCGGCGCAACACCGTGGTTCCTGAAGCGCGGGTCGTCCTTGGTCCCGTCCTTCGGCTCCCAGCGGTAGCTGAAGGGCGGGTTGGCCACCACGGCGTCGAACTTCGGCTTCTTTGCGGGATTGGTTTCACGCAACCAGTCCCAGTCATTCTTCAGCGTGTCGCCGTGCCAGATCTCGAACTCGGTGTCCTTCACCCCGTGCAGCAGCATATTCATGCGCGCGAGGTTATACGTGGTGATGTTGGATTCCTGCCCGTAGATGCGGCCGATGCGGCCGCCGGCTTCGGTCATGCGATGGCGCACGTTGAGCAGTAGCGAACCCGAGCCGCAGGCGAAATCGAACACGCTGTCCAGCTTGCGGCGCGGGCCGGTTTTCGGCTCCTGGCTGTCCAGCGTGATGATGGCCGAGAGGATGTTGGAGATCTGCTGCGGGGTGTAGAACTCGCCGGCCTTCTTGCCCGAGCCGGCCGCGAACTGGCCGATCAGGTATTCGTACGCATCGCCCAGCGTGTCGCTGTCGGTGGAGAACAGTGCCATGCCGCGGGCGATCTCGCTGATGATGGAACACAGCTTCGCATTGCGGTCGTGGTACTTGCGGCCGAGCTTGTCCGAGCCGAGATTGATCTCCGAGAACAGGCCTTGGAAGTGGCTCTGGAAGGACTCTTCCTCGATGTACTTGAAGCCACCCTGCAGCGTATCCAAAAGCGTGTCGTCCTGGGTCTTCGCCAGGTGGACGATATGGCCCCAAAGATACTTGGGCTGGATGACGTAATGCGCCTTGCGCCGCATCTGCTGCTCGAACTGTGCCACGTCCGCCTTGTTGGCCGCATACCAGACCGACAGCGGTGTCTTGCCAGCGTTGCCGATGGCGTTCGGGTCCGGGTAGTCCGATCCCAACTCCTTCCGCGCCGCCGCCTCATAGTTATCCGAGAGGTAGCGCAGGAATAGGAACGACAGCATGTAGTCGCGGAAGTCGTCCGCGTCCATCGTGCCACGCAGCTGGTCGGCGACGTTCCACAGGGTCTTGCCGAGTTGTTTCTGGTCGTTTTCAGTCATGGTGTCTTATGTCGCTTCATTCGGGAACAGCGCCGGGCTGAACGGATGTCGGGTGATGAACTGCCGCAAGATGCGAGCGAAATGCTCCTTGTTCTCCGGCAACATTTCCCTCGGCTCATAGAGGGAGTAGTCGCCATGGCTCATCAAATCGATGACTCGCTTGTAAACCGTCTGGTTCGGTTCATTGTCTTCGGCCTTGATGCACTCGTCCCACTTCGCGTAACCAAAGAAACACGCCGTCTGCTCCATGACTCGACGCATCATGTTGAAATGGTGGGTATAGAGCGCGCCCGACTTCAAGGCTTCATGCAACTCGACTAGCGACGCGAGGTGATACAGGAACGGCGTGCTGTCGGTTTCATGCAGGGCAAAGCCTTCGGCTTGCGGTCCCTTGCTGAAAAAATATCGGCGTGGCTTCTTCAATTCGTTGCACAGCACGTTGAAGAACAACACGTGATGCGTGGATATCACCACACGTAGCCGCTCGTGCGACCCCGTCATCAGTTGCGCCAGATGGTGCGCAACCATGACCGCGTTGTTGTCGTCCAGCGAAGAGATGGGATCATCGATGTAGATGTATCTGACCCACTTGTAAGCCTCGGCACCGTCGAGTACCAGTTGCACAATGGCCAGGAAGAAGCACCAGATGAAGATGTTTTCCTCGCCGCGCGAGACCTTGATGTCCTCCTCGCGCTTGGTCTCGTAGGTGCCGTCTTCCCTTTTCTGCCGAGTTTCGCGCGCGAAGCTGACCTCCCATGCGTCCGTGTCGATCTCGAACTCGAAATCGACATAACGGTTCAACAGCGGACGGATGCGGTTGTCCATCTCCAGTTCGCCTATTCCGGCGAAGAAGCGGGAGTCCTGGTTGATCTTCAGCACCCGCTCGCGGTCGTTGGCGAGATCGTTGTCCCACTGGAACAGGTCTTCGGTGAATGCGTTGAAGTAGAGCGTGTCGCGCTCGGTCACCTCGCCGTTCTCATCGACCTTCTTGCCCAGATCCTTGAACATGGTGGACAGCCGGGTCTTGCCCGTGCCGTTGTAGGCGTAGAGCAGAACGAATTTTTTCTTGTCCAGCTCCTCGCGAAGATGCTTCGCCAATGCCGGGAGATCGGGGAACGGCACAGCACCCATGGCCTTGCCCGACTGTTTCTGGCCGGTCCCCGTCATGGCTTCGGGCGTCTCTTGATCTTGTTTTCCAGCGCGGCCAGTTCGGCCTCATCGGCGGCATCGGCCGCCCGCGCTTCCTGCTGCTTGCGTTGTTCGTCGAAGGCGAGATAGCGCTCGCTGGTGTGCGCTTCCATCTGCCCGTGACTCACGGAGCCGGCGCTCGTCAGCAAGGGGAAGCCGTTGGAGCTGATGATCTCGCCCACGTTCTCCATCCAGAAGCGCATGGGGATCTCCTGCCGGCGCTTGGCACGCAGCTCGGCAGTTTCCAGGAAGATCACCACCAGCCGGTTGAGGGTGTCGATCTCGTCCTCGCTGAGGTAATTCTTGGCGATCACGATGTCCTGCTTGCGCACCCGGCCGCCGCTCCATGCGCGCAGGCCGAAGTGCGGATCGGCGGGATTCGCGCGGGCCATGATCAGCTCCGCCGCCGTCTGCTGCGTCACCGCGTACAGCAGCAGGTTCTGCACCGTGGCGAAGAACACCTGCGTGGCACGGTCGCTCTTGTCATAGTCCACGCTCAGCGCGAACAGGTCGCGCAGCTTCTGGTAGAAGCGCTTCTCCGAGGCGCGGATGTCGCGGATGCGCACCAGCATCTCGTCGAAATGGTCGGGGCGCCCGTCCGGGTTCTTCAGGCGCTCGTCGTCCATGACGAAGCCCTTGAGCAGGTATTCCTTGAGCGCCGTGCTGGCCCACTGGCGGAATTGCACGCCGCGCGGCGAGCGCACCCGATAACCCACGGCCAGGATGGCGTCGAGGTTGTAGAGCGTGACCGGGCGCTGCACCTGGCGACTCCCCTCGGTTTGAACTACCGAGGATTCCTCGGTAGTTGCCTCCCGGGCCAGCTCAGCATCCTCGTAGATGTTCTTGAGGTGCAGGCCAATGTTGTCGGTGCTGACATCGAACAACTCGGCCATCTCGCGCTGGGTCAGCCACACCGTCTTGCCGTCGGCACGCAGCTGGATGCGGCTGGTGCCGTCCTCGGTGGTGTAGAGGATCAGGCCGCTCATGCGCTGGCGGCCTCCGGCGCGGGGAACAGTTGCTGCATCAGGCCCTGCTTGTGGGTCTTGAGGGCGGCGAGCTGGTGGGATTCGGCGGTGATTTTGGCGTCGAGGGAGGAGAGGCAGTCGGCGATGCGTTGCTGTTCGGCCAAGGATGGAACGATCACGCTCAACTCCTTGAAAAACGGCAGGCCAATGGTCTTGATCGTGCTGCCTGACGCCACGTCCTCGAACAACGGCTTCATGAGCTGAAACAAGTAATACAGATACCAATTCGAAAGCAGCTTTGCATCGCAACTCCACACCATGAAGTGCTGACTAACTGCCATCGGCTCCTTCATGACCGCGCTCTTACCTACTCCGGCATCACGGCAAAGGATGACTGAACCCGCCTGATGCAGAACGGCTGATGAGTTAGCGATTCCTTGCTCCGAGATCTCAATCGTCGTTTCAGAAATGAAGCCGCTATCCAACCGTTTGGAATCCGCAAGCGAAACCCATTTGATTCCTTCACTGTAGTACGCAGGATTTGATTTGCTCGGGGTGTGTCCTGACCCGCGCTTCGCTAGTTCGCCGAGCCCTCTCTGTTCCCACTCCGGCGCGTTGCGGAATTCGGGGAAGCGGAGGCGGGGGCGGGTTTCGCCTTTGCGGGGGAAAAGTTGCTGCATCAGGCCGCGTTTGTGCGCCTTCAACGCCTCCACTTTCCGCCCCTGCGCGGCAATCACCTCGTCCAGCGACGTCAAGCAATCGGCGATCTTTTTTTGTTCATCTTCATCACTTGGATACGCAACTTCGATACGCTGAAAATTCTCGTACTTAAGATTCAACGTGTCTTTGACGAGACCTTGTGAATACTTTCGGAATTGGCCGACCAGCGGGGCCGTCTTGAAATAGTAAGAAAAGAATCGGCTGTTCGCCCCGCCAGTCGGTGCGCAAACCGTGTATGCGGGACTGATAAGGCCATCGATTCCCGCGTAAGCACTTCGACCTTCCCACATCCGCATGGTGTTATACGCAATGTCCCCCGGCACAACGCGGAGGTATTTAGATTTATCCGCATTGGAGTTGTTCTTACGGTTCGACTCGGCTTGTGGAACGATCCCATCTTTGTCCATGAGCGAAAGAAGTGGCAGGTCAGTAAAACCAGCCTCCTGGCGCTCCGAGAACAACTTCCCCAAGCGTGCGCGTTTCCAATTGCCAGCTTTCCGGAACTTCGGAAACCGCAGCCTCGGCACCGCCGTCGCTTTGCCCTGCTTCGCCATCGTCATTCCTCATACGCCTTAAGCCCGGCGATCTCCCGCCCACTTGCCCGTTTCTTCAGCAGCGGCAGCAGATCGCCCATCAGCGCCAGCTCCTTCTGCGTGCGTGCCTTCCAGCCCAGATCGAGTGGCGCGAGCAGTTCGGTGAGTTGCTCGCCGTCGAAGATGCGGCGGGCGAGGATGGCATCGACGAAGGCCTGCAGCGCGGCCACGGGCAAGCCGTGCTTGTCGGACAGCGCGGCCATGTCCTTCGCCGCCTTGTCGGTCTTGAACTGCCGGTAGCCGGCGCGGATGGCGGCCTCGTCCAGGCCTTCGCCGGCCTTGAGGCCACGCACGTACTCGCTGATGTCTTCGCGCTCGTCCATGAACTTGGCGTCGCCGGCGATCAGGCCGATCAGCTGCTCGCGGCTCATGCTGGCCTTGCCGGGGGTTTTCGCCGAGTAATCGGCGATCAGTTTCATGATGTAGTCGTAGTCGATGGTGCTGGAGGCAAACAGCACGAACTCGAAATCGAGCTGATCCACCGCCTCGTCTTTCTGGCCGTTCGGCTTGGCTTGCTGCGCGCGCAGCCGCTGCGCGGTTTCCAGGTAGGCGCCGCGGAAGGCATTGTGCTCATCGCGCGGCAAGACGGCTTCGATCTGCTGTTTTTGTGCGTCGTCCAGGTCGGTGTACTGGTCGAGCTGGGTCTTGAGCTTCTGCACCTGTTTGAAGTGCTCGACGAAGGCGGCACGGGCGGCGTCGCCCTTGAGGTTGGCGATGTCGTCGGGCTTGCCGGTGAGGCCTTGTGACTGCATGAAGCTGTCGAGCTTGTCGCGTGCATCTTTCAGCTTGTCGATGACCACGGGCGCAGTGTCCACCAGCCAGATCTCGCGTGCCTTGTCGGCCTTGGCGCCGGAGAACAGCGCGATGGCAGCGTCCACCTCTTTCTGCTGGCCGCGGAAGTCGAGGATGTTGCCGTAGGGCTTGGTGTCGTTGAGCACGCGGTTGGTGCGGCTGAACGCCTGGATCAGGCCGTGGTGCTTGAGGTTCTTGTCCACGTATAAGGTGTTCAAGTACTTGCTGTCGAAGCCGGTGAGCAGCATGTCCACCACGATGGTGATGTCGAGCTTTTCGCGGCCCTTCATCGGCAGGTCGGCATTGGGGAACTGCTGGTCCTTGATGCGCTGCTGCACGTCCTGGTAGTAGGCGTCGAACTCCTCGATGCGGTGGTTGGTGCCGAAGCGCGCGTTGTAGTCGGCAATGATCGCCTTGAGCGCATTCTTCTTGGCTTCGGGATCGTGCTTGTTGTCTTCCTGCTCCTGCGGCAGGTCCTCCTGCAGCTGCTTCACGTCGGCGCTGACGTCGGCCGGCGGCGAGAACACGGCGGCGATATTGAGTGGCCCGAAGTCCGGATCGGCCTGCTGCTTCTCGGCCTGCGCGACCTCGAAAAGTTTGAAGTACTCGATGGCGTCGTTGATGGACGCGGTGGCGAGGAGGGCGTTGAAGCGACGCCCGCCGGTGGCGGCATCGTGCTTGGCCAGGATGGCATCGACAATGGCGCGCTTGGCCAGCGTTTCGCCGGGCTTGGGCGCCTGCTTGCCGTTGGGCCGGCCCTTCTCAGGCTTGTAGTAGTCCACGTGGAAGCGCAGGACGTTCCTATCTTCGATGGCGTGGGTGATGGTGTATTCGTGCAGGGACTGCTGGAACAGGTCTTCGGTGGTCTTGAGGGTCTGCTCCTCGCCCTCGATGCGCTTGTAGCTGGCGTTCTGCTCGAAGATCGGCGTGCCGGTGAAACCGAACAGCTGGGCCTTGGGAAAAAATTCCCTGATGGCCTGATGGTTGTCACCGAACTGCGAGCGATGGCATTCGTCGAAGATGAAGACGATGCGCTTGTCGCTCAGCGCCGCAAGCTGCTCGGTGTGGCTGGCCAGCCCGCGCTTTTCCCGGCTTTTGTTGCGCTTGCTGTTTTCGTCCAGCGCCAGGCCTAGCTTTTGGATGGTGCAGACGATGACCTTGTCGGCCGCCTCGTCCGAGAGCATGCGGCGCACCAGCGCGCCGGTGTTGGTGTTCTCCTCGACACAACCTTCCTGGAAGCGGTTGAACTCCTCGCGGGTCTGCCGATCGAGATCCTTGCGATCCACCACGAACAGGCACTTCTCGATGGCCGGGTTGGCCTTGAGCAGGGTGGATGCCTTGAAGCTGGTGAGCGTCTTGCCGCTGCCGGTGGTGTGCCAGATGTAGCCGTTGCCGAGGTTCTTGTCGATGCACTCGACGATGTTCTTCACCGCGTAGATCTGGTACGGCCGCATCATCAACAGCTTCTGCTCGCTGGCCACCAGCACCATGTAGCGGCTGATCATCTGGCCCAGCGTGCACTTGGCCAGGAACGCCTCGGCGAAGGCATCGATGCCGTTGATCTTGCTGTTGTCGGGCGCGGCGTACTGGTAGATCGGCAGGAAGCGCTCGTCCGCATTGAACGCGAAGTGGCGCGCGTTGTTGTTGGCGAAGTAGTAGGTGAAATCCCGGTTGCTGACGATGAACAGCTGGATGAAGCACAGCAATGTTCGGGTGTAGCTGTTGCCGGGGTCGTTCTTGTACTCGACGATCTGCTCGATGGCCCGGCGCGGGTTGATACCCAGCGTCTTCAGCTCGATCTGCACCGCCGGCACGCCATTGATGAGCAGCAGCACGTCGTAGCGGTGGTAGCTGTAGTCGGTGTTGATGCGGAACTGGCTGGCGACCTCGAAATCGTTCTTGCACCAGTCGTTGGTGTTGACCAGCGTGTAGTTCAGCGGCGTACCGTCGTCGCGGGTGAACGCGTTGCGGTGGCGCAGCGCGTGCGCGGCCTTGAACACATCCGGTGTCACGATCTCTTCCAGCAGGCGCTTGAACTCGGCATCGGTCAGGCTGACCCGGTTCAGCGCCTCGAACTTTTCGCGGAAGTTGCGCTCCATGGCCGCGCGGTCGCGAATGTCCGGGCGCAGCGTGTACTTGAGCTCGCCGAGCTTTTCGATGAGCTCCTGCTCGATGGTGCTTTCCCTGACTTGCATAAGCATCTCGCTCTCAGGTGGTTGCCGCACCATGGACAGGTGTTCGGCAAAATGGCCTGGGAAGTCTACCGGATGAGGCCAGCGCCACCCCGATGCTGGGCAGGTTGCTACCGGTCGACGTTTGCCGATCCCGACCCTCCAACGGGGTGTTTTGCCGACAAGAACGTGGTCGATGCCATCGCTGCGTGCGTCATCTATTACCTACACGACATCGCGCCCCAAGCCCGCAGCATACGATTGCTACCCTCCCCGCGCCGCCAAACCGGCGGCTTGCGACGCAACAAGGAGTGTTTCCATGTCCAGCGACAATCGTATTTCGGCGGTGCTTTCGGATGAGGACGTGACGGCGGTGCAGGGCGCGCTGGCGGCGATGCGCGCGGCGCTGCCGTTCCTGGTGACGCTGGCGGCGCAGGAGCGGCAGGCCTTGCCGCGGCTGGGGCCGAAGTCGGTGGGTTTCGACGAGAAGTGCGTGACCTACATGACGAACCGGGCGCAGTTCGTGCCGGGCTTCGTGGACCTGGCCGAGGTGCAGAAGGATCGCGCCCTGCGCAGCCAACTGCTGCGTTTCGCGGCGGAGCTGCAGACGCTGGCCGCCAGTGTGGACGACACGCTGCAGCTGGTGGCCAGCGAGGTGTGGATGGCCGACCTGGCGTACTACCAGAGCGTGCGCGAGGCGGCCCACCGCGGCCGTGACGGCGCGCAGGACGTGTACGACGACCTGCGCCAGCGCTTCCCCGGCCCGCGCGCCAACCGTGCCGCGCCGGAACCGGCCGCGGCCTGAGTCGTGAACCCCGGCGGGGCGGTTGCCGACCGCGCCGCCGGGACTTTGCCGGTCGACACGGACCTGCGCTACCGCGGCAGCGCGGTTCGCCACCCCGGCGCCGCGCTTCGCGACCGCCCCGTCGACTTTCCGAACCTCCCCGCCGGCCTGGGGTACCTCCCTGTCGAGGTTCGGAACCTCTCCGTCGGGCTTCGCGACCTCCCCGCCGGGGTTCCGTACCTCCCGCCCGACCTGTGGAGCCTCCCGGTCGGGGTTCGCCACCTCCCCGCCGACCTTCGGAACCGCACCCGCTTCCCCTTCGGTGCCCTGTGATTTTTTTCCGTACCCTGCGAATCATGGGGTGAACCGCGAGGAAGCAGGCGTCCATGACCGGCAGACAACACCAGCAACGTTTCGAGTCGCTGCTGCACGAGCATCGCAGGATCGTGTTCAAGGTGGCCGGGCTGTACAGCCGCAGCGCGGCCGATCGCGACGACCTGGTGCAGGAGATCAGCGCGCAGCTGTGGCGCTCGTTCGGCGGCTACGACGAGGGGCGGGCGAAGTTTTCCACCTGGCTGTACCGCATCGCGCTGAACGTGGCGATCTCGCAGGCGCGGCGCTGGCCGGAGGCGGACCGCATGGAGCCGCTGGACACGCACCACCTGGAAACGATCGGCGGCGGCGAGCCGATCGCCGAGCAGGACGAGCGGCTGGCCGCGCTGCATGCCTTCATCGGCCGGCTCGACCCGCTCAACCGCGCGCTGATCCTGCTTTACCTCGAAGACAGGAGCTACGCCGAGATCGCGCAGATCCTCGGCGTCAGCGAAACCAACGTGGCGACCAAGCTCGGTCGCATCAGGCAGAAACTGCGCGGCCAGATGACGGCCGCCGAAACCAGCGGAGCATGACGATGGAACTGGACGAGATGAAACAGGCATGGGCGCGCATGGATCTGCGCCAGGACGGCATGGAGGCGCTGCTGCGCCAGGACTTCCGCGAGCGGCGGATGGACAAGCTGCATTCGACGCTGCGCTGGAGCCTGTGGTGGCAGGCGGTCGAGATCGCCTGCTGGCTGGCCTTCGTGGTGTTCGTCGCCTCGTTCTGGGTGGCGCACCGGCAGGTCACGCACCTGCTGGTGATCGGCCTGCTGCTGCACGCCTACGGCATCGCCGGGATCTGGTCGAGCGTGACCCAGCTGTTCCTGCTCAGCCGCATCCATCTGTTCGACGCGCCGGTGCTGGTGCTGCAGCGGCGGCTGGCGCAGCTGCGCCGCTTCCGCATGGTCAGCACGCTGGCGCTGGGCCTGCCGTGGTGGTTCCTGTGGCTGCTGCTGCCGCTGGTGGTGCTGACCTGGTGGTCCGGGACGGACCTGTTCGTCGGGGCCTCGGGCTGGATCGGGGCGAACATGGCGGTGGGCGCCGTGGGCGTCGGCTTCAGCCTGTGGCTGGCGCGGCGCCTGGCCGCTCGCCCGCTCGGGTCGCCGTGGCTGCGGCGCGTGGTCGATGACATGAGCGGGCGCAGCCTGCTCAACGCGTCGCGCCAGCTGGACGAGCTGGCCCGCTTCGAGCGGGAGTGAACGGAGGCGGCGAATGACCGCCGGCTGAATCGATGCGGGCGGCAGGCGTCATCCCGCCACGGGGTCGCCTCGTTTGCTGCCTTCAACCCGCCACGGTGGCGGTGCGAGGGAGAGGACACCATGAAACGGTTCTACCGCAGATTGTTGGTCGCCAGCATCATTGCCGGCGTCGGCCTTTGTGGCGCGATGGCAGCCACGGCGCAAACCACGGCCAGTACCACCCAGCGCGACGTCAAGCAGCAGCAGCGCATCGAACAGGGGCTGAAATCCGGCCAACTGAGCACGGCCGAGGCGGCGCGGCTGGAGCGGGGCCAGGCGCAGGTGGATCGCCTGCAGGCACATGTGCTGCGCGACGGCAGCCTGAGCGCGGCCGAGCAGGCGCGCCTCAGCGCGGCGCAGAACCACCAGAGCCGGGCCATCCATGCCGAACGGCACGACGGCGTCAGCGGCAACCCGCAGTCGCGCTCGTCGCGGCGCATGCAGCGCGACGTGGCGCGCAACGTGCACCAGCAGAGCCGCATCGAGCACGGCGTGCAGTCCGGCGCGCTGACCGCGCACGAGACCGCCCGGCTGGAGGGGCGCCAGGCGCACGCCGCGCAGGTCGAGCAGCGCGCCGCCCGCGACGGCCACGTGGGGCCGCACGAGCAGCGCCACATCCAGCGCGTCGACCAGCGCGACAGCCGCAGCATCTACCGCAAGAAGCACAACGGGCGGGTGGTGGGCTGAGCGGCGGCGGCCATCCGCGTCAGGTTCGCGCCCCCGTGCCGTGCGCGGCGGGTGCGAACCTGGCGCTCAACGCGCCTTCGGCTTCAGCCGCACGTAGAGCTGCTTGCGCACGCGGGCGATGAGCTGGCCGGAAGCGGTGGTCACCTCGGTCTCGAACCAGCGCAGCACCTTCTCGCCGCCGGCGGCTGCGGTGCGCAACTCGTCGACCACGCTGGCCTCGAGTTTGAAGTGCGCGTAGACGTCCTCGTAGCCCGGCGCGACGAAGTCGATCGCGCCGGCCTTGTCCCACACGTAGTAGTCGCGGCCGAGCTGGTGCATCGCCAGCAGCATCCAGAACGGGTCGACCATCGCGAACAGGTTGCCGCCGAACTGGCTCTTCACGTAGTTGCGGTTCCACGGCCGCAGCCGCAGTACCACTTTCGCCTCGGTGTAGTCGTCGCTGAGCGACTGCAGGCGGATCGCGTTGACCAGGAACGGCGGCCACAGGTTGAGCAGGCGGCGGAAGGTCGATGCGCGCATGGGGAGGCTCGTTGGGGCGGGAAGGGGGCATCTTACCTAACCGTACCTTGCGGTATGGAGGCCCGGAAAAACTCCATGCAGCATGAATCCCGGCGAAGACCGGTAGCCAGTGACTTCAGCTCATTGGAAACGCAACGTCACGGGATTCCAGCTTTCGCTGGAATGACGAGCCTGAGGCGGGAGCGATGCGGGGTCAGAACAGCAGCGAGGCCATCCGCCGCCGGTAGCGGCCGACCAGCTCGGCGTCGTCGAGCGTGGCGAAGGCAGCGAGCAGGCGTTTCTTGGCCTGGCCGTCGTTCCAGTCGCGGGCTTTCTGCAGGATGACAAGGAACTGTTCCAGGCCGGCTTCGACGTCGCCTTCGAGCAGCAGATGCACGCCGAGCTGGTCGCGGGCGGCCCAGTCGCCGGCGTCGGCCTGCACGCGCTGCCGCAGTTCGGCGATGCCCGGCGCGTCTTTCAGTGCGTGGGCCAGCTCCAGCTCGCTGCGCAGGCGCACGGCGCGGGCGTCGGTGGCGAGGTTGGCCGGCAGCGCGGCCAGCTCGGCCTTGGCCGCGGCGACGTTGCCGGCGCGCATCAGCGCCAGCGCCAGATCGAGTTTCAGTTCGGGCCGGTTCGGTTCGGTGGCGATCGCCTGCTGCAGGCGGTTGATCGCCTGTTCGGCGGTTTCCGGCACGGTGGCTGCTTCGGCGGGTTCGGCTGATGCTTCCAGCGGCTGCACGTGGCGCGACAGGAATTCGCGCAGCTGGCCTTCGGGCAGCGCGCCGGTGAAGCCGTCGAGCACCTGGCCGTCCTTCACCAGCACCACGGTGGGGATGCTGCGGATGCCGAACATGCCGGCCAGCTCCTGCTGCGTGTCCACGTCGACCTTGCCCAGCCGGAACGCGCCGTGGTACTCGGCGGCGAGTTTTTCCAGCATCGGGCCGAGCGTCTTGCACGGCTCGCACCAGGTCGCCCAGAAATCCACCAGCACCGGCGTGGTCAGCGAGGCCTGCAGCACGTCGGCTTCGAAGGTCTGCTGATCCACGTCGAAGACGTGGGAAACGGCGGCGGCATCGGTCACGGGAAACTCCAGCTCGGCAGGTGCCGGTTCAGATCGGGGTTGCCGGGCAGCATATCAAGCGGCGCGTTCACGATAGATTTGCGAGAATCTGCGGATCGTCACGCCGAAGCAAGGCACCGGCTGCATGGGCACGAGCTCACCTGAAACGCTGCTGGTCTGCGAGCACTGCGACACGGTCTACCGCCGTCGTTCGCTGGCCCGCGGCGAGGTGGCGACCTGCGCCCGCTGCGGAGCGGAGCTGGAGCGCCACCACGCGTTGAGCGTGAACGCGATGCTGGCGCTGATCCTGACCGCGATGATCGTGTTCGTGCAGGCGAACATGTGGCCGATCGTGACGCTGGGCCTGAGCGGGCAGCAGAGCAGCACCACGCTGTGGGGCGTGATCCTCGCGATGTGGCGCGAAGAGGCCAAGGTGGTCTCGGTGCTGGTGGCCGCCACGCTGTTCTTCTTTCCGCTGCTGAAGATGTTGCTGCTGGGCTGGCTGCTGTGGTTCGGCAAGGCCGGGCGGCGCGCGCCGGGCTTCGTGCCGCTGATGGTGGTGCTGCACCGGCTCGGGCCGTGGACGATGAGCGAGGTGTTCGTGCTGGGCGCGCTGGTGGCGATCGTCAAGGCGCATACCTATTTCGACGTGACGCCGGACCCGGGCATCTACGCTTACGCGGCGCTGACCCTGCTGATCACCATCTTCGCCGGGGTGGACCTGCGCCAGCTGTGGGACCAGGTGCCGGAGCACGCCGCGTGAGCGCCCTGCCGCGCGCCGCCGAACTGGGCCTGATCGCCTGCACGGTGTGCGGGCAGGTGTGCCGCAACGTGCCCGGCGACCCGCAGCTGGACGGCGACGGCGTGGACGACGCGATGGCCTGCCCGCGCTGCGGCAGCACGTTGCGCCGGCGCAAGCCGCACAGCTACGCGCACACCTGGGCGCTGCTGATCGCCGCGTTCCTCCTGTACATCCCTGCCAACGTGCTGCCGATCATGCGCACCGCCAGCCTCAACGACGTGGACGACAACACCATCATCAGCGGCGTGGTGGAGCTGTGGGTGAAGGGTTCGCCGAACCTGGCGATCATCGTGTTCACCGCCAGCATCGTGGTGCCGGTGCTGAAGTTCCTCGCGCTGGGCACCTTGCTGGTGAGCAGCCAGCAAGGCAGCGACTGGGCGCGGCCGCAACGTGCAAGACTCTATCGGCTGGTCGAGCTGATCGGCTACTGGTCGATGCTGGACGTGTTCGTGGTGGCGTTGCTGACGGCGCTGGTGCGCTTCAGCGTGCTGAGCCTGGTGGAACCGCTGCCGGGCGTGATCTTCTTCGGCCTGACCGTGGTGCTGACCATGCTGGCCTCGATGAGTTTCGACCCCCGCCTGATCTGGGATGGCAAGGATACCGATGACTGACGACAACCCCATCGAACAGGCCCCGCCGGGCGGCGAGCTGCCGCGGCCGGTGGTGAAGCGGCGCCGCTTCAACGCCTCGCTGATCTGGCTGGTGCCGGCGCTGGCGGCGTTGGTCGGGCTGTCGCTGGTGATCAACAACTGGCTGCAGGCCGGGCCGCAGATCACCATCAGCTTCCAGAGCGCCGAGGGCCTGGACGCCGGCAAGACCCCGGTGAAGTACAAGAACGTGGTGATCGGGCGGGTCAACAAGATCCATCTGAGCAGCGACCGCAGCCACGTGCTGGTCAACGTGGCGCTGGAGAAGAGCGCCGAGGGCTTCGCCACCAAGGACACCCGCTTCTGGGTGGTGCGCCCGCGGATCGGGCTGGGCGGCGTGTCCGGCATCGACACCCTGCTGTCGGGCGCCTTCATCGGCGCCGACGTGGGCGATTCGAACGACTACCAGGACGAGTTCAAGGGGCTGGAGCTGCCGCCGGCGGTGAACCACGGCGCGCCGGGGCGCAGCTTCGTCCTGCACAGCGGCGACCTCGGCTCGCTCGACATCGGCTCGCCGGTGTACTACCGGCGCATCCAGGTCGGCCGGGTGGCGTCCTACCAGCTGGACCCGGACGGCAAGGGCGTCTCGCTGCAGATCTTCGTGGACGGCCCGAACGACAAGTTCGTCACCCGCTCCTCGCGCTTCTGGAATGCCAGCGGCGTGGACGTGTCGATCGGCGCGAACGGGCTGAAGCTCAACACGCAGTCGCTGGCCACCGTGCTGGCCGGCGGCGTGGCGTTCCAGGACCCGCCCGGGCCGCACGACAGCACGCCGGCGCCGGAGGACAACGCGTACACCCTGTTCGGCGACCAGGCCACCGCGATGGCGCCGCCGGACGGTACGCCGCACTACATCCGCATGCGCTTCGAGCAGTCGGTGCGCGGGCTGGCAGTGGACGCGCCGGTGGAGTTCCTCGGCATCAACATCGGCAAGGTGGTGTCGGTGCGGCTGGACTACGACGAGCAGAAGCAGCGCTTCCCGGTGCTGGTCGGCGCGGTGATCTATCCGCAGCGGCTCGGCGCCGCCTATGACAAGCTGGAGGCGCTGGCCAAGGCGCACGGCGAGAATCCGGACCTGTCGCAGATGATCGGCCGCCTGGTCGAGCACGGCCTGCGTGCGCAGGCGCGCACCGGCAACCTGCTCACCGGCCAGTTGTACGTGGCGCTGGATTTCATCCCGAAGACGCCGAAGGTGGCGTTCGACCCGGCCGCGAAACCGCTGACCATTCCGACCGTGCCGGGCAGCTTCGACAAGCTGCAGGAGCAGATGGCCGGGATCGTCGACAAGCTCGCCAAGGTGCCGTTCGACAGCATCGGGCAGAACCTGGACCGGAGCCTGGCCGGGCTCGACCGCACGCTGAAGCAGGTCAATGGCCAGACGCTGCCGGCGCTCGGCGACACCCTGCACGGCGTGCAGCGGACCATGGGCACGGCGAACGAGGCGCTGGCCGGCGACTCGCCGCTGCAGCAGAACCTGGGCGCCACGCTGGAACAGCTGCAGCGCATGGCACGCTCGCTGCGCGTGCTGACCGATTACCTGGGCGGCCATCCGGAGGCGCTGATCCGCGGCCGCCGCGCGGATGCGAAACCGGCCGACGCGAAACCCGTCACCACGCCCGCGGCGATGCCGCCGACGCAAGGGAGCAAACCATGATTCGTAGCGGAAGGCATCTGCTGGGCGTGGCGGCCGGCGTGCTACTGGCGGCCTGTGCCTCGGCGCCGTTGCACTACTACACCCTGGTTGCGCCGGCCGACGAGCCGGCTGGCGGCCTCGTTGCGCCGGCGGACGAGTCTGCCGGCGGCCTGGTGGCGCCGACGACTAGCGCGCCGTCGCTGCCGTTCGAGCTGCTGCCGGTCGGCGTGCCGGCGCAGGTCGACCAGCCGCAGCTGGTGGTGCGCGAAGGCGGGCAGGGCGTGGCCCTGCTCGGCAGCGAGCGCTGGATCGCCCCGCTCGGCGACGAGGTGCGCAGTGCGCTGTCGGCCGACCTGGCGCGCGAACTGCACAGCGCGGACGTCAGCGGCCTGCCCGGCAACGATAAGCCGCTGCTGCGGATCAAGCTGGACCTGCGCCGGTTCGACTCCGCGCCCGGCAGCTATGCGTTGATCGAGGGCGCATGGAGCGTACGCCTGCTGCACGGCGCACGGCCCGCCACGCTGGCTTGCACCAGCCGCGTCAATGAAGCGGTGAGCCCGGGTTATCCTGCCCTGGTACAGGGCCATCAGCGCGCGATCGCCCGGCTGGCGGCGCAGATCGCCAGCGCGGCGCGGGCGCTCGGCGAAGGCCAGGCGCCTGCCTGCCCGCCCGGCTGAAGGCCGCAAGCTTGGCGCCCGGCCTGCGCTGGGCTAGTCTGCCCAGTTCACTCAGCCGGCCCGGGCCGGCTCGCACCACTCGCACAACGGCAACGGAATCATGCAGGACATTCAAGCCCCGACCTCGCCCGAACAGGATGAAGCTGCCTATCGCCCCCAGGCGGTGGAAGCCGCCGCGCAGCAGTACTGGAATGCGCAGCGCGCCTACGAAGTGAAGGAGGATGCCTCGCGGCCGAAGTTCTATTGCCTCTCCATGCTGCCGTACCCGTCCGGCGCGCTGCACATGGGCCACGTGCGCAACTACACCATCGGCGACGTGATCAGCCGCTACCAGCGCATGAACGGCAAGAACGTGCTGCAGCCGATGGGCTGGGACGCGTTCGGCCTGCCGGCGGAGAACGCCGCGATCAAGAACGCCACCGCGCCGGCGAAGTGGACCTACGCGAACATCGAGCACATGCGCCGCCAGCTGCAGTCGCTGGGTTACGCGATCGACTGGAGCCGCGAGTTCGCCACCTGTCGCCCGGACTATTACCGCTGGGAACAGCTGATGTTCACCCGCCTGCTGAAGCAGGGCCTGGCGTACCGCAAGAACGCGGTGGTGAACTGGGACCCGGTCGACCAGACCGTGCTGGCCAACGAGCAGGTGGTCGACGGCCGCGGTTGGCGCTCCGGCGCGGTGGTCGAGAAGCGCGAGATCCCGCAGTGGTTCCTGAAGATCACCGACTACGCGCCCGAGTTGCTGGACGGGCTGGACACGCTGCCGGGCTGGCCCGACGCGGTGAAGACCATGCAGCGCAACTGGCTGGGCCGCAGCGAGGGCCTGGAGATCCACTTCGCGGTGGATGGCGAGGCCGCGCCGCTGACCGTGTTCACCACCCGCCCCGACACCTTGATGGGCGTCACCTTCGTCTCGATCGCCGGCGAGCATCCGCTGGCGCACAAGGCGGCGCAGGGCAATCCGCCGCTGGCGGCGTTCCTCGACGAGCTGAAGCACGGCGGCGTCTCCGAGGCGGAGCTGGAAACCCAGGACAAGCGCGGCATGGCCACCGGCCTGTTCGCGGTGCATCCGATCACTGGCGAGAAGCTGCCGGTGTGGGTCGCCAACTTCGTGCTGATGGGCTACGGCACCGGCGCGGTGATGGCGGTGCCCGGCCATGACGAGCGCGACTTCGCGTTCGCGCACAAGTACGGCCTGCCGATCAGGCAGGTGATCGCCGCCGGCGACGAAAGCTACGACCCGGCCGTCTGGCAGGACTGGTACTCGGACAAGACCCGCGTGGACATGCGCGTGGTGAACTCCGGTGCGATGGACGGCAAGGATTACCGCGCCGCGTTCGACCACATCGCCGGCGTACTCGAGGCCGAGGGCAAGGGCCAGCGCCGCGTGAACTGGCGCCTGCGCGACTGGGGCGTCAGCCGCCAGCGCTACTGGGGTTGTCCGATCCCGGTGATCTACTGCTCCGCCTGCGGCGCGGTGCCGGTGCCCGAGGATCAATTGCCGGTGGTGCTGCCCGAGGACGTGGCGTTCAGTGGCGTGCAGTCGCCGATCAAGGCCGATCCGGAGTGGCGCAAGACCAGCTGCCCGCAATGCGGCGGCGCGGCCGAGCGCGAAACCGACACGTTCGACACCTTCATGGAGTCGAGCTGGTACTACGCGCGCTACACCAGCCCCGGCGCGGACGCGCAGATCGACGAGCGCGCGAACTACTGGCTGCCGGTCGACCAGTACATCGGCGGCATCGAACACGCGATCATGCACCTGCTGTATTTCCGCTTCTATCACAAGCTGCTGCGCGACGCCGGCATGGTGCATTCGGACGAGCCGGCGCGGAACCTGCTGTGCCAGGGCATGGTGATCGCCGAGACGTTCTATCGCGACAACGCCGACGGTTCGAAGGAGTGGATCAACCCGGCCGCGGTCGAGATTCGTCGTGACGAGAAGGCGCGCGTGATTGGCGCGACGCTCAAGGCGGACGGTCAGCCGGTGCACATCGGCGGCACCGAGAAGATGTCGAAGTCGAAGAACAACGGCATCGACCCGCAGACCATGGTGGACAAGTACGGCGCCGACACGGTGCGCCTGTTCTCGATGTTCGCCGCGCCGCCGGAGCAGTCGCTGGAATGGAGCGAGGCCGGCGTCGAAGGCATGGCGCGCTTCCTCAAGCGGCTGTGGCGCGAAGTGACCACGCACGCGGCGGGGCCGGATCATGCGGCGACCGATCCCGCCACGCTGGATGCGGGCCAGAAGGCGCTGCGCCGCCAGCTGCACGAGACGATCCAGAAGGTCAGCGACGATTTCGGCCGGCGCCACGCGTTCAACACCGCGATCGCCGCGCTGATGGAACTCTTGAACGCGCTGGGCAAGTTCAACGACCAGAGCGAGCAGGGCCGCGCGGTGCGCCACGAGGCGCTGGAGGCGATGGTGCTGCTGCTCAATCCGGTGGTGCCGCACGTCAGCCACGCTCTGTGGCAGGCGCTCGGCCATGCCGAGAGCGTGCTGGAGGATCAGCCGTGGCCGCCGGTGGATCCGGCCGCGCTGGTGCGCGACACGGTCACCCTGGCGGTGCAGATCAACGGCAAGTTGCGCGCTACCATCGAGCTGGCCGCGCAGGCTTCGAAGGAAGAAGCCGAGGCGCTGGCGCTGGCCCAACCGCAGGTGGCGCACTTCCTGGCCGGCATGACGGTGCGCAAGGTCATCGTGGTACCCGGCAAGATCGTCAACATCGTCGCAGGATGAAACCCATGAGCTTCATGAAGGCGCACCGCCTGTTCCAGGTCTCGCTGCTGCTGGCCGCAACGCTCGTACTGGGCGGCTGCGGCTTCCATCTGCGCGAGAACGCCACCCTGCCATCCGAGATGCAGCGGGTGCACCTTGCCGCGAGCGGCGGCGGCGAGTTCGAGCGCCACCTGGCCCGCGCGCTGCAGACCTCCGGCGCCACCGTCGAGGACGACAGCGGCGCCGGCATCGCCGAGCTGCGTGTGCCGGTGGCGGCCTTCAGCACCGAGACGCTGAGTGCCGGCGGCTACGTGCGCGTCACCGAATATGCGGTGCGCTACCAGGTGCAGTTCGACGTGCTCGGCCCCGACGGACAGGTGCTGGTGCCGCACCAGCGCATCGACATGTCGCGCGAGTACAGCTACGACGCCGGCGACACCGTCGGCAACGCCTCGCAGGTGGAAGAGATCCAGCGCAGCCTCAACGACGACATGGTGCAGGCGATCCTGTTCCGCCTGCAGGCCGCCGGCAAGCATGAGCTGGCCGCACCGGCCGGCGCCGCCAGCACGCACTGATGCCGCTCAGCCCCGGCCAATGGCAGAAGGCGCTGGCGGCGGACAGCCTGCAGCCGGTCTACCTGCTCGCCGGCGAGCAGTTGCTGGTGCTGGAAGCCGCCGATGCCTTGCGCGCGCAGGCGCGCAAGCTCGGCTACAGCGAACGTGAAGTGCTCGAAGTCGGCCAGCATTTCGACTGGAACGACCTGGCCCGCGCCGCGGCGGGCATGTCGCTGTTCGCCAGCCGCCGGCTGCTCGACCTGCGCCTGCCCAGCGGTCGTCCCGGCATCGACGGCGCCAAGGCGATCGGCGCGTTCTGCGCCGACCCGCCGCCGGACGTCACCTTGCTGATCACGGCGATGGAATGGAGCAGCAAGCACGACGGCGCCTGGAGCAGGAAGCTCGACGCCAGCGGAGCGATGGTGGTGTTCAGTTCACCGCGGCCGGACCAGTGGCGGGTGTGGATCGGCGCGCGGCTCGCCTCGCGCGGACTCACCGCCACGCCCGATGCGGTGGCGCTGCTGGCCGAACGCGTCGAAGGCAACCTGCTCGCTGCCGCGCAAGAGGTCGACAAGCTCGCCGTGCTGCACGGGCAGGGCCGCGTCGACGCCGCCGAGATGGAGAACCTGGTCGCCGACAGCGCCCGCTACGACGTGTTCAAGCTCACCGACGCGGCCCTTGCCGGCGACGGCGCACGCGCGCTGCGCATCCTCGCCGGGCTGCGTTCCGAGGGCGACGAACTGCTGGCGCTGATGGGCTGGCTGGTCAATCAACTGCAGCTGGCGCTGCGCCTGGCCAATGCCGCGGACTTCGCCGCGCAGGCCAAGGCCGAGCACCTGTGGGACAGTCGCGCGCAGCAGTTCCGCCAGGCCCTGCGCCGCGCGCCGCGCGAGCACTGGCTGCAGTGCCTGGCCCGCGCCTCGCGCATCGACCGCATGGTCAAGGGCCGCGAGCAGGGCAACCCGTGGCAGGAAGCCGAACGGCTGATCGCCGCCATCGCCGAGCCGCGCGCGGCCCGGGCGCTCGCATGACATTTGACCGCCCCGTCGGGCAGCAAGGGGCCGTGACTTGCTCCCGCCCCTGCCTGCAGCGGCGGGTTGGGGAGGGGTAAGGCTCTTGCCGCAGACATCTGCCAGGCCACTCGCCATCTTCGGCGGCACCTTCGACCCGGTGCACCTGGGCCACCTCAGCGTGGCGTGGGAAGCGGCCGAACTGCTCGACGCCGAGGTGCGCCTGCTGCCGGTCAGCGTGCCGCCGCACCGCGCACCGCCGATAGCCACCGCGGCGCAGCGGGTGGCGATCCTGCGTGCCGCGCTGCGCGGCCAGTCACGGCTCGTGCTGGACACCCGCGAACTGGATCGCGAGGGCCCGTCGTACACCATCGACACCTTGCACGAGCTGCGCGCGGAGCAGGGCGAGCGCCCGCTGGTGCTGCTGCTCGGCGCGGACGCGTTTGCAGGCCTCGCCAGCTGGCATCGCTGGCGCGAGCTGTTCGCGGCGGCACACATCGGCGTGCTACGCCGGCCGGGTGTTTCCGCCAGCCTGTCGGAGGAACTGGAACGCGAAGTGGCCGGCCGCCGCATCACCGAGCTGTCGGCATTGCGCAGGTTGCCCGCCGGCAAGGTCGCCGAGCTGGCAGTGACCCCGCTGGAAATCTCCGCCACCCGCATCCGCGAACTGCTCGCCGCCGGGCGCGACCCGCGCTACCTGCTGCCGGCGGGATTGTTCGACGATCCCGCACTTTTGGCGCCTTACCGGTGCTGATCCGCCCACACGCTGTTCGCTGCGCCGGTGCGGCCGCGGCGAGCCGTCGCACGTGCCAGTGCGCCGAAACCGATGGCCAATGCCAGCGTGCCGATGTCGATGGCAAACAGCGCGCCGTGTCCGGCCGCGGCGCTGCGCCAGAACCACCAGCCTGTGGCGAGGCCATGCGCCAATGGAATGAGCGCGGTGACGAGGGCAGCCAGCCACAGCAGTTCCTGCGCCGCGTGCAACGGCGCGCGCCACGACGCCCATAGCGCGCACAGCGCCCAACTGCCGAAGCAAACCCAGCGCTCGCCCGCGCCCGCGTTCCCGCCCAGCCAGGGCAGCAGTTGCGCCGCGACGAAGGCGGCGGAGACCGCCACGCAGACGCCGATGCAGATGCCCACGGTGGCCCGCGCCATGATGATCGACGAGCGGCCCTGTTCCGGCTGGCGGCGCTTGCGCCGCGATTCGATCCACAACAGGTTGCCCGAGTAGAACAGGAACGCGCCGCCCAGCCCGAGCAGGAAGTACAGCCATTGCACCGCGACGTTGCCGTAGTCGCCGAAGTGCAGCGCATACACCGCGGCCAGGGTGGCGTGGTTGGCGTCGCGTGCGCCGGGCAACTGGGTGGCGAGTACGGTGCCGCTGGTGGCATCCAGCGCCACCGCGCCGCCGCCCAGCCCGCGCGGCGCGGTGCCGGTGATCTCGACCACCGCGTGTGCGTTGCCGGCATGCGCCAGCTTGAGGTAGCCCGGCGCGAAGTCCGCGATGCCCTGGTCGCGCGCCACCTCGATCGAACGTGCATGCCAGCTCGCCAGCGGCGACAGCGGCCTAGTGATGTCGGCCTTCTGCATGATCGGCGCGGTGTTCATCGCCGCCGCCGAGGCGGCCATCAGCTTGCCCTCGTAGATCAGCGGGTTCAGCGCCAGCATCAGCACGAACATCAGGCACAGCAGCGCGCCGGTGACCGCGAACACGATGTGGAACGGCAGGCTCAGCACGCCGATCACGTTGTGCGCGTCCTGCCAGAAGCGTTTGAGGTTGCGCCCGGGCCGCAACGCGAACAGGTCCTTGGCCAGCCGCGGCAGATGGATCACGAAACCGGACACCAGCGCGATGCCGTACAGCAGGCTGACGACACCCATCAGCCAGGTGCCCGCGACGGGAATGCCCAGCGTGTAATGCAGCTGGTTGATCAGTTCGGGCAGGTTGGCACCGGGCGGGGTCGAGCTGCCGGCCAGGTTGTCCGGGGTGGCGAACAGCCAGGTGCCATGGTGGTCCTGCCAGTACGCGGTGGGCTGGGCCAGTTCGTAGCCGGGGAACGTCATGCCCACGTGCTCGCGCGTTTCCGGATGCCGTGCCAGCACATCGTCGAGCAGACGTTGCGTGTCGTCGAGTGAGCCGATGGCGGCGGTGTGCGGTGTCGCCCATTGCTGCAGCGGCTGATGGAACACCGTGATCGCGCCGGCGTAGAACGCCACGAACAACGCGAAGCCGGCGACCAGCCCCATCCACGAGTGCAGCATGGTGAAGGTGCGCAGGGTGGCGGGTTGCAGTTTCATGCGGCCGATCTCAACGAACCCAGCCGGACGTCTGCAGCAGCCACAGCAAGCCCAGCGCGAGCAGCGCCCATCCGCCCAGCCATCGCCATGCGCGTCTGCCGCTGGAGAACCGGAACGCGGCGCAGATCAGCCCGATCCACAACGGGAAGAACGCGGCCAGCCCGGCTACGATGGTCGATTCCCACGGTCCGGGAAGCAGCCAGCCGACCAGGCCGACCAGGGCGGCGGCAAGGAAGAAGCCCGGCAGCACGCCGGCGCTGGCACGGGCCCACATCAGTCCTTCTCCACCGCGGCGACATCCGCCTCCGGCGTGCCGACGAACCATGCCAGGTACGGCTGCACCATCAACGCCAGCATCCAGCTGGCCAGCATCGCGCACAGCCCGACGGCGGCGCCGAGCGCGCCGATCCAGCTGGCCAGCGACAGCAGCGCCAGCACGCTGCCGGCGCCGCACGCCGCACGCGGGTGGCCGCGCAGCGCGAGCCACATGCAGTGCGGCGAGGCGGCGTACCACGCGATGGCGGAACACGCTGCGAACACGAAGGCCAGCAGGCTGATCATGCCTTACCAGCGGTAACGCGCGCTGGCGGTAACCGTGCGCGCGTAGCCGTAGTAGCACCACGCGGCGCTGTTGCAGGCCGAGACGTACTCCTTGTCGAACAGGTTGCTGGCATTCAACTGCAGCCGCCAGCCGCCCACGTCGTAGTGCACGGCGGCGTCGAACAGGGTGTAGGCCGGCGTCTTCCAGTCGTTGTGGATGTCGCCATAATGCTCGCCCACGTAGCGCACGCCGCCGCCGAAACCGAGCCCGGCCAGCGGACCGCCGACGATGGTGTAGTCGGCGCCCAGTGCGGCCTGCTGCTTCGGCAGCAAGGCGATCTGCTTGCCCAGCGAGGGCAGGTCGTTGGTGCGGGTGACTTTCGAATCGCTGTATGTGTAGTCGCCGTACACGCTGAGGTTGGGGCCGATGTTCCAGCGCCCTTCCAGCTCGACGCCGCGTAGGCGGGTCTCGCCCTGCTGTACCTGGAACAGCGTGTGGTCGGGGTCGATCGTCAGCGAGTTCTGCTGGGTGATCTGGTAGGCGGACAGGGTAAGCAGGCCGTTGCCGCCGGCCGACTGGTACTTCAGGCCGGCTTCGTACTGGTTGCCGGTGGTCGGCTTGAAGGCCTTGCCGGCGAAGTCGGTGCCTACGGTGGGCTGGAACGAATGCGACCACGACACGTACGGTGCCAGGCCATTGTCGAACAGATAATTGACGCCGACGCGGCCGGAGAACGCGTCGTCGGTCTGGTGCGCAGTGCTGCTGCCGAGCAGGTTGTCGGTATCGGTCTTCACGTGATCCTGGCGGCCGCCGACGGTGATGCCCCAGCGCCCCAGCTTGATCTGATCCTGCAGGTACACGCCCAACTGCGACTGCGTCTGCACGGTGTGGCTGGTGTACGCGGGAACGGCCACCGGGCTGCCGTAGACCGGGTCGAACACGTCCAGCCCGGCGACATTGAAGCCGAATGCAGAGGCGTAGTCGTCCTTCGCGCGGCGGTAGTCGACGCCGGCCAGCACGATGTGCTGCACGCTGCCGCTGTCGAAGACGTATTGCAGGTTGTTGTCGACGCCGAACGTTCTGGTGTGGTTCTCGTTCGGGAACAAGTAACGCAGCAGGGTGCGGCCGTCGCCGAGCAGGCCGAACGCGCCCACGTTGCCGCCGTCGTTGTCGACGTCGGCCTTGCCGTAGCGCAGGTTCTGGTTGAACGCCAGGCCGCTGGCGAAGTCGTGGTGGAACTCGTAGCCGATCGAGGCGATGGTCTTGTCGTAATCGTTCTGCCCCGGCTCGCCGGTGAAGCGGTCGCGCGGAATCTTGCCGTTGGGGTTCGGCAGCAAGGTGCCCGAGGCCGGCAGGAAGCCGCCGCCGGAGGCGGTCTCGGCTTTCTGGAAATGCGACAGCACGGTCAGCGAGGTGGTGTTGCTGGGCTTCCAGGTCAGCGCCGGCGCGAGGTAGTAACGGTCGTCCTTGATATGGTCGACCATGGTGTCGCTGTTGCGTGCCAGGCCGGTGAGCCGATACAGCAGCGTGCCCGAATCGTTCAGCGGGCCGGCGAAATCGAAGGTGCCCTGGCGCAGGTCGAAGCCGCCGACCTCGACGCCCACTTCACGCAGTGGCTGCCCGGTCGGCCGCTTGCTGACCATGTTGACCATGCCGCCCGGCGGCATCGCGCCGTAGACCACCGACGACGGCCCCTTCAGCACTTCCAGCCGCTCCAGCCCGTACGGCTCAATGCGGGTGATGCCGGTGCCCGAGCCGTCGGCCAACGCCAGCCCGTCCATGTAGCGCGCGGGGGTGAAGCCGCGCACCAGCAGCCAATCGCTGCGTGAGTCGGGGCCGTAGCCGCCACCCTGCGCACCGGCGGTGTACCACACCGCTTCCTCGATGCCCTGGATGCCGCGCAGGCTCATCTGCTCGTCGGTGATCACCGAGACCGACTGCGGGATCTCGATGATCGGCGTCTCGGTCTTGGTCACCGAGTCGCTGTCCTTGGCGATCGGCGCGGTGACCTGCACGCTTTCAAGCGTTTTTGCGGCTTTCTGCTGCGCGTCGGTCGTTGCGTCGGCAGCGTACGCGGGCAGCGCCAGTGCCGCCAGCAATGGCAAGCCGGACAGCGCCGCGCGGATCGCACGCGGCAATGCGGAAGGGCGGCGCGTGGCTGCGGCGCTCGGAACGGACAAAAAGGGAAACGGTGACATCGGGAACCTTGTGGGCAGGCTTGCGTGGATCGGGCTGGCTGTTCGCGCCGGTGCGGGTCATGGTCGAGATCGGCCAGCCGCCACCGTGCGATGGCTGTCTTTCTGCACTGGCTGGCGCTGCTCGCGGGTACGAGGCTGCGCCAAGTGAGAATGATTCTTATTGTAGAGAGGGGCGCGCCGTTCAGCAATCAGGCTCTTGAGCGTGCGTCGGCGGACAGTCGCGGGCTGGAGCGTGACGCGCGTTCCCGGTAACGCGAGCACACCGCAAGCTTGGACAAGTTCATGGCCCGTCGATGGCGCTGTTCCCGCGAAGCCGTGAAGCGAAATTTCGCCGAAGCCGAACATCATCGCCACGACGATGGTGGTCCGCAGCAGGGGGAGACCGCTTTCTGGGCACGCTCACCCGCGTTCCAGCTGTGCCGTCACCTCGTTGATCGAATCGCGGATGCGCCGGGAGAACATCGAGTCGAGGTGGTGGATCAGCAGCAGGTGTTCGGTGGCGCGGGTCATGGCGACGTAGAGCAGGCGCGCCTCGTCGGCTTCGGACTGGCCTTCCTTGGGCAGGCCACCGATGCCGGGAATGATCACGAACGGGAATTCCAGCCCCTTGCTGGAGTGCATGGTGACCAGCTTGACGCTGTCCTCGACCGCGAACAGGCTCTGCTTGCCGGTGTTGTCGGCGAGCCGGCTGGGGATGCCCAGGTCGCCCAGTACCTCGTGCAGTTTTTCGCCTTCCCACTGGTTGCGGTAGATCACCGCCATCTCGGAATACGGACGGCCATGCGCGTGCTCGTCGCGCAGCCGCGCAATCAGCACATCCATCTGCGCACGGGCGGTGTCGGTGCGCACCAGTTCGGGCACCGCGCCGCGGCGGCCGGCGCTTTCCGGCGCGACCAGCGGCACGCCGTCGCCGTCGGCGTCGTCGCTGCGCGAGGCGAGCAGGTCCTGCGCGAAGGTGCGCGCGACCGAGAGGATTTCCAGCGTGTTGCGGTAGTTGAGCTTGAGGATGGTGGTGCGGCCTTGCGCCTGCACGCCGAGGCTCTTCCAGCTGATCCTGCGGCGGTTCGGGTTGCCGTAGATGTTCTGCGCGTCGTCGTACAGCACCAGCAGCGAGTTGGTGACCGGGTCGATCATCTGCACGATCAGCTTGTACCAGTCCGGCTCGAAGTCGTGGCCTTCGTCGACCAGCACCGCGCCGTACTGCGCGCGCGGAATCCGGCCGCGGTCCACGCCGGCGATCACCGCCGGCGGCAGCGCTTCGACGAAGGCCTTGCCGCTGCCCGGCGGCAGCGGCTCGTGGTAGGCCACCAGCATCTTGCGGCACCACTTGTGGAAGTTGTAGACCTGCACCTTCTCGCTGAGGCCGCGCTCGCCGATCAACTGTTCCAGTCGTGCGGCCAGGGTCTTGTTGTAGCAGAGCACCAGGATCGGCTTGGAGAGCTCACGCGCGAGCTGCATGGCGCGGAAGCCGAGGATCATCGTCTTGCCGGAGCCGGCGACGCCGTGGATGATCCGGTGCTCGCCGCCGATCGAACGGGCGAGCTGTTCCTGCTGCGCGTCCATCACCTTGACCAGGTCGGGGATTTCCAGCGGCCGCACCGCGGCGTCGGTGGGACCGAACAGGCCGAACTGGCCGCTGCCGGCTTCCACCCGCAATTCCGGGAACAGGTGCCAGCGCACGCGATCGATCTGCGGCAGGGTCAGCGCCACCGGATACACCTGCGGGAACATCGCCCACAGCCGCTGCTGGAACGCTTCGGCGTCGACCGTCTCGTACAGCTCGTCGCGGCAGATCACCAGGTGCTCGGGCAGCACCTCGCCCAGCGCGCCCTCGTCGAACTGCTTGCGGGTGATGTTGGCCAGCACCACGCCCCAGCCCCACGGCATGATCAGCTTGCCGGCGTAACGCGAGCCTTCCGGGTGGCGCAGCGCGGGGTCGCGCTCCAGCACCACGCCGATCTCCAGCGCGTAGGCGCGCGCCTGCAGCAGCGGGTTGTTCTCCTTCACCAGGCCGCGCTCGGTGACCAGGGTGAACTGGGTGCTGTCGGCGTGGCGGAGGGTGTCGGCCTTCCAGTCCTTCACCTCCAGTACCAGCAGGCCGCGGCGCGGGTGGAACACCACGAAATCCGGGTGGCGCTGCTTCAGTCCGACCGGCACGTCGTACCACAGCAGGTAGTCGTCCTCCAGCTTCTGTTCCAGCCGCTCGGAAACGCGCTTCTCGCCGCCGGTCATCCGCGGCAGGCAGCTGTTGCGGGTCGGAATGAGTGTCGCCACGGAAGTCCTCGACTGACGCTGTCGCACGACGTTAGCCGATGGGATGACGCTGTCAATGCCGCCGGGCGGCGCAGTGCTACGCCCAGTGCCGCAGCTGCTCCGGCGGCATCTCCATGCGCCGGCAGGCGCGGCTGGCGATGCCGTCCTTCAGCGCGGCATGGAATACCGGCGCGATCGACCACAGCGCGTGCGCCGCCAGCCGCGCCTGGCGCCGCTGCCTTGGCGTGTGGTGCAGCAGCGCGAGCGCCCACTCTGGCAGCAGCGCGTGGCCGGCGTACAGGAACAGGTCGCGCGACAGCCCGGCCGCCGGCACCGGCAGGCGCACCTGCGCCAGCAGGCCGAGCACCACGCGCGAGCGTTCGGTGAAGGCCAGCTCGGGCCGGATGCGCCGGAAGTATTCCGCCACCTCGTGTTCGCTGGCCGGCACGTCGCGCGCGCCCAGCGCCTCGGCGATCTGCCGCACCTCGTCGTAGTAGCGGTCGGCCGCGCCGGGCGGCAGCGCGATGTGGCCGTAGCGGCGGTAGCCCTGCAGGAAGCAGCACGCCTCGCTGACGTGCACCCAGGTCAGCAGCTCGGGGTCATTGGCGCTGTAGGGGCGCCCGTCCTCGCCATGGCCGGCGATGTGGTCGTGGATCTGCCGCACGTGCGCGATCAGCGCCTCGGCCTGCGCGCGCGGCGCGTAGGTGGTGCCGCCGACGAAGGCGGTGGTGCGGCGCAGCCGGCCGAGCAGGTCGCCGCGGAAGTTGGAGTGGTCCCACACCCCGGCCAGCGCCAGCGGATGCAGGGTCTGCAGGGTCAGCGCGGCGAGGCCGCCGGCCAGCATGCCGGGGAAATCCGCGTGCACGCGCCAGGTCGCGCTGTGCGGACCGAACAGGCCCGGATCGCCGTGCGGATGGTCGTAGTCGAGGCCGCCGCTGTCGGCGCGAGGGAAGGCGCCGAGCACCCAGCGGCGGACCGCTTCGCGGGCAGGTCGGGTCAGCAGGTCGAGCGGCGAAGGCATGCCGCCAGTCTAGCCTCGTGCCGGCGGGGAGTTTGATTTGGACGTCCATTGTGTTATCAATGGCGACATGTCCTCTGCCACCGCTCGCCTGTATTTCTGGTTTTACGGCTACCCGAAGCCAATGGCGGCGGCGCGGACGCGATCGTTTTGATCTGATCGAAAGAACCACACCGAACCGCCATCCCAGGGCGGTTTTTTTATGGCCGCCACCTGAAAAACCTCCAGGAGAGCCGCCATGCACGCCACCGACGACCTGCGCATCCGCACCATCACCCGCCTCGGCACGCCGGCCGAGATCATGCGCGACTGCGCCGCCACCGAGACGGCGATGGCCACCGTGGAGGCTTCGCGGCGGGCGCTGCACGCCATCCTCGCCGGTGCCGACGACCGCCTCGCGGTGGTGATCGGCCCGTGCTCGATCCACGACCCGCGCGCCGCGCTGGAATACGCCACGCGACTGGCGCCGCTGCGCCGCGAGCTGGGCGACGCGCTGGAGCTGGTGATGCGGGTGTACTTCGAGAAGCCGCGCACCACGGTCGGCTGGAAAGGGCTGATCAACGATCCCGACCTCGACGGCAGCTTCCGCATCGACAAGGGCCTGCGCATCGCCCGCGGCCTGCTGCGCGACATCAACGCGCTGGGCGTGCCGGCCGGCTGCGAATTCCTCGACATGATCACGCCGCAATACATCGCCGACCTGGTGGCGTGGGGCGCGATCGGCGCGCGCACCACCGAGAGCCAGGTGCACCGCGAGCTGGCCTCGGGGCTGTCCTGCCCGGTCGGTTTCAAGAACGGCACCGATGGCAACGTGAAGATCGCGGTGGACGCGGTGCAGGCCGCGTCGCAGCCGCACCATTTCATGGCGGTGACCAAGGACGGCCAAGCTGCCGTGGCCACCACCAGCGGCAACGGCGACTGCCACGTGATCCTGCGCGGCGGCAAGGCGCCGAACTACGATGCGGCCAGTATCGACGCGGCTTGCACCGCGATCGGCAAGGCCGGCCTGCCGGCCCGGGTGATGATCGACGCCAGCCACGCCAACAGCGGCAAGAACCCGGAGAACCAGCCGCGGGTGGTCGAGGACATCGCTGCGCGGATCGCCGCCGGCGAGCAGCGCATCCTCGGCGTGATGGTGGAAAGTCACCTGCTCGGCGGTCGCCAGGACCTGCAGGCAGGCCAGCCGCTGCGCTACGGCCAGAGCATCACCGACGGTTGCATCGACTGGGACTGCTCGGTGCGGGTGCTGCAGCAGCTGGCACAGGCGGTGCGCCAGCGGCGGCGGGTCGAAGCCGGCGCGAGCCGGCCTTCCGCGCAGGAGATCGCCGCCTGAGTCAGCTTTCCAGCCGGGCGTCCAGCGTGATCGTGGCCTTCAGCAGCTTGGACACCGGGCAGGCCAGCTTGGTCGCCCGTGCGATACCGTCGAACGTGGCCGTGTCGATGCGCGGCACCCTGGCCCGGCAGGTCAGCGCCACTTCGGTGATGGCGAAGCCGTCGCCGTCCTTGAGCAGGGTCACCACCGCCGTCGTGTCGATGCTGTTGGCGGTGAAGCCGGCGTTGCCCAGCCCCAGCGACAGCGCCATCGAGTAGCAGCCGGCGTGGGCCGCCGCGATCAATTCCTCCGGATTGGTGCCGGGGCCGTCCTCGAAGCGCGATTTGAACCCGAATGGCGACTCTCGCAACACGCCGGTATCGGTCGACATGGTGCCCTGGCCGTCCGTGATGCCGCCGGACCAGTGCGCGGATGCGGTTCGTTTCATGGGACTCTCCCGTGGGTGGTGGCAGGCAGGCGCCCACGATGCCCGGCGCCACATGCAGCCGATGCGAATGAAGCAACGCGATCGCTTCACGCCCGTTTGCCTCGCGCGGGTCGTATGCTGTGGGGATTGTGTTCCGGCCAGGAGTTCGCATGCCGTTCGCCATCCTTCACGATCGCATGGCCCGTCGTTTCGAGACCCGCGTGGACGGCGTGCCGTGCCTGCTCGAGTACACCCTGGCCGACGGCGTGATGACGATCACCCATACCGGCGTGCCGGCCGCGGTGGGTGGGCGCGGCATCGCCGCCGCCCTGGTGCAGGAGGCGCTGGCGACGGCGCGCGCCGAAGGCTGGAAGGTGGTGCCGGCCTGCTCGTATGCTGCCGCGTGGATGCAGCGGCACCCGGAATACCACGACCTGCTCGGCTGAGCCCCTGACGCGGAGACAAGCATGGACGAATCATCAGGGCGCGCGGGCGAACGCGCGCCGCAGCGGCGCGGCTGGCGGCCATGGCGTTTCGTGAAGGGCCGCCGGTGGACGCTGCTGTCGCTGCTGATCTTCCTGGTGGCGCTGGCGCTGCTGCTGCATGCCGGCGTGCGTCCGGCCAATGCGGTGCTGCTGGGTTTCGACCTGGCCGCGCTGGTGTTCCTGGGCGTCTTCGCGCGCCTGTTCAGCCGGGCTTCGCCGAGTCACATGCGCATCCAGGCGCGGGCGCTGGACACCGGCCGCTGGGGCGTGCTGTGGGGCGGCGTGCTGCTCTCGGCAGTGGTGCTGGCGGCGCTGGGCAACGAACTGCATGCGGCCCGGGGCGGTGGCGTGCCGGCGCTGGCCGTCGGCGTGCTGAGCGTGGTGCTCAGCTGGCTGTTCCTCAACGTGATGTTCGCGGTGCACTACGCCCACGGCTACTACGGTGATTTCGGCGAGAAGCATGCCGGCCTGGAGTTTCCCGATACGCCCGAGCCGGACTACTGGGATTTCGCCTATTTCTCGATCGTCATCGGCATGACCTTCCAGGTCTCCGACGTGCAGATCACCAGCAAGTACCTGCGTCGCGTGGTGCTGCTGCACAGCGTGATCGCATTCTTCTTCAACGTGTTCATCATCGCCATCACGGTGAATATCGTGGCCGGGCAGGGCGGCTGAGCCGAGCGAGGTAACCGCCGGCCGGCGGGCGGCGAAGGAAGCGAGGGGGGCGGCGTGGCCGTTCCCCTTTCTTTCTCCCGAGGATCTTCCGATGAACGCACGACTTGCCACTCTTCTTGCCGTATCCATGGCCTGCGGCCTCGCCACCGCGTCCGCGCTCGCACAGGACGCGATGGCCGCCAGCTCCAGCACCGTCATGGCGCACGACGCCATGCAGAAAACGACCATGAAGCATGACGGCATGAAACACGGTGCCATGAAGCACGATGCCATGAAGCACGAAGCGATGAAGCACGAAGCGATGAAGGGCGACGCCATGAAGGGCGACGCCATGAAGGGCGACGCCATGAAGTCCGGCGGCTGAGCGCCTGCCGCCGGCAGGCGGAGCTGCCGGCGGCTTCTGCCGCGCGTGGCAGTGGCGGATACTGTGTCCGTTTCCGCCACGGGCCGCCACGCCATGGATACATCGTTCGCCAGCCGGCTCGGCATCGAGCATCCGCTGATCCAGGCCCCGATGTCCGGCTCGACGCCGCCGGCGCTGGTGGCGGCGGTGTCCAATGCCGGCGCGCTGGGCTCGCTCGGCGCCGGCTACCTGGAGCCGCAGGCGATCCTCGACCAGGCGGCGCAGATCCGCGCGCTCGGCGAGCAACCGTATGCGATCGGCCTGTTCGTGCTGCCGGACGAATTCGAGGCCGACATGGCGGCGGTGGCGAAAGCGTGCGAGCAGCTTGATGCGCTGATGGTGCGCGAAGGCCTCGACGTGCGCACCAGCGTTCCGCCGCGCTGGGCGCCGCTTTTCTCCGAGCAGTTCGCCGCGCTGTGCGAGGCGCGTCCGGCGGCAGCGATCTTTACGTTCGGGGTGATCGCCCCGGCGCAGTTGCGCGAGCTGCATCGGCGCGGCATCTGCGTGATCGGCACCGCCACCACGGTGGCCGAGGCACGCGCCTGGGCCGGCGCCGGCGCCGACGCGGTGTGCATGCAGGGCGCCGAGGCTGGCGGCCATCGCGGCACCTTCCTGCACGAGGCGGAGGACGCGATGATCGGCCTGTTCGCGCTGCTGCCGCTGGCCGTGCGCGCGATCGACATCCCGGTGATCGCCGCCGGCGGCATCATGGACGGCCGCGGCATGCTGGCGGCGGAAGTGCTCGGCGCGGCGGCCAGCCAGCTCGGCACCGCCTTCCTCACCTGCCCGGAGTGCTCGGCCGCCGAGGCGTGGAAGCAGGATCTGCCGCAGGTCGAGGAGCACCGGGTCACCACCATCCGCGGCTTCTCCGGGCGCGCCGCCCGCGGCCTGCGCAACCGCTTCGTCGAGGCGATGCCCGAAGCGGCGCAGGGCTTGCCGTATCCGGTGCTGAACGCGCTCACCGCACCGCTGCGGCGCGCGGCGGCCGCCGCCGGGCGCGGCGACCTGTTGTCCGAATGGTGCGGCCAGGCCGCCGCGCTGGTGCGCCCGCAGCCGGCCGCCGAGCTGGTGGCGCGACTGATGCACGAATACCGCTTGGCCAGGCGCTCGCTGGCGCACTGAACGGGCCTGTCCGTGACGGTGGGCACCTTGACGTGACGTTGCGGTTGCGCGGTTATACTGCGCCCGCGCCATTTTGCGCTGCGATCCCGCATCGAGGCCCACCCTCTTGAGCACAGCCCGTAGCAACAAGGCCGTCACCACGGCTACCCTGCGCAAGTCGGTCATCGACGCGCTCGAAGAACTGAAGGCCAAGGACGTGCGCGAGATCGACGTCCGCGGCAAGACCTCCATCGCCGACCTGCTGGTGATCGCCTCCGGCACCTCGGCCCGCCACGTCAAATCCATCGCCGACGAAGTGGGCAAGTTCGCCAAGAAGGCGGGCGTGATGCCGCTGGGCGTGGAAGGCGAAACGGAAGGCGAATGGGTGCTGGTCGACCTGGGCGACGTGATCGTCCACGTGATGCTGCCGCGCATCCGCGAGTTCTACGGCCTGGAGCGGCTGTGGACGGTGGGTGACCACGGGCAGGAAGTCGACGCTGCGCAAGCCAGCTGAGGCGAACCCACGGCATGCGCGCGCGCCTGATCGCCGTCGGTGAACGCATGCCCGGCTGGGTGGCGGAAGGCTTTGCCGAATACCGCAAGCGGCTGTCGCACGAATTGCCGCTGGAGCTGGTCGAGCTGAAACCCGGCAACCGCGGCAAGGGCCGCGACGATGTGCGGGCGATCCAGGACGAGGGCGCTGCGATCCTCGCGGCCTTGCCGCACGACATCCACGTGGTCGCGCTCGATGGCCGGGGCAAGAGCTGGTCCAGCGAGGAACTGGCCGCCCAACTGGCAGGCTGGCGCATGGCCGGGCGCGACCTGGCGTTCCTCGTCGGCGGCCCGGACGGCCACGCGCCCGAGGTGCTGGCGCGCGCCGACCAGCGCTGGTCGCTGGGCCCGCTGACCCTGCCGCACATGCTGGTGCGGCTGGTGCTGGCCGAACAGCTGTACCGTGCCACCACGATCGTGTCCGGCCACCCCTACCATCGCGCCTGAACTCCACGGAGCCCACCCGCCATGTCCTTCCACGTCCGGCAAGCCACCCTTCTCGACCTCGACCAGCTGGCGCCGCTGTTCGACGGCTACCGCCAGTTCTACGGCCAGCCGGCAGACCTGGCACGGGCGCGGGATTTCCTGGCGGAGCGCTTGCGCCAGCACGAATCGCTGGTGCTGCTGGCGCTGGACGAGCACGGCGCCGCGCTCGGCTTCACCCAGCTGTATCCGCTGTTCTCCTCGGTGCGCACCGTGCGCACCTGGCTGCTCAACGATCTGTTCGTGGCGGCGACGGCGCGGCGGCAAGGTGTGGGAGCTGGGTTGCTGAAGGCGGCGGCGGAACATGCGCACGCCCTGGGCGCGGCCAGCCTTTCGTTGTCCACCGCACTGGACAACGCCCCGGCGCAGGCGCTGTACGAAGCGCTGGGCTGGCAGCGCGACTACCAGTTCTGCGAATACAGCCTGACGCTGTGAGCCCGAGGCTTTATCTCGCCTCGCAGTCACCGCGCCGGCACCAGTTGCTGGAGCAGCTCGGCGCGGACTTCGTCGTGCTCGACGTCGACGTGCCCGAGCAGCGTGCGCCGGGCGAATCGCCGCGCGACTACGTGAGCCGGGTGGCGCGCGACAAGGCGTGCGCCGGCCTCGCCGCGCTGGCGCACGCTGGCGACGCGCTCGTGCTCGGCGCGGACACCGAGGTGGTGCTGGACGACGACGAAGTGTTCGGCAAGCCGCGCGACGCCGCCGACGCGGCGGCGATGCTGCGCCGGCTGTCGGGCCGCACGCATGCGGTGGTCTCGGCGGTGTGGCTGGTCGGCAGCGGCGGCGAGCGGTGCGAGGTGTGCGTGTCGCAGGTGCGCTTCGCCACGCTGGACGAGCCGGCGATCGCCGCCTACGTCGCCACCGGCGAGCCGTTCGGCAAGGCCGGCGCGTATGCGATCCAGGGCCGCGGCGCGGCGATGGTCGAGCATCTCGACGGCAGCTATTCCGGGGTCATGGGCCTGCCGCTGTTCGAGACCGCGCGACTCCTGCGCCGCGGCGGAATCAGCCCGGCGGGTTGATCGCCACGAACCAGACGGCGACGGCCAGCAGGTTGTTGACGCCATGCGCCAGCACCGCCGGCCAGATCGAGCCCGAACGCAGCCGCAATCCGGCCAGCAGCAGCGCCAGCAGAAGCAGGTTCGGCAGCGCGTACCACTGGTAGTCCAGCCCCGGCAGGTGCACCAGCGCAAACAGCAGCGAGCTGCCGGCCACCGCCCAGCCGACATGCACGCGCTTCATCAAGGCCGACAGCAGCACGCCGCGGAACAGCAGCTCTTCCACCAGCGGCCCCACGCACACCACCACCAGCACCAGCGGAATGCGCAGCCCCAGCGGGGTGTTGCCGCCGATCTGCTGGATGTCCTGGGTCACCGTGTGGCCGTGGGCCAGCCACTCGGTCAACAGCGCACCGAGGAACGGCGCGGCCAGTCCGACCAGCACCGCCAGCGCGAAGAACAGGGGTTGGCGCGGACGCACGAAGCCGAACCCCGGCGGCTGCGCCTGCGGCCACAGCGCCGGCCAGCTGCGGCGCATCAGCCACAGGGTCAGCGGCGCGGCCACGCCGAGCGAGAGGATCGCCAGCAGCGCCTGCATCGCCGGCTGCGCAAGCGTGGTGCGGATCGCCGTCTCGATGCCCGCGCCGTTGTTGCGCAAAGCCGCCGTCGCCGCAATCGCCGCCCCGAACAGGAAGCTGACGGCGAACTGCAGTGCGAAGTAGACGACGATGATGCCCACGCTGGCGCGCAGGCCGGGCGCGGTGCGGCCGGCATGCGGTGGGGGTGGCGAATCCGGAGGCGACAGGGGCGAGACCTCGGTGCTGCTGATCTGCATGCGGTGACCATGGCCTGTGGCAGGGAACGGTGCGAGCCCAAGCTAGTGGTTTGCAGGCCGGCCGCGCAAGCCGGTCGGCCGCCAGGATTGCCCGCGGCCTGCGGGCCGCGGGCTCAGACTAGCATCGCGCGGCCCACGCCGACGCAGGCCAGCACCAGCAGCGCGGCCCAGCCGAGCATGCCGACCATATAGCCGGGGCCGCGTTTGGCGGGATCCTTCAGGTAGGCCAGCGCGTACCACACGCGGCCGACGATCCAGACCAGCCCCGCCACGCCGGCCCAGCCGCTGAAGCCGTAGTTCGCCGCCAGCCACAGCGTGGGCAGGAACATCACCGTGCTCTCCAGCGTATTCATCTGCACCCGATAGGCGCGCTCGAATGCGGGGTCGCCGCTGGTGGCCGGTGCCTTGATCCCGTACTTGCCGCGGGCGTGGCCGACGGCCCACATGGTGCCGAACAGCAGCAGCACGGTGAGCAGGGTGACCAGGGCGGGCAGGTGGGTCATGCTGAAATCCTCACAAAAGGTCACCTACTTTAGCGGCAGCGCATGCCGTGGCGTGATCCCGGTCGACGCGCTATCGTCGCCACGCGGCGTCGGGGCGCGTGCATCGGTCAGCAAGGGATTCCTATGGATTGGCGAAAAGGCGGCAGCAGCAGCAATGTCGAGGTCGACAACGGTGGCGGCGGTGGCCCGCGTTTCGGTGGCGGTGGCCGCATGGGCCTGGGCGGCCTGATCGTGCTGGCGCTGCTGGGCTGGATCTTCTTCAAGAATCCGCTGGCACTGCTGGACCAGAGCGGCACCCCGCCGGGCGCACCGACACAGACCGGGCGGCCGGTCCAGGTCGATCCCGAGCAGCAGGCCTTCGTCAGCGCGATCCTGCATTCGACCGAGCAGAGCTGGGGCGCGATCTTCCAGGCGCACGGTGCCACCTATGTCGAGCCCAAGCTGCACCTGTTCAGCGGTGGCGTGAACACGGCCTGCGGCGGCGCCACCACGGCGGTGGGCCCGTTCTATTGCCCGGGCGACCAGAAGGTGTACCTGGACCTGACGTTCTTCCAGCAACTGCAGGACGAACTGCATTCCTCCGGCGACTTCGCCCGCGCCTACGTGATCGCGCACGAGGTCGGCCATCACGTGCAGAAGCTGACCGGCGTGTTCGACAAGGTCGACGAGGCGCGTCGCCGCGGCGTGCCGATGGATGGCGCCGATGGCCTGTCGGTGCGGCAGGAACTGCAGGCGGATTGCTACGCCGGCGTGTGGGCGAACCACAGCCAGCAGGAGCTGAACTGGCTGCAGCCGGGCGACATCGAATCGGCGCTCAACGCGGCCAGCCACATCGGCGACGACGCCCTGCAGCAGCAGGCGCAGGGCCGGGTGCGGCCGGATACGTTCACCCACGGCACCTCGGCGCAGCGGGTGAAGTGGTTCAAGGCCGGCTTCGGCAGCGGCGACATCGCCCGCTGCAACACCTTCGCCGGCGAGCCATGAGTAACCAAGCCGGCAGCCGCGCAGCGGTTGCCGGCTTTCGGAATCTCCTCCCCTGCTCGGCAGGGGAGGGCAGGGAGGGGTAGCGCTTGCTTCCCTGCTGCGCACCGGACGTCCGCTGCACTAGAATCCGCCTCCTGCGCGCCTCGGGGCGCCCACGGTCGATTCGATGCAACATCCCTGCCTGCGTTGCGGTGCCTGCTGCGCGTACTTTCGCGTGGCGTTCCACTGGTCGGAAGCGGAAGCCTTCCTCGGCGGCAACGTACCGTCGGAACTGACCGAGAAGCTCGACCCGAACCGCTTGGCGATGCGCGGCACCAACGCCGCGCAACCGCGCTGCGTGGCGTTGCAGGGCACGGTGGGCGAGGCGGCGCATTGCGGCATCTACCCGCAGCGGCCGTCGGTGTGCCGCGAGGTGCAGCCGTCGTGGGAGTTCGGCACGATCAGCCCGCAGTGCGACAAGGCACGCCTCGCCCATGGCCTGCCGGTGCTGACGCCGGAGGACTGGCTCGACCCGTTCGACGCCGGCGAACCGCCGCTGCCGCAGAGCGCCTGAGCGCGCTGCCGCGTCCGAAACAGCAGGAGAGAGCTGCCCGCCACCGCGATGGGTGACGGGCATGCTGGATAACCCGAGCCGGTTTATTGGCAGCCCGGGAACTTGAACGACGCAAGGCGCGTGTTCCAGTTGAACGAGCCGGTGCTCTTCAGGTACTCGGTGGTGTACCAGAACGTGCAGTCGTCGACCGGATCGACCGTCATCGCGCTGTAGTCGCCCCAGCGCGACAGGTTGTTGCCGCTTTGCGAGCCCTGGCCCTCGATGATGCTGTTCTCGGCCTGCATGGTGCTCAGCGCGTCGGTGCTCAGCCGCCCGGTGTAGCGGATCGCCGGGTGCAGCGCGCTGCTGGATACGCTGTAGCCCAGCGCCATGTTTCCCTGCTTGTCCATCGCCACCGAGCCCATCCAGCGATAACTGGTGTCCGGCGAGAAGGTGGACTGCTGGTAGACCACCGGCGTGGTGCCCGGGCTGCGGATCTCGTACCAGCGCACCCCGGTGTAGGGGTTGTTGTGCTTGGCGCCGACCTGCACCGAATGGTTGACCACCAGCGACTCGTGGTCGCCGAAATTGCGGTAGGCCAGGCGGAACATCAGGCGATCGCCCAGCGAGTCCAGCTTTTGCCGCGTACCGTATTGCGGGATGCAGCTGCCGCCCCGGCAGGCAGTGGCGAAGGCGGCCACCGGGATGTTGATCGGACCGCTCAGCGTGGTGTTGGCGCTGTTCGCCCAGTCCACATGGAATTTCCACAGGTTCAGCGAGTTGCTGGTGAAGTTCAGCATGTAGTTCGGCGCGCCGGCCGGCGGCGCGGTGGCGCCGTCGAGGTCCGCCGGCAGCACGCCGCCGTAGCTGGTGGACAACTGGAAGCACTGCTGGGTCGCCGCCTGGCCGCTCAACATCGCAGTGCGGTCATAGGCGCACAACTTGGCGCCCTGGAAGGTATTGGTGAACATGTTGAAGGTTTCGTAATAGCCGTCCGGCCAGACGCCCATCTTTGGATAGTCGGGAAAGACGCTGCCGTAGGAGAAGGCGTAGCGGTAGTACGCGCCGGTGGCGTCACTGGTGGCCGACACGGCCACGCACTGGTAGTACGGCGTGGCGCTGACGGCGAATTGCGAGACGACCCAGCGGTTGGCGGCCTTGTCGTAGACCACCACGGCGTCGCCGTCGTTGTCGGCCTCACAGGGGCCGCCAAAGCCGGACCATAGGGTGTTGCTCGGCACCGGACCGTAGATCACCGCCTTGCTGGCTTTGTCGAACACCGCGAAGCCGGTGTTGACGATCTGCAGGTACTGGGTCGCGCCCACGGCGCCATTCGTATCCGGCGGCGCGCTGTTGACGGTGAAGGTGCCCTGCGGGCCGCTGAAGCCCTGGCCGACGCCTTCGAAGCCGGCGCCCAGCGCGGGCGCAAACGCCCCGGTGACGGTGTGCTGCACGGCGCCGTCGGTCTGGTTGCCCGGAGCCAGCGGTGGCAGCGGATGCAGCGGATGAATGCGTGGACTCTTCGAGAAATCTTCCGGGCGCGGCATGGTGCCGCGCAGGGAGCGCAAGGTGTCGTGCTTCACGGCAGGCGTCACTTCCACCTTCGGCGCCGCGTTTTCGGCGAAGGCCTGGTGGCTTGCCGCCAGACCGAGAACGGCGCCTAGCGCGATGCTCAGGCCGGTCAAGTTTCGTGATGACATGGGTTCCCCTCCACGAGGTAACGGCATGGGAAAGGATCGGCGCGTGCGACTGGCGTTGCGCTGCTTTTGTGGCCAGGCACGACGGGGATCCGACAACCGTTCCACCATCACGCGACGTCGGCATCGCGCGCCCCCGGACTCCCTGGTGGAACGGCGGAGTCATAGCGCTTCGACGGGAATTTTTCGTGAAGAAGTCATCCGGCGCCGGATGGCGGACCGCCGCTTATCCTGCAAGCCGATAGATGTCCAAGGCCAGGAAACCCGTGTCGATGCCGGCGTCGATCCGTTGCGAAGGAGGCGTTCGCAGCGGCGGCGTTGCGTGCCACGAACGGCGGCAGCAGGTGTTCGTCGGTGGAGTGCACGCGTTTGGCGAACGCTGCGTTGCCTGCGCGAACGACCGGCGTGGGCTCCTAGCGGCCGAGCATCGGCAGACCGAGGCCCAGGCGCAGCGGGTCGAGCAGGGCGCCGTAGCGGTCGGCGCGTGCCGTGTCGCGTTGCAGCGGCTGGCGTACCTGCGCGGCGCTGGCCGTGCGCACGCTGCGGCTGGCCTGGTGGTAGGCGAGGCAGGCCGGGTCGAACGGCAGGCCGCAGAATGCCAGCAGCGCATGGATCTCGCGCTCGGGCTCGGCCAGCAGCGCCTCGTAGCGCTGGAGGCGGATGCGCTGCGGCTCGGCCGCCTGCCACGCGTCCATGATCCGCTGGTAGTCGCGCAGGTAGGCGGCAATGTCGCTCAGCGTGCAGGCGAAATGCGGCAGCCGGTAGAACTGCTGCTTGTAGCAGGACCAGCCGGCTTCCAGCGCATCGCGCCGCGCGTCGACGATGCGCGCGCCCGGCAGCATCGCGCCCAGCACGCCGGCCAGCAGCCAGTTCGACGGCAGCTTGTCGGTGTGCCGCGGCTTGTGCGCTCGCCAGCGTGCGGTGCGTTCCAGGTAGCGTCGGCCCAGCCGCTGCCAGTCGTCGCCCGTTGCCGTGGCGAACCACTGCAGCAGCGGCTGGCGGCGGCGGGCGGATTCCTCGCCGAGCACCTGTTCCAGGTCCGGCAGCTCGCTGGCGCCTTCGACCTCGGGATGGGCGGCGAGGATCTGCTCGAACAAGGTGGAGCCGGAGCGCGGCAGGCCGACGATGAAGATCGCCTCATGGCCCAGGGCCGGATCCCTCGCCGTCGGCAGCCCGCTTGAAGCGGCAAACAGGGCATCGGCATGCGCCCGGAACGCGGCGGCGTTCCATGGATGGAGCTGGCGCAGTGCGGCATTGGCCTGGTCCAGGGCGGCGAAGGCCTGCTCGTAACGCTGCTGGTCCTCGCACACCTTGCCCAGCGCGAAGCCCATCGCGATGCGGTCGGCGGGGTTCAGCCCGGGCAGGCGCAGCGCGGCCGTCAGGCGTTCGCGGTCGGCGTCCGGCAGCGGTCGCGTCTTGATGTTCGCCAGCCCGCGCCAGGCGTCGCCGCAGGCCGGGTGCAGCGCCAGCGCGGCACGGTAGCGGGCAGCCGCATCGTCGAAGCGGCCGGTGTGTACCAGCGCGTCGCCGAGCAGGATGAGTGCCGGCAGGAACTCCGGTGCCAGCGCGTGGGCCTGCTCAAGCGCCTCGATCGCTGCGGCGGTGTCGCCGTGCAGTTGCAGGTTGCGGCCGAGATTGAACCACGGCATCGGCGCGTGCGGCGCCAGCGCGCAGGCGCGCCGCCAGCTGGCAAAGGCCGCGTCCGCCTCGCCGGCAGCGAGCTGCGCGTTGCCCAGGTCGGCGTGCGCCAGCGCGTAGTCCGGCCATTGCGCCACGGCCTGCTGCAGGGCCGCGCAGGCTTCGGCATGGCGTTGTGCGCGGGCGTGCAGCAGGCCGAGCATGCGCAGCAGTTCCGGATGCGCCGGGGCGAGCGCGAGCGCCGCATCCAGCGCCTGGCGCGCGACCGCTTCGGCACCGTCGCGGATCGCATGGGCCGCCGCCTGCAGGTGCGGCAGGGCGGCCGGAGCCAGCCCATCGAGCCGCGGCTCGGCGCCGCGGGATGGGTGATGTTCGACGGTGGGGGTGGGCATGCGACGGCTTCACGGCGGCGGCGATGGTGCCGATCTTACGGGGCCGCGCCGCGGCTCATCGAGTGGCGGCTACTTGCGCCGCGGTGGCTTGCCGGCGCCGGGCCGCGGCTTGACGCCGGCGGGCTTCCTGAAGCCGCCCGGCTTGTGTGCCGGCGGCGCGCCGTTGCCGGCGTCGTTGCCGTCCCACTCGTGGATGCGCAGCTGCTGCTGCACCACCCACACCTTCTTCAGGTGCTCGAACACTTCCTGCGGCATGCCGTCGGGCAGGTCGATCAGGCTGTAGTGGTCGCGGATGCTGAGGCGGCCGATGTACTGGCTGTCCAGGCCGGCCTCGTTGGCGATCGCGCCGATGATGTTGCCCGGCTTCACGCCGTGCTCGTGGCCGACCTCGATGCGATAGGTGCGCTTGCCCTGCTCGGTGGCGTGCGCGCGCAGCGGGCGCTGGGCGGACTCGCGCGGCGGCGCACCCTCCTGCGGGCGCGGCTCGTGCGTACGCGGCTTGTGTTCGCGTGGGACCCGTGCGGGCGTGCCTTCGCGCTCGCGCGGCTTGTGTTCGCGCGCGGCCGGTTCGTACTTCTCGCGCTTCGGTGGCGGCGTCAGCAGCAGCGGTTGGTCGCCCTGGGCGATGCGCGCCAGCGCGGCGGCGATCTCGACCGCCGGCACGTTGTGTTCCTGCTCGTACTGCTCGATCAGCTGCTGGAACTGCTCCAGCTCGCCCTGCGCCAGCATGTCGCTGATGCGCTGCTTGAACTTGCCGATGCGCACGTCGTTGACCACCTCGACCGACGGCAGCTGCATCTGCTCGATCGGCTGCCGGGTGGCGCGCTCGATCGCGTGCAGCATGCCGCGCTCGCGCGGGCTGACGAACAGGATCGCCTCGCCGCTGCGCCCGGCGCGGCCGGTGCGGCCGATGCGGTGCACGTAGCTTTCGGTGTCGTACGGGATGTCGTAGTTCAGCACGTGGCTGATCCGCTCCACGTCGAGGCCGCGCGCTGCCACGTCGGTGGCGACCAGGATGTCGAGCTTGCCGTCCTTCAGCTGCTGGATCACCCGCTCGCGCTGCGCCTGGGCGATGTCGCCGTTGATCGCGGCGGCGGCCAGGCCGCGCGCCTGCAGCTTCTCGGCCAGCTCCTCGGTGGCCTGCTTGGTGCGCGCGAAGATGATCATCGCGTCGAACGGCTCGGCCTCCAGGATGCGGGTCAATGCATCGAGCTTGTGCATGCCGCTGACGAACCAGTAGCGCTGGTGGATGTTCGCCGCGGTGGTGGTCGAGGACTTGATGGTGACCTCGACCGGCTCCTTCAGGTGTCGCTGCGCGATCTTGCGGATCGGCGCCGGCATGGTCGCCGAGAACAGCGCGACCTGGCGCCCGGGCGGGGTGGCCTGCAGCACTTTCTCGACGTCGTCGATGAAGCCCATGCGCAGCATCTCGTCGGCTTCGTCGAGCACCAGGAATTTCAGCTCCGAGAGATCCAGCGTGCCCTTGTCCAGATGGTCGATCACGCGGCCCGGGGTGCCGACCACGACGTGCACGCCGCGCTTGAGCGAATGCAGCTGCGGGCCGTAGCTCTGGCCACCGTAGATCGGCAGCACCTGGAAGCCGGGAACGTGCGCGGCGTAGGTCTGGAACGCCTCGGCCACCTGGATCGCCAGCTCGCGCGTGGGCGCCAGCACCAGCGCCTGCGGCTTGCCGGGCCTGCGCTCGATGCGCGACAGGATCGGCAGCGCGAACGCGGCGGTCTTGCCGGTGCCGGTCTGCGCCTGGCCGAGCACGTCGCGGCCTTCCAGCAGCGGCGGAATGGTGGCGGCCTGGATCGGCGAGGGCGACTCGTAGCCGACGTCGGCCAGCACGCGCTGGACGTCGGGGTGCAGCGCGAGTGCGCCGAAGCCGGACGACACCGGGGTGTGGTCGGGAGCGGGGGACGACATGGGGGAACCTCGGGAAGGCAGCGCCGGGGTTGCGGCGCGCGGGTCGGCCATTCTACCAGTGTCCTCGGATGCGCGTGGCGATTCTGGCTGAACGCGAAAGGGCCGGCCGCGCGGTTATGCTCCGCGTTGCCTTTGCCAGCGGAGCGAAGACCACGATGGGCATGCTCGAAACGATCTCCGAACAGCGCTGCCACGGCGGCATCCAGGGCTTCTACCGCCACCACTCGGAAGCCTGCGCCGGCGCCATGCGTTTCGCCGTCTACCAGCCGCCGCAGGCCGGCCGGCAGTTGTGCCCGGTGCTGTATTTCCTGGCCGGACTGACCTGCACCGAGGAAACCGCCACGATCAAGGCCGGCGCACAACGGCTGGCCGCCGAACTGGGCCTGGTGCTGGTGATGCCCGATACCAGCCCGCGCGGCACCGGCATCGACGGCGCCACCGACGACTGGGAGTTCGGCGAGGGTGCGGGTTTCTACCTCGACGCCACCGAGGCACCGTGGTCGGCGCGCTTCCGCATGGCGAGTTACGTGGTGGACGAATTGCCCGCGTTGATCGGCGCGCAGTTCCCGGTGGATGCCGCGCTGAGCGGCATCTGCGGCCACTCGATGGGCGGTCATGGCGCGCTGACCCTGGCCCTGAAGCATCCGCAGCGCTACCGCTCGGTGTCGGCGTTCGCGCCGATCGTGGCGCCCAGCCAGGTGCCGTGGGGGCGCAAGGCCTTGCCGCGCTATCTCGGCGACGATCCGGCGGCGTGGGCCGACCACGATGCCTGCGAACTGGTGCGGCGGCAGACCTTTCCCGGCAGCATCCTGATCGACCAGGGCGAAGCCGACGGCTTCCTCGAGGCGCAGCTGAAACCCGAGCTGTTCGACCAGGCCTGCGCCGAGGCGGGGCAGCCGCTGCTGCTGCGCCGGCACGCCGGCTACGACCACAGCTACTGGTTCATTGCCAGTTTCATCGACGACCACCTGCGCCATCACGCGGCCGTGCTGGGTCTGCTCTGAATTTCCGGACGCCCGAGACGAACGTGGCGACCATCAGGCCGCCACGTTCGGTGTCATTCAAGCCATCGCTCAGGCCTTGGCGGCCGGACGATGGTTCGAGCGACGGCGCTGGTTGCCGGCGGCGTGCTCGCCGCGGCCCTGCGGCGCATAGCCGTTCGGCCGCGCCGCGCCGGCGGGCTTGCCCTGCCGCGGTGCGCGTTGCTGTTGCCGCTGACCGCCGCCGCCCTGCTTCGGACGCGGCGCGCCGGCATCCAGCCGCAGCGGGGCGGACGGCTCGTAACCGGCCACCGGGGTGATCGCGATGTCCTGTTTCAGCAGCTTGCGGATGTCGAACAGCAGCCCGGACTCGTCGTGGCTGACCAGCGACAGCGCGAGGCCTTCCATGCCGGCGCGACCGGTGCGGCCGATGCGGTGCACGTAATCCTCGGCCACCGAGGGCAGGTCGAAGTTGATCACGATCGGCAACTGCTCGATGTCGATGCCGCGCGCGGCGATGTCGGTGGCCACCAGCACGGTGACGCGACCGCTCTTGAAGTCGCTGAGTGCACGGGTGCGCGCGTTCTGGCTCTTGTTGCCGTGGATCGCGGCGCTGCGCAGGCCGGAGGCATTGAGGAAGGTGACCAGTTTGTCGGCGCCGTGCTTGGTGCGGCTGAACACCAGGCTCTGGCGGCGGCTGTCTTGCGACAGCACGTGCAGCAGCAGGTCGCGCTTGCGCGAGGCGTCCACTGGATGCACCTGATGGCTGACCAGGGTGGTCACGGTGTTCGGCGCCGAGACCGAGATCTCGCGCGGGTTGTGCATGAACTCCATCGCCAGCGTCTTGATCGCCGGCGCGAAGGTGGCCGAGAACAGCAGGGTCTGGCGCTTCTTCGGCACCGACTGCAGGATGCGCTTCAGTGCCGGCAGGAAGCCCATGTCGAGCATGCGGTCGGCTTCGTCCAGCACCAGCGTTTCCACCGCCGACAGGTCCAGCGTGCGCTGCTGCATGTGGTCCATCAGCCGGCCGGGGGTGGCGATGACGATGTCGACACCGCGACGCAGTGCGTTGATCTGCGGACCCATGCCGACGCCGCCGAAGATGGTGGTGGCGCTGACGTGGATGTGCTTGCCGTAGTCGCGCATGTTCTCGTGGATCTGCGCCGCCAGCTCGCGGGTGGGAGTGAGGATCAACGCGCGCGGGCGGCGGGTCATGGTCTGGCCGCTGGTCGAGAGCTTCTGCAGCAGCGGCAGCGCGAATGCGGCGGTCTTGCCGGTACCGGTCTGGGCGGCGGCGAGCAGGTCGTGGCCTTCCAGTGCGGGCGGAATCGCGGCGGCCTGGATCGGGGTGGGCTGGGTGTAGCCGTAATCGGCAAGCGCACGCAGCAACGCGGGCGCAAGGCCCAGCGAATCGAAAGACATGGAACACTCCTGAGCAACCCGGAGTGTTCGTACCGTGTTGCAGACTAAGGGGAAGGGGCGACGGTGTGTCGCAGCACGCGTGAGGACGAGTGCAGGAACGAGTATAGCCGATCCTTCGCCGCCGCGTGCGCTGGCGGGACATCAAGCTGAACGGCGCATCGCGATCATCTCAGCGGTGCGGTTGCGCCAGGATCAGGTAGCTGTTGAACGGCGTGTGCCCGCGCAGCGGTTCGATGCGCACCTCGAGCTCGGCGTCTTCCAGTGGCGCGCGCACTTCGCCGGCACTCGGATAGTGCTGCGCACCGCCGGGAATCCAGCCCGAAACGCGCAGGAAAAACTCCTCGACGCGGGTGGCATGGAAGCGCCAGGTCGGTTCGCGCAGCACGTTGCGGATGATCAGGCAGCCATCGGGCGCCAGGTGCCGGGCGGCTTCCCGCAGCAGGACGGGCTGGCGTTCGGCGGGCAGGTAGTGCAGTACGTCGAGCAGCGCGACGTGGCCGTGCATCGGCGGCAGCTCGGCCACGTCGGCATGACGCAGGCTGATCGAGGCGCCGAGTCCGGCACGCTGCGCGGCCCGTTGCCCGGCGGCGATCTTGCGCGCATCGTGATCCAGTCCGAGGTAAGGCTGGGCATGGTCCCGTGCGTGCAGGTACAGCCCGAGCAGGCCGATGCCGCAGCCGATGTCGAGCAGCGGCATCGCCGTGCCGGCCACCAGTGCGGCGGTGGCCGCGTAGACCGGGTCGCCGGCCAGTTTGCTCCGGACGTAGCCGCGCTGCAGAGGGTTGTCGTACAGCTGGGCGATGCGCTGGCGGCCGTGGCGATCCACATCCGGGCTCCGCTGTTCGGTGGTGACCAGCCTAGGCCATCGGGTGCACGAGTACCATCGTCGCCGGCACGCCCCATGCGTGAGGTCCCGTTCGAGGAGAGACCGATGTCGCTGCTTGCACCCTTGCGTGAACTCGATACTGTCCAGCGGCACACGGTGCTGGCCAGTTTCCTGGGCTGGACGTTGGATGCGTTCGACTATTTCCTGCTGACCTTCGTCATCGTCACGGTGGCGAAGGAGTTCGACGTGGGTACGGCGCAGATCACCTACGCGCTGTTCCTGACCCTGGCGGCGCGGCCACTGGGTGCGCTGCTGTTCGGGCGGCTGGCCGATCGTTTCGGGCGGCGGCCGATCCTGATGCTCGACGTGATCCTGTTCTCGTTGTTCGAATTCGCCACGGCATTTGCCTCGTCGCTGACCGCGTTGCTGGTGCTGCGTTTCCTGTTCGGCGTCGCGATGGGCGGCGAATGGGGCATCGGCGCGTCGCTGGCGATGGAGTCGATCCCGGCGAAGGCGCGCGGCGCGGTGTCGGGCCTGCTGCAAAGCGGCTACCCGTGCGGCTTCTTTCTCGCCGCGCTGGCGAACTGGTTGCTGGTCGACCACATCGGCTGGCGCGGCCTGTTCGTGGTCGGCGCGCTGCCGGCGCTGCTGGTGCTGTACATCCGCCGCAAGGTGCCGGAGTCGGCGGTATGGCAGGAGGGCGCGCGGGCGGCGAAGCGGCCCGGCCTGCGGGAGGCCATGCGCGGGCACTGGAAGCTGGCGATTTACCTGATGCTGCTGATGATGGCGTTCAACATGTTCAGCCACGGCTCGCAGGACATGTACCACACCTTCGAGGAGGTGAACCTGCACCTGCCTACCGGCTCGGCCACGGCCTTCGTGCTGGTGGCGCTGCTCAATCTCGGCGCGCTGGCGGGCGGTCTGTATTTCGGCGCGCTGTCGGAGCGGATCGGTCGGCGCAAGGCGATGATGATCGCCGCGCTGCTGGCGATACCGGTGATTCCGCTGTGGATGTACGGCGGCTCGCTGATCCTGCTGGGGGTGGGCGCGTTCCTGATCCAGGTGATGGTGCAGGGCGCCTGGGGCGTGGTGCCGAGCCATCTGAACGAGCTGTCGCCGGCCGCGCTGCGCGGCACCTTGCCCGGGTTTGCCTACCAGATGGGCAACCTGCTGGCGGCGGTCACCGCCACCGCGCAGACCTGGCTGGCGCAGCGCCATGGCGGCGATTTCGCGTTCGCGATGGCGCTGTGGATGGTCTTGGTGGCGCTGCTGCTGACCTTGCTGCTGTGGCTGGGACCGGAGGCGCGCGGGGTAGGCTTCGGTCACCGCGAGTCCTAGCGTCGCCGGGCTACTGCTAGAATCCGCCGTTTGATCCCATCGACGAGACAGGCAATGAAGGCTGGCAAGGACAAGGTCATCGCACTCCACTACACGCTGACGGCGGATGGCGAAAAGGTTGAGAGCTCGCACGATCGCGACGAGCAGTTGTGGATCCTGCTGGGGCACGGCCAACTGATCCCGGGCCTGGAAACGGCGCTGGAAGGGCATGCGTCCGGCGAGACGCTGAGCGTGGACGTGGCACCGGCCGACGCTTACGGCGAACGCCAGGAGGGCCAGATCCAGCGCATGTCGAAGAAATACTTCCCGCAGGCGAACCGGCTCAAGCCGGGCATGACGACCGTGCTGCAGCTGAAGCAGGGCGGCCAGCGCGCGGTGACCGTACACAAGGTCGGCATGAGCGCGATCGACGTGGACCTGAACCACCCGATGGCCGGCAAGACCCTGCATTTCGACGTGGCCATCGGTGAAGTGCGCGACGCCACCGAGGAAGAGATCGCCCACGGCCACGCCCATGCGCCGGGCAGTGCGGAGCACTGACCCCGCTTCAATGAAGCCAACGCGATAACGGCGCCCTCGGGCGCCGTTATTCGTTCGCCCCTTCTCCAACCGGGAGAAGGTTGGGATGAGGGTGCCGGTCCGTGCCTCGATCTATCCGCTGCCTGCTTCGCTGTTTCGGAAGATTCTGGAAGGGCGCTCCCCGCACCACCCTCAATCCAGCACCCGCTTCCCATAGGCGAAATGGCCGCCCCAGTACGGCCCGTCGATGTCGTCCAGCCGCACCGTGCCGCCGCTGTTCGGCGCGTGCACGAAGCGGCCCTTGCCGACGTACACGCCGACATGGCTGATCGCGCCGCCGATGTCGAAGAACACCAGGTCGCCGCTGGCCAGCTGGGTCATCTTGCGCACCTTGTGGGCGTCCATCGAGGCCATGTCGTGCGAGGTGCGCGGCAGCTTGATGCCGGCAGCGGTGCGGTAGATGTAGTCGACCAGGCCGCTGCAGTCGAAGCCGCCGGCGGGCGTGTTGCCGCCCCAGCGATACGGCGTGCCGACCAGGCCGATCGCGCGGAACAGGATGTCGTTCGCTTCCCCAGCGCTGGCGGCCGAAGGTGCGCGCGGCGGCAGCTCGGCCAGTGCCGAGTGCGAGGCTTTGTAAGTGGGCTGGCGCCGTTGCGGACTGCTGGCGCACGCAGCCAGCAAGGCGATCGCAGAGAAAAGCAGCACCCAGCGTGCGACCTGCGGCAGCGCTAACGACAAGGGAAATCGGGCGACGGGCTGCGGACTCACGAGACAACCTCGGCGTGGGGCGTGCCGAGGTTATCAATTCAATAATTCATATGCAAATCAATACGCTTTTTTGCATTTTAAATTCAGTTTCTCAACTCAATCCTTGTTGGCTCCGTCCGGAAGTGGCGTCAGGTCGAATTTGACCGGCACACGCGCATAGCCATCGACCGGCTTCCCGTCCTTCATCTGCGGATTGAAGTGCCATTGCCTTGCCGCATCACTGGCGGCGGCGATCAGGTCAGCAGACGTGGTGGTGCTGTGCTTAGGGTCGTAGGCGATGGTGCCCACCGTACCGTCGGCATGGACCTGGACCGTGAGCAGTACCGTGCCTTGCTCGTTGTTCTTGATCGCCGGAGCCGGGTAGCGGGGCTGGAGTTTTGCGTTGTAGGTCAGGTCCGATTCGGCTTGCCGATCGGACGATGGCCCAGTGCTGGCCTGGACCACGAATACGCCGCCTGCCATCAGCGTGGCGAGTGCAAGACAACCGATGCGACGGCGCAGGGCGCCGGGACGATGACGCTGGATCATGGTGAGTCGCTCCTTGAGTTGTGGCTCGGCGAGCCAGGGAATCAGCGCCGGTGCGGGGGACATGCCGGCGCTGTGCAGCAAGGTTTGCGCGTAGCCCGCTTCATCCTGCGGCGAGTGGCGCAGCACGCGTTCGTCGCAGGCCAGCTCCTGATCGAGCCGGAAACGCGGCAGCGCCAGCCACATCAGCGGATGGAACCACAACAGCGCGCCGGCCAGCTCGGCCAGCAGGTTCCACAGCGCATCGCCGCGACGCAGGTGGGTCAGTTCGTGACGCAATACCAGCCGACGCTCGGTGGCGCCGAAACGCTGCATGAAATCTGGCGGCAGCAGCAACAGGCTGCGTGGCGCCCATAGCACGGCCGGACCGGCCGGATGCAGACGCAGGCGGTGCGGGTCGAGCGTGTCCATTGCCGACCGCAAGGCCGGCTGCCATGCCTCCGGTAGCGGACGGCTGTGCCGATGAAGTTTCAGGTACTGCACGACCAGACGCAGCAGGCAGAACAGCACGCCAGGCAACCACGCCGACGCCAGCCAGATCCCTCGCGAGCCGTGGTGGGCCGGAGCGACGGCCATGGCGAGGTTGCCGGACAGCACCTCGATGCTCGGCAACGTCAGCAGAGGGGCTGGCAGTGTCGGTATCCAGGGTAGCGTTGCCATCAACGGCGGCAACAGCCACAGCGTGAAGGCCGGTCCCGCGCCGAAGCCGCGGCGCAGCGGGCGTCGCACCAGCAGCACCAGGAAAATCGCCGCGGTCACCAGCAGCAAGGAGCGCAGCGCGGCGGCATCCATGTCAACGGTCCTTCTTCTCGATGGCGTCGAGCAGCTTGCGCAGTTCGGCAATGTCCTTCGCGCCCAGTTTCTCGTGGGCACTGAAATGCACCAGCAGCGGCGAAAGCCGACCGCCGAACACACGATCGAGCAGACTGCGGCTTTCCTGCGATTGCCATTGCCCGCGGGTCAGCGTGGGCGAATAGAGGTAGCGCCGGCCATCCCGCTCGGCAGCTACCGCGCCCTTGCCGAGCAGGCGGCTGAGCAGGGTGCGGATGGTTTTCTCGTGCCAGCCGGTGGGTTGCAGCAGTGCGGCGACGATCTCCTCGGAGGTTCGCGGAGCCTGCTGCCACAGCAGCTCCATGACCCGGCTCTCGGCTTCGCTGATGGCAATGGGTTTGTCCGGCATGAGCGTCCCGCCATTGGATTACATGTGTAGTTCAAAACGAAGACTACGCGTGTAATTCTTTTGTGGCAAGCGTCTGCGCAACGCGCAGGAAAGCGGACGGATCGGGGCCGTGCCTGGACGGGGTTGGCGCGATGTCCCGGAAGAGCCAGGGAGTACCGCCGCGGACGGCAAGCTCTTGCCGCCTGGACGTCCCGGACATGTTTGAAGACACGCGGTGCCACGACAGAACCCTGGCAGACCAGGGTTGCACGATGGCCTTGCCGCGGCGGCCCAACGAGGAAACTCTCCGGGAACAACCTGCCCGCGACGATCTTCCGAGTTGCCGCGTCATTGGCGCCCGAGGCCGCAACCGACAACGAGCGGGCGAAATCGCCGGGCGTGGAACCGATGGCGCAGACCAGACCACCATCCGGGTCAATCGAGACGCCGCCGCCAGCAGGGTGCAAGCGGGTAGGCGCGCTGTTGGCGGCCGCAAGGCGGATCGAGTCAGGGAGTCGCGACCGCTATGGTGTGTTCGTTCATGGTCCGCCCGTCGGCGCCGATGCTGCGTAACCGGTAGGTGCCGGGGCGCAGGTAAAGTACATTTTTCGCATGGCGCAGGAAGAGATAGCGGTCGGCGGCAATGGCGTTGGCGGATTCCGTGGCGTAATGCGCCTCGACCAGACACGGAAATTTCTGCTCGCAGGACTCGCTGTCGACGGGCACGGCGACGCGCTGGCCGCCGAGCGAGAGCCAGTCGGGCCGGTGGCCGTTGTTGGCAGGCGGCAGCACGGCGCGCTTCTCGCCGTCGATCGACAGCCAGAGCGGGCCTTGCGTGTAATCGGAAGGCACCGGGTTGGCCGGCGGCAGAATGATGTTGAGGTCGTATGCGCCGGGCCTGGCACTCCATGGGGTGTGGTCGGCGGTCCGCAGAAGCGCGATCGGTCCGCTGGGGTGGAACGTGGCGACGATCCGGGTGTAAATACCGGTCACCGGGCGTGCCGGCAGGTCACCGGGGCCATTGGAGTTCAGTGATTGCCTGGCCGTTTGCGTGAGCGTCTCGTATTTCCGCAAGGCGTGCCGGAACGCGTGGTACGCCAAGGCTTCATTCTCCGGATTTTCTTCCCGGACGTCGGTCTGGTCGACCGACAGGGGATCGAGGCCGCTGAGCTTGCTCAATTGCATCGCCATCGGCCTGGTCGAGCCGATCCGGCCGCGCTGCTTGTCGATGTGGGCATAACCGGCGTGCACGAAGAGCTTCGCCTCGGGGTTGTGGGCAAAGACCTGCTCGTACAGGTTCCTGGCCTGGCCGTCCTCGCGGCCCTGCGGCGTGGCATCGACCGCTTCATAGGGAACGATGACGTAGCCCAGCCGGATGGCCTCGCGCACGATGTCGCCGTACAACGGCTCGTGGAGGTATTCGCTGCCGCTGCTGGTCACCGGGTAGCCGCGTTTCATGAGTGGAACATCCCGACGGTCGAGGGCTTCGGCGGCGAAGTGCGTGTAGCCTTCCGCACGCAGGCGCGGCAGCAGCATCAGGGTCAGCTCGCGGGTATGACCGTCGTGATGGGCCTCGTTCACCATCACCAGGCGCCGGTTGCGGGCCAGCGCGGCGATGGCATCGACCCCGTCCACCGCCTGCCAGCGATCGGCTTGCGGTGCGGTCAATCCTTTTGGCAGTTCGTTGCGCAGCGGGAAATCGCGAACCGCCTCGCTGTAAAGCCCCAGCTCGTTTTCGCTGAAGGCCAGCATCTGCTGGGCGAGCGACTGGTCGTTGCCGGTCAGCTGGGGCGTTGTCGCGATGAGGTAATCGTACCGGGCCAGTTCTCCGCTCAACGACTGCAGTTGATCGAACAGATTCGGCGGCGCTTCTTTTTGCGCGGCGTGAGCTCCGGTGCAGGCGATTGCAAGTGCCAGCAGGATCCATGTGGCGGCAGACGGGCGCTGATGCATGATTTTTCACCTGCGATGCGTTATCCGAATCCAGACTAGGTTTCCCCGATGTGCCACGCAAGGAACGTCATTGGGTTTTCCTGATGGCTTGACGTTCGTTGGTCGTGATGACCTGCTCGGACAGGGTTCTGCGGCGGATGTCCCATGCGCGCAGCCGGTAGTGGCCGGGCCTCACAGCTTGCTCACGGTGTCGTCCTGCATGAAGGCGTAGCGGTCGGCGGCGATCGCGCTCCCGTCTTCGTCGGCATAGTGCGCGTCGACGACGCAGGGCGTGGTGACGCGGCACAGGGTCGTGCTGGTCGTGTACGGGAGGCGTTCACCGTGCAGGGTGAGCCATTCCGGGCGCTGCGTGTTGACGAGGTGCGCCAGCATGGGCTGGTTGCGGACGGGAATCAATCGGAACAGCGCTCTGGCCGGCATATGCAACCCCCCGTGGATGATCCGGGGCTAGCGTGCCGGCGTATGCTCCGGCAGGCAAGCGCCTGCCGGCCCGGCGGGCGGACTGGGTACAATGCGCCGATGGCCCCATTCACCCTGCAGCGCGGTCGCGCACCGTTGTTGATCAGCCTGCCGCACGACGGCAGCTTCATTCCCGACGATATCGCCGCACGGATGCACTCGGCGGCGCGCCGTGCGCCGGACACCGACTGGCATGTCGGTCGGCTGTACCAGCCGTTGGCCGAAGCGTTGGGCGCCAGCGTGCTGAAGCCGCGGGCGTCGCGCTACGTCGTCGACCTGAATCGTCCCGCCGACGGCCATGCGTTGTATCCCGGGCAGCGCGAGACTGGCCTGGTTCCCTTGATTGGTTTCGATGGTAAACCCCTGTACCGGGACGGCGCCGAGCCGGATGCCGCCGAAATCCAACGGCGCATAAACGATTGCTGGCAACCCTACCATCAGGCCATCGCGCAGGAACTTGCACGGCTGTGCGCCGAGCATGGCCGCGCGGTGTTGTGGGAAGGGCATTCGATCCGCAGCCGGGTGCCCATGCTGTTCGAAGGTCGGTTGCCGGACTTCAACCTCGGCACGGCGGCTGGGGCCAGCTGCACCCCCGCGCTGCAGGATCGGTTGCAAGCCTGCCTGGCGTCGCAGTCGCGCTTCGATTTTGCCGTCAACGGCCGCTTCAAGGGCGGCTACATCACGCGCCACTACGGCACGCCCGCGACCGGCGTGCAGGCCGTGCAGCTGGAACTGGCCCAGCTCAATTACATGGACGAAGCGAGCTTCGCGTACGACGAGGCGAAAGCGCCCGAGGTGCAGGAGCTGATCGGCCGGATGCTGCAGCTCTGCCTGGCATGAGCGCAAGGAATTGCGGGCACGATCGGCTGCCGTGAAAGTCAAGATCCCGTGCGCCTGTCGCGCGGGAAAGTCCGTGTTCCATTCAGCCCTGGTATTCCCTCGCCGTCGCATCGTCGGTTCGTCGCGCCGCCCGAGTTGCCGGGTTCCGGCCGGGTCCGCGATACCTTCATTGTCCGAGGCTCGACATCATGATGCGTAAACTTCTGACCGCTGCCCTGCTCGTGGCGGGCGTTGTGCTTTCCGGTTCCGTGCTGGCCCAGGCCGCTGCTGCCCCGCAGGCAGCTGCTCCGGCGGCGCAGGCAGCCCCGGCGGCGGCTCCCGCTGCTGCAGCGGACGCCGCGCCGAAAACGGCCATGCACCACAAGTCGCACCACAAGTCCCATCATCACAAGAGCCACAAGGCGGCTGCAGACGCAGCACCGGCGCCTGCGTCGACGGCGGGTTGATGCGGTCGTAGCAGCCCGGAACCCCGCCGGAGCCATCCGGCGGGGTTTTTCATGTGCAGCTGGTTCGCGTGCCGCTTGCAGGGCTCAGTGCGGCGGCGCCGGCAAGGCGGCGATGCACTTCAGCTCGATCGCGATCGGCGTGGGCAGGGCGTCGATGCCCACCGTGGTGCGGCAGGCGTCGACGCCGGCGAAATACTCGGCGTAGAGACGGTTGTAGGCGGCGAAGTCGCGCTGCATGTCGGTAAGGAACACGGTGACGTCGACCAGGTCCTCCCAGCGTGCGCCGCTGGCTTCGAGCACGGCGCGCACGTTGGCGAACACCTGCCGGCACTGCGCCTCGATGTCGTAGCCGGCCAGGCGGCCGTCCGCGTCGTGCACGTTGCCGGGAATCGCATTGCTGCCGGGTTGGCGCGGGCCGACGCCGGACAGGAACAGCAGGTTGCCGACGCGCCGCGCGTGCGGGTAGGCGCCGACCGGCGCAGGGGCGGCGTCGGTGCGGATGCTGTCGCTGCTCACGCGGCGCCTTCCCAGCGGCGAGTGAGTTCGATCACTGCCTGCTGGTAGGCCTCAGGCAATTGTTCGCGGCTGCGCACGTCCAGGCCCAGGTCGTGGATATGCCCATTGTCGAGGCCATAGATCCACGCATGCACGGCCAGCTGCTGGCCACGCTCCCACGCCTCGCGCACCACCGTGGTGTGGCATACGTTGAGCGCCTGTTCCAGCGCGTTGAGTTCGCACAGGTGTGCATGCCGAATCGCGAACGATTGCGCCGGGTCGAGCTTGTCGGCGTGCTTCATGGCGATGTCGGTGATATGCCTGAGCCAGTTATCGATCAGGCCGAGGCGGCTTTCCTTCAGCACCGCACCGACGCCGCCGCAGCCGTAGTGGCCGACCACCAGGATGTGCTTCACCTTGAGCACGTCGACCGCGAACTGGATGGTGCTGAGCGCGTTGAGGTCGGTGTGCACCACCACGTTGGCGACGTTGCGGTGCACGAAGATCTCGCCCGGCGGCAGGTCGACGATCTGCGTGGCCGGCACGCGTGAATCCGAGCAGCCGATCCACAGGTAACGCGGCGCCTGCTGCTGCGAGAGTTGTTCGAAAAAGGTCGGGTCCTGCGCGGTGACCTGGGCGGCCCAGCGGCGGTTGTTGGCAAGCAGATCTTTCAGTGAATTCATCAGGACTCCATGGGTTCGCGCCAGCGTGTCCTAGCGCTGCGGCGGGGTCGCAGCGTAGGCAAGGCAGATGTTTTTCGGTTCGGTGAAAAAGTGCAGCGCTTCGCTGCCGCCCTCGCGACCAAGCCCGGATTGCTTGACTCCGCCGAACGGCGTGCGCAGGTCGCGCAGCAGCCAGCAGTTGATCCAGACGATGCCGAATTCGAGCAGGGCGGCGAGCCGGTGCGCACGCGCGAGGTCCTGCGTCCACAGCGAGGCGGCCAGGCCGTAGCGGCTGTCGTTGGCGATCGCCAGCGCCTCGGCTTCGTCCTCGAACGGGATCAGGCTGACCACCGGGCCGAAGATCTCCTGCTGGTTGGTCGGCGCCGCGGACGGCAGGCCTTCGAACACGGTCGGCGCGATGAACCAGCCGCCGGCGCAGCGGCCGGGCAGGCTGAGCGCGCCGCCACCGCAGAGCACGCGGCCGCCTTCGGCGCGGGCCTGTTCGATGCAGCCGAGCACCTTGTCGTAGTGCGCCTGCGAGACCATCGCGCCGAGGTCGCTGCCGGCGTCGTTCGGATCGCCCACGCGCAGTGCCTGCACGCGCGCCAGGTAGCGCTGGCGAAAGGCGTCGTAGATCGAGCGCTGCACCAGCAGGCGCGAGCCGCACAGGCAAATCTCGCCCTGGTTGGCGAAGCCCGAGCGCACGATGGTGTCCAGGTTTGCGTCGGACAGCTCGGCATCGGCGAACACGATCGCCGGGTTCTTGCCGCCCATCTCCAGCGAGACTTTCTTGAACTGCGCAGCCGCGATGGCGGCGATCCGTGCGCCGGTGGCCGTGCTGCCGGTGAAGGAGACCGCCTTCACCGCCGGGTGTTCCACGATCGCCTCGCCCACGCTAGGGCCGCGGCCCTGCACGATGTTCAGCACGCCGGGCGGGAAGCCGGCCTGGATGCTCAGCTCGCCGAGCAGGGCGGCGGTGCACGGCGTCACCTCCGACGGTTTGGCCACCACCGTGCTGCCGGCGGCCAGCGCCGGCGCGATCTTCCAGCTGAACAGGTACAGCGGCAGGTTCCACGGACTGATGCAGCCGACCACGCCGAGCGGCTGGCGCAAGGTGTAGTTGATCGCGCCGATGCCGCTGGCGCCGGCTTCCATCGCGTGCGATTCGCTGCCCCAGCCGACGATCGCGGCGGCGAAGTAGCGCAGGTTGCTGACCGCGCGCGGGATGTCGAGCCGGCGCGCGAGGCCCAGCGGCTTGCCGCTGTCGCGCGATTCCAGTGCGGCGAATTCCTCCAGCCGTGCCTCGACCAGGTCGGCCAGCCGGTTCAGGTAGTGCGCACGCTGCTCGATCGGTGTACCGGCCCATCCCGGCGCGGCGCGGCGGGCGGCGTCCACCGCCGCGGCGACATCCGCCGTCGACGAATCGGGGCAGTGCATGAAAACCTGACCGGTCGCCGGATCGTGCACATCGAGCCAAGCATCGAGGTGGGGCGCCTGCAGGCGACCATCGATCAGATTGGCTAGGCGCGGGGTGGACATCGTTGCAAGCTTAAAACCAGCGTGCCGCAATTGCACCGGACGCCGGCGTATGCGCCGGCAGGAAACGGGGCGACGACGACGGGTCGCTCAGCTCAACGCGCGGGTGCGGCCACCGTCCACCGCGATGCTGACGCCGTTGACGTAGGCGGCGGCGGGCGTGCACAGGAACGCGATCACCGCGGCCACTTCGCCGGCTTCGCCGAAGCGGCGGGCCGGCACCGAGGCCAGCATGGCCTGGGCGATCGCGTCCTCGTTGCGTCCGCTGGCCGCGGCCTGCGCGGCGAGCAGGCTGTCGAGGCGCTGGGTGCGGGTGTAGCCGGGCAGCACGTTGTTGACGGTGATACCGTCGGCGGCCAGTTCGGCGGACAGGGTCTTGGCCCAGCCGGCAACGGCGGCGCGCACAGTGTTGGACACGCCCAGCCCGGCGATCGGTTCCTTCACCGAGGTGGAGATCACGTTGACGATGCGGCCGTAGCCGCTCTGGCGCATGCCGGGCAGCAATGCCTGCAGCAGCACCTGGCCGGCCAGCAGGTGCTGCCGGAACGCGGCCTCGAAGGCCGCAGGCTCCGCGCTGTGGGCCGGGCCGCCCGGCGGGCCGCCGCTGTTGTTGATCAGGATATGTACCGGGGCGCGGGCGGCGAGGTCGGTGGCGGTGGCCTGCAGGCCGGCGGTGTCCAGCATGTCCACGCTGCGCCAGTCGTGCCGTTGCCCGGCATGCGTCCGTGGCAGGCTTTCGGCGGCGGCCTGGAGCCGGTCGCCCGAGCGCGCCAGCAGGGTGACGCTGGCACCCAGTTCGGCCAGCTCGATCGCGCTGGCGCGGCCGATGCCCTGCGAAGCGCCGCAGACCAGCGCGTGACGTCCACCCAGATCCAGTTGCATGTCCCTAGGCTCCTTCAGTGCACCCACAGCCGCATGGCCAGCGCGGCGAGCCAGCACAGCCAGCCCAGCCACTGACTGTAGCGCCACACCAGGCGCCAGCGGTTGATCGCGGCGTCGCCCAGCGCGGGCAGCGCCGGTGAGCGCAGCACCTGCTGCATGCTGGCCCATACACGGAACCCGGAGAGCCGGCCCTGCGCGGCGTTGGCGATGACCTGCCAGTGTTGGGGGTAGCGCGTGCGCAGCAGCGCGGCGACCCGGAACGGCGCCACGTACGACAATACGAACAGGCCGACGCCGCTCGCCAGCAGGGCGAGATAGAGGACGATCATGGCGAAGGACTATGGCCGGCCTTGCCGGCGCTGCCGTTGCTCCAGGGCAGCGGCAAGGCCGTGCGCAGGGTATTGAGCACGCCGTCGCCCTTCGCCGCCTTCTTGCAGATCGCGTTGTCGAGCGCCTTCTCGTAGGTCTTGTTCATCAGGCCGACCCACAGCGTACCGTCCGGTCCATGCGGGATGCTGAAGCTGCCGGTGGAATTCATCTGCAGCGAGGCGGCGCTGGAAGCGGAGAACGACGCCGGCGACTGCTCCCAGTAGGTCTTGCCCGACTGCTGCTCGGCCGAGCTGTAGACCAGCAGGTAGCGTGCCTGCGCGCTGTCGATGCTGAGGCTGCCGAAGGCGCCGGTGGTCTCGTCGCCCCAGCCCATGTGCTCGCACAGCCCGATGTCTTCCGAGCGGATCGGCTGGAAGCCCGCGTCCAGCAGCACCACGGTCGGTGCGAACAGGTAGCTGGCATGCAGCCAACGGCCGTTCAATTCCGACTTCATGGCCACCTTGTACGGCAGTTTCAGTTCGGTGGGCAGGCGGAAGGCGAGAAAATAGCTCTGTGTGCCGTTGAGGTTGGCCACCATGCTGCCGCGGCCCAGCACGAACTTCTGCGGTTGCCACGGCAGCAGGTTGCGGTAGGAAAAGTCGGCGAAGCTGCTGCAGCACGGGCTGGCCTGCATCAGCTGCAACTGGGCCAGCTTCAGCGCATCGCCGGTGTTTTCCGACGGCGGGCGCAGGTTCGGCGGCAGCAGGGCCTTGGCGTTGTGGCAGCCGCCCAGCAGGGCGGCGAAGGCCAGTACGGCGGCGATGGCGGGGAGGCGAAGCGGCATGGGGAATGGGTCGCTCAGAAGTCGGCCGTTCCGGCGGCCCGGGGATAAGGGATGGCGTCGCGGATGTTGGACAGGCCGCAGATGTAGACCAGCAGTCGCTCGAAGCCGAGACCGAAGCCGGCATGCGGTACCGTGCCATAACGGCGCAGATCGCGGTACCAGCCGTAGGCCGCGGGGTCGAGGCCGAACTGGACCATGCGGCGGTCGAGATAGTCCAGCCGCTCCTCGCGCTGGCTGCCGCCGATGATCTCGCCGATGCCCGGCGCCAGCACGTCCATCGCCGCGACCGTCTTCTCGTCATCGTTCAGACGCATGTAGAACGCCTTGATTGCCTCGGGGTAGTTCATTACGACCACCGGACGGCCAATATGTTTCTCGGCCAGGTAACGTTCGTGCTCAGTTTGCAGGTCGATGCCCCAAGCCACCGGGTATTCGAACTTCTGCCCGGATTTCTGCAGGATCGCGATGGCGTCGGTGTAGTCGATGCGCTCGAACGGCTTGGCGATGAACGCTTCCATCCGGCTGATCGCGTCGCTCTGCACGCGCTCGGCGAAGAACGCCATGTCGTCCGGGCGTTCGTCCAGCACGGCCTTGAAGATCGCCTTCAGGAACGCCTCGGCGCAGTCCGCGTCGGCCGCCAGGTCGGCGAACGCGATCTCCGGCTCGACCATCCAGAACTCGGCCAGGTGGCGCGGCGTGTTGGAGTTCTCGGCGCGGAAAGTGGGGCCGAAGGTGTAGACCTTGCTCATCGCCAGCGCGTACGCCTCGACGTTGAGCTGGCCGGACACGGTGAGGAACGCCTCGCGGCCGAAGAAATCCTTGCGGAAGTCGATCTTGCCGTCGGGCAGGCGCGGCAGGTTGGCCAGGTCCAGCGTGGACAGGCGGAACATGTCGCCGGCACCCTCGGCGTCGGAGGTGGTGATGATCGGCGTGTTGATCCAGAAGAAGCCCTGTTCGGTGAGGTGGCGGTGGATCGCCGTCATCATGGTGTGGCGCACCCGGGTCACCGCACCGAACAGGTTGGTGCGCGGGCGCAGGTGGGCCACCTCGCGCAGGAATTCCATGGTGTGCTGCTTGGGCTGGATCGGGTAGGTCTCCGGGTCGTCGACGAAGCCGGTGACCTGCACGCTGTCGGCCTGCAGTTCGAACGCCTGGCCCTTGCCCTGCGACGGCACCAGCGTGCCGCTGACGATCACGCCGGCGCCGGCGGTGAGGTGCTTCACCTCGCTGTCGTAATTGGCCAGCGTGGCCGGCACCACCGCCTGGATCGGGTCGAAGCAGGAGCCGTCGGTGACGTTGACGAAAGACAGGCCGGCCTTGGAGTCGCGGCGGGTGCGCACCCAGCCGCGCACGGTCACCGCGCTGCCGGCATCGAGCTTGCCGGAAAGAGCCTGCTTCACGCTGCATAGCGTCGGACTGACCACAGCCATCGGTTGAAACTCCTGCTGATGCGCCGCACGTCGGCGCGTAGATGATGAACGGCGCGCGCGGCGGCGCCGCAAGGCCAAACCGGCATGATAATGTAGGCATCGCCCGCGCCGCGACTTTCCGGGCCATCCATCGAGGTCGACACCCATCGCCATGAGCATCACCATCACTCCCGCCGCCAACGAACGCATGCGCCACTTCCTGGCTGGCACGCCGACTGCGGCCGGCGTGCGTTTCGGGGTCCGCCGCAGCGGCTGCTCCGGCTTCGCGTACGTGGTGGATCTGGCCGATGCGGTCGGCGAGGGCGATTCCCTGGTCGAGGTGGACGGGCTGCCGTTGATCGTCGATGACAAGAGCCTGTCCCTGGTCGACGGCACGGTGATCGACTTTCAGCGGCAGGGACTCAACGCCAGCTTCGTGTTCCACAACCCGAACGCCACCGGCGAATGCGGTTGCGGCGAGAGTTTCACGGTGGGTTGAGCGAGGCGGTACTTGTGCGCTCATCCCTGGGCGCGGAGGTCAAAAGCGGCCATCCGTGGCCGGACCTTTCAAGTCCCGTCTGCTCTTTCGTGGGCGCATGAGCCGGAAGGCGGTCATCCGTGACGGTACTCTTCAGATTCAGTCACTTGCGCGGCATCGCGCATTCCACGTAGAATCCCGCTTCTGTCCGCACCCCAACCGGCGCCGGCAGGACACTTGCCTCACCGCACCGGCGGGAGGCTGCGAGGCCGCAAGGCCGCATCCACAAGGAGTCAACCTACAATGACCCTGCGTCATTACGAAGTTGTGTTCATGGTCCATCCGGACCAGAGCGAGCAGGTCCCCGCGATGCTCGAGCGCTACAAGGCGCTGATCGAGACCGACGGCGGCAAGATCCACCGCCTGGAAGACTGGGGGCGCCGCCAGCTGGCCTACCCGATCGTCAACCTGGCCAAGGCGCATTACGTGCTGCTCAACATCGAAGTGAGCCAGAACGCGCTGAACGAGCTGGAGTCGGGTTTCCGCTTCAACGACGCCGTGCTGCGCCACCTGGTGATCCGTCGCGACGAGGCCGACACCGAGCCGTCCTTCATCCTGAAGTCGAAGGAGAAGGACGATGCCAAGTCCACCCGCCGTCGCGACGACGAGGGTGAGGGCGAGGGCCGCGGCCACGACCGCGACAACGATCGCGACAGCGACGACTGATCAGGAGCACAGCCATGTCCAAGTTTTTCCGCCGCCGCAAGTTTTGCCGCTTCACTGCCGAGGACGTGAAGGAGATCGACTACAAGGATCTCAACACCCTGCGCCAGTACGTCACCGAGAATGGCAAGATCGTGCCCAGCCGCATCACCGGCACCAAGGCCCGCTATCAGCGCCAGCTGGCCACCGCGATCAAGCGTGCGCGCTTCCTCTCGCTGCTGCCGTATACCGACAACCACGACGTCTGATTGAAAAGCAGGGAATAGGGAGCAGGGAATAGGGAGTTGGTTGCCTCGCGGCACCTGCTGTTCCTGTTCCCCATTTCCCCTTCCCGGAAATTCGGACAACCGTCCTCTGGCTGCGCCGGGCCACACCGGCGCTAACGAACAGGAAAGCATCATGGAACTCATTCTTCTGCAGAAGGTCCGCAACCTCGGTACGCTCGGCGACAAGGTCGTCGTGAAGCCGGGTTACGGGCGCAACTACCTGCTGCCGCAAGGCAAGGCCGTGCGCGTCAATGCCGCCAACCTGGCCGCGTTCGAGCAGCGTCGCGCCGAATACGAGGCGAAGGCCAACACCATGCTGGCCAATGCCGAGTCGCGCAAGGCCAAGCTGGCCGATGCATCGGTCACCATCGCCGCACACTCCAGCGCCGAAGGCAAGCTGTTCGGCTCGGTTGGTCCGCGCGACATCGCCGAGGCGCTGGTCGCCGCCGGCCACGAAGTCCACAAGAACGAAGTTATCCTGGGCGAAGGCCCGCTGCGCAACGTTGGCGAGTACGACGTGGTGGTGAGTCTGCACGCCGACGTGCAGACCACGGTCAAGGTGGTCGTGGTCGGCGACAAGTAAGCCGTACGCCATCCGCGTGGTGGAACGAACGGGCGCCGCGAGGCGCCTGTTTGTTTTTGGAGGCCGGGAATAGGGAATGGAGAATGGGAAACGGCCGGAGCGTCGCGGTTCCTGCCTTCGATTCCCCGTTCCGTGTTCACAGGTTTTATCCCCATCAACCCACAGCTTATCCACAAGGTTGTTGTATCGACGGTTGAGACGCCGCCGCGCATCATGGTGTCCGTGTGGCTACCCGCGACATGTCGGTGCATCGCGTGCCGCTCGCGGGGTAATTTTTCGAGGTAAGTCGATGTCCTTCGTGCCCGAGCGCAAACCTTCCTCTCCCGCCATCGAGGCACTGCGGGTGCCGCCGCATTCCATCGAGGCCGAGCAGGCGGTGCTGGGTGGCCTGATGCTGGCGCCGGATGCGCTGGACAAGGTGGCCGACCGGCTCGCCGAGGATGACTTCTACCGCAAGGACCACCGGCTGATCTGGCGTGCGATCAACGAGCTGGCGAACAAGGGCATGCCGTGCGACGCGGTGACCCTGGGCGACTGGTTCGAGAGCAACGGCCTGGCCGAGATGGTCGGCGGCGCCGGCTACCTGATCGAGCTGGCCAACAGCACGCCCAGCGCCGCCAACATCGCCGCCTACGCCGAGATCGTGCGTGAGAAATCGGTGCTGCGCCAGCTGATCGACGCCGGCACCTCGATCACCGAGGACGGCTACCGGCCCGAGGGCAAGAGCGTGCACGAGGTGCTGGAAAGCGCCGAGCAGCGCGTGTTCCACATTGCCGAATCCGGCGCGCGCGGCAAGAAAGACTCCGTCTCCATGCGCGAGGCGGTGAAGGACGCGTTCCGCTTGCTCACCGAGCGCTACGAGAACCGCGGCCAGCTGACCGGCGTCAGCACCGGCTTCACCGACCTGGACAGGCTCACCTCCGGCCTGCAGCCGTCGGACCTGATCATCGTGGCGGCGCGCCCGTCGATGGGCAAGACCGCCTTCGCGCTGAACATCGCCGAGGCCGCCGCGCTGGGCGGCAAGAAGGCGGTGGTGGTGTTCTCGATGGAAATGTCCTCCTCGCAGCTGGCATTCCGGCTGATCTCCTCGGTCGGGCGCATCCACCAGCAGCATCTGCGCAACGGCGACCTGCAGGAGGAGGACTGGCCGCGCGTGTCCAATGCGATCGCGCTGCTGTCCGAAGCGAAGATCTTCATCGACGACACGCCTGGCCTGTCGCCGGTGGAGCTGCGCTCGCGCGCGCGCCGGCTGCACCGCGAGCACGGCGGGCTGGGCCTGATCGTGATCGACTACCTGCAGCTGATGCAGGTGCCCGGCAACAAGGAGAACCGCGCCACCGAGATCTCGGAGATCTCGCGCTCGCTGAAGGGGCTGGCCAAGGAGCTGAACGTGCCGGTGATTGCCCTGTCGCAGTTGAACCGCTCGCTGGAGCAGCGCGCCGACAAGCGTCCGATGATGTCCGACCTGCGCGAATCCGGCGCGATCGAGCAGGACGCCGACGTGATCATGTTCATCTACCGCGACGAGTACTACAACAAGGAATCGCCCGACAAGGGCGTCGCCGAGATCATCATCGGCAAGCAGCGCAACGGCCCCACCGACACCTGCAAGCTCACCTTCCTCGGCCACTACACCCAGTTCGTGAACTACGCGTCGGATTCGTTCGTCGGCTCGTTCGACTGAGCGCAAGGAAACCGCGCGGCGAAAACGGACAGCTTTTCGCGCCGATACGTCTCGTCGCCTGCGATGATCGCGTGCCAAGCTCGCTTCATCCACGCATCCAGCCGGGAACCCGCATGGCCAAAGCCAAGACCGCCTACGTCTGCACCGATTGCGGCGCCGAACACCCGAAGTGGCAAGGTTCATGCGCCGAGTGCGGCGCCTGGAACACGCTCAGCGAGATCGTGCTGGCGCCGGCCTCGGCGGCGAAGCCGTCGGTGGGCGCGCAGCGCTCCAGCTACGCCGGTGCCGCCGCCGGCGCGCCGCGCATCACGCCACTGACCGCGGTGGCGCTGACCACCGAGGCGCGCACGCTGACCGGCATTGGCGAACTGGACCGCGTGCTGGGGGGCGGCCTGGTCGAGGGTTCGGTGGTGTTGATCGGCGGCGACCCCGGCATCGGCAAGTCCACCCTGCTGCTGCAGATGCTGGGCACGCTGGGCGCGCATCTGTCCAGCGTCTATGTCACTGGCGAGGAATCGCTGGCGCAGGTGGCCGCACGCGCGCAGCGCCTGGGCCTGCCGTTGGAGCCGCTGCAGGCGCTGGCCGAAACCTGCATCGAGCGCATCCTCGAACAGGCCGCGGCGATGCGCCCGCGGGTGCTGGTGATCGACTCGATCCAGACCATCTGGACCGAATTGCTCACCGCCGCGCCCGGTTCGGTGTCACAGGTGCGCGAGTCGGCGGCCAAGCTCACCCGCTATGCCAAGGAGACCGGCACCTCGGTGTTCCTGGTCGGCCACGTCACCAAGGAAGGCGGCATCGCCGGCCCGCGCGTGCTGGAGCACATGGTCGACGCAGTGCTGTATTTCGAGGGCGAATCCGGTTCGCGCTTCCGCGTGCTGCGCGCGTTCAAGAACCGCTTCGGCGCGGTCAACGAACTGGGCGTGTTCGCGATGAGCGACAAGGGCCTGCGCGAAGTGCCGAACCCGTCGGCGATCTTCCTGTCCGCGCACGCGGGGCCGACTTCGGGCAGCGCCGTGATGGTCACCCGCGAGGGCACCCGGCCGCTGCTGGTGGAGGTACAGGCGCTGGTCGATCAGTCCTCGCTGGGCAATCCGCGCCGGGTCACCCTGGGGCTGGAGCAGAACCGGCTGGCGATGTTGCTGGCCGTGCTGCACCGGCATGGCGGCGTGGCGGCCTACGACCAGGACGTGTTCGTCAACGTGGTCGGCGGCATCCGCGTGCAGGAAACCGCCGCCGACCTGCCGGTGCTGCTGGCGGTACTGTCGTCCCTGCGCGACCGGCCACTGCCGGAGCACACCATCGCCTTCGGCGAAGTCGGCCTGTCCGGCGAGATCCGCCCGGTGCCGAACGGCGAGGAGCGCCTGAAGGAAGCTGCCCATCACGGCTTCCGCCGCGCCATCGTGCCGAAGGCGAACGCGCCGAAGAAGGGTCGCGTCGGCGAGATGGAGGTGGTCGGGGTGGAGCGCTTGAGCGAGGCGATCGACGCCTGCCGCTGAACGTTGCCGCTACATCCCCCGGTGCAGAATCAGTTCCAGCACCGCCTTGCTGCCGAAGAACGCCAGCACCAGCACGGCCATCCCGATCAGGGTCAGGTTGACTGCGCGCGCGCCGCGCCAGCCGTGCCGCCAGCGGCCGTACAGCAGCACGCCGAACACCAGCCAGGCGCCGATCGACAGCACGGTCTTGTGCGCCAGGTGCTGGCCGAACAGGTTGTCGACGAACAGCACGCCGGTGAGCAGGGTCAGCGTAAGCAGCACGAAGCCGGCGCTGATCAGGCGGAACAGCAGGGTTTCGGTCAGGGTCAGCGGCGGCAGCGCGCGCAGCCAGCGGCCGAACTGGCGATGGCGCAACGCCCGCTCCTGGAGCGCCAGCAGGATCGCCAGCGCCGCGGCGATCGACAGCACGCCGAACGCGAGCAGGGCCACCGTCACGTGCAGCTTGATCTGCCAGTCCATCGGCTGCGGCAGGGTGGGCGGCGCCAGGAAGCCATCCAGCGCGAGCAGCGCGGCGGTCAGCGGGAACACGATGACGCCGAGCGCGGCGACCGGACGCGAGGCGTTCACCAGCAGGGTCAGTGCCGAGACGACGAACGCGACCAGCGACAGCGCGGCGAAGAAGTGCAGGTCCAGCGCGCCGCGGTGCATGCCCAGCAGGATGCCGGCGTGGATCAGCACGGCGCTGCCGGCCAGCGCCAGCGCCAGCCGGTTCAGCGGTTGCCCGCCGCCCAGCAGCGGGCGCGCCAGCCCGGCAGCGGCGGCGAGATAGAGCACGATGGCGAGCAGGGCAAGAACGTGGAGGGTCATGGCCGCGCAGTGTCGCACAGGGTCGTGCCGGCATGCATGCGGAGCGGAGCGATCCGTCCGCTATAATCGGCCACTTTCCCGTTTGCCGGTTTCGCCATGTTCGAGTCGCTCAGCCAACGCCTTTCCACCACCGTCAATCGCCTGCGCGGTCGCGGCCGGCTGACCGAGGAGAACATCCGCGAAGCCCTGCGCGAGGTGCGCATCGCGCTGCTGGAGGCGGACGTGGCGCTGCCGGTGGTGCAGGCGCTGATCCAGCGCATCAAGGTACGCGCGGTCGGCCAGGACGTGACCAAGAGCCTGTCGCCGGGCCAGGCGCTGATCAAGGTGGTCAGCGACGAGCTGACCGTGGTGATGGGCACTGCCAACACCGAGCTGAACCTGGCCCAGCAGCCGCCGGCCGTGGTGCTGATGGCCGGCCTGCAGGGCGCCGGCAAGACCACCACGGTGGCCAAGCTGGCGCGATTGCTGACCGAGCGCAAGAAGAAAAAGGTGATGGTGGTCAGCTGCGACGTCTACCGCCCGGCCGCCATCGAGCAGTTGCGCACGCTGGCCGAGCAGGTCGGGGTGAAGTTCTTCCCGTCCGCGGCGGGTCAGGATCCGGTGCAGATCGCCAGGGACGCGATCGCCGCTGCGCGGCGCGAGGTGGTCGATGTGCTGCTGGTCGATACCGCCGGCCGCCTGCACGTGGACGAGGCGATGATGGCCGAGATCAAGGCGCTGCACGCCGCGGTCACGCCGATCGAGACCCTGTTCGTGGTCGATTCAATGACCGGCCAGGACGCCGCCAACACCGCCAAGGCATTCAACGAGGCGCTGCCGCTGACCGGCGTGATCCTGACCAAGACCGACGGCGACGCCCGCGGCGGTGCCGCGCTGTCGGTGCGCTACGTCACCGGCAAGCCGATCAAGTTCCTCGGCGCCGGCGAGAAGAGCGACGCGCTGGAGCCGTTCCACCCGGATCGCCTGGCCCAGCGCATCCTCGGCATGGGCGACGTGCTGTCGCTGGTCGAGGAGGTCGAGCGCAAGGTCGACCAGGACAAGGCGCAGAAGCTGGCCCAGAAGGTGATGAAGGGCAAGCGCTTCGACCTGAACGACATGAAGGACCAGTTGGAGCAGATGGGCAACATGGGCGGCCTGGCCGGCCTGATGGACAAGCTGCCCGGCGTGTCCAGCCTGCCGGACAGCGTCAAATCGAAAGTGAACGATGGCGAGATGAATCGGATGATCGCGATCATCAGCTCGATGACGAAGAAGGAGCGCCGCCATCCGGATTTGCTGAACGGCTCGCGCCGCGCCCGCGTGGCGCGCGGTTCAGGCACCCAGCCGGCCGACGTCAACCGCCTGCTGAAGCAGTACATGCAGATGGAAAAGATGATGTCCAAGCTGTCCAAGGGTGGCAGCAAGGGCCTGCTGCGGCAGATGCGCGGCGCCATGAAGGGCATGGGCGGCATGGGCGGGCTGCCGCCGATGCGCTGAGGGCGGCGGCGCAGTCCGAGGCTGCTTTTCCGATGCCCTATTCCCTTTTCCCGATTACGCCCCTAAAATACCCCGTTTACCGCGCACGACTCTCGTGCGCCTGCCGCTGATTCGGCAATTCTGGAGTTTTACCATGGTCAAGATTCGTCTTTCGCGCGGTGGCGCCAAGGGCCGTCCGTTCTACCACGTCGTCGTGACCGATCAGCGCAACAAGCGCGACGGCCGCAACATCGAGAACGTGGGCTTCTACAACCCGGTCGCGGCGGGCAAGGACAAGCGCCTTGAGCTGAACATCGCGCGCGTGCAGGAGTGGGTCGGCAAGGGTGCCCAGTTGACCGACAAGGTCGCCGCCCTGGTCAAGGAAGCCGGCAAGCAGCAGGCTGCCTGAAGTGGCGGCAGCCGGTCGGCGCGTCCTGATCGGACGCATCGTCGGGCTGTATGGCGTGCAGGGCTGGCTGAAGATCGAATCCTTCGCCGAGCCGCGCATGCGCATCTTCGACTACCAGCCGTGGCTGCTCGGTGCAGCGCCCGGCACGGAGACGCAGGTCAGCGGAGTGAAGGGTCGTGCGCAGGGCAAGGGCATGGTGGCCCATCTGCCCGGGGTGGACGACCGGGAGCAGGCAGCGGCGCTGGTCGGTGCCGACATCCATGTCGCCCGCGAGCAGCTGCCGCCGCCGGCGCAAGGCGAGTATTACTGGGTCGATCTCGAAGGACTTGAGGTCGTCACCACGGAAGGCGTGAAGCTGGGGCGGGTCAGTCACCTGTTCGCCACCGGTGCCAACGATGTCGTGGTGGTGAGGGACGGCGAGCGCGAGCGGCTGGTTCCCTTCGTCCAGGGTTCGTATGTGCGTTCGGTGGACTTGTCCGCAGGGCGCATGGTGGTGGACTGGGATCCCGAGTTCTGACGTCGCCGGGTCGCGGGCTGAAGGGGTCGAGGATCATGCGCATCGATGTCGTCAGCCTGTTTCCCGACTTCGTGCGCCAGTGCGCCGCCGTCGGTGTGGTGGGACGCGCGCAGCAACGCGAGCTGCTGCAGGTGGAAACCTGGAACCCGCGCGACTACGCCACCGACAAGCACCGCAGCGTGGACAGCGGCTCGTATGGCGGCGGTCCCGGGATGGTGATGATGATCGAGCCGTTGCGCACGACCCTGGCGGCCATGCGCGCGGCGGCACCGGAACCGGTGCATCTGGTTTATCTCAGTCCGCAGGGAGTGCGGCTGACGCAGGGCCGGGTGGAGGCGCTGGCGAAGTTGCCGCGCATCGCTCTGCTCTGCGGGCGTTACGAAGGTGTGGACGAGCGTCTGCTGGCGCACGAGGTCGACGAGGAGCTTTCCATCGGCGATTATGTGCTGTCCGGCGGCGAGCTCGCCGCGGCGGTGGTCATCGACGCGGTGGGGCGCTTGCAGGAAGGTGCGTTGCACGATGCACAGTCGGCCGAACAGGATTCGTTCGCCGACGGCCTGCTGGATTGCCCGCACTATGCGAGGCCGGTGCACGATGCACTGGGTAGCGTGCCGGACGTGCTGCTGTCCGGCGACCACGCGGCAATTGCCCGCTGGCGCCTGAAGCAGTCGCTGGGACGCACCTGGTTGCGTCGCCCGGACTTGTTGTCACAGCGTGGACTGGATGCGGCATCCCGGGCCTTGCTGGATGAATTCCGCCGCGAACATGCCCAAGCCGGGCGTTTGCGGCAAGACGATGCGGCCGAATGACGACCGCAGCATTGATATCGCTGAAGTGAACCGACAGGTGCGCCATGAACAAGATCATTGAACAGTTCGAATCCGAGCAGATCACCCGCCAGCTGCCGGAATTCAGCCCCGGCGACACCGTGGTGGTCAACGTCAAGGTGAAGGAAGGCAACCGCGAGCGCGTGCAGGCGTTCGAGGGCATCGTCATCGCCAAGCGCAGCCGCGGCCTGCATTCGGCCTTCACCGTGCGCAAGATCTCGCATGGCACCGGCGTGGAGCGCGTGTTCCAGGCGCACAGCCCGGCCATCGACTCGGTGACCGTGAAGCGCAGGGGCAAGGTGCGCGGCGCCAAGCTGTACTACCTGCGTGGCCTGGAAGGCAAGGCCGCCCGCATCAAGGAAGACGTCGCCGCTGCCGCCGCCGCCAAGGCGAACGCGAAGGCTGCCGCCGCCGAGTAATCCGCTGCGCCATCGCTGCATGAAAAACCCGCGGAGCGATCCGCGGGTTTTTTCGTGCTTGCGGGGTGGCGTGCGGCAGGTTTTGCCGGAAGGGGTTACTCCAGGCGCTGCGGCTGCTGCAGGAAGTTTCCCTGCACGAAATCCACGCCGCAGGCGAACAGCAGCGAGGTACTGGTGGCGTCCTCGACCCATTCGGCGATGGTCTGACGCTTCAGCTCGTGGGCCTGCAGGCAGATTTCGGAGACCTTCTTCTGGCTTTCCGGGTGCTGCGGCAAGTCGGCCATGTAGCTGCGGTCGATCTTCAGGTAGTCCGCGTCGATGTGGTTGAGCAACTGGAACGAGTTCAGGCCCGAGCCGAACTGCTCAAGCGCGAAGCGGCCGCCCAGCTTCTTCCAGCCGTTGACGAACTCCTGGGCCGGGCGCAGCAAGGTCATCACCTTGCTCTCGGTCATCTCCAGCACCAGCTGGCCGCGCTTCAGCCCCGCCAGCTTGAGCCGATCGCCCAGCCACGCCAGCAGGGTGTCGTCCTGCAGCGAGGCAGCAGTGAGCTTGACGAAGAACGTGGTCTGCTGGCCCTGGCCTTCACGATCCTGCAGCGCCTTGATGGTCTGGTCGAATACCCAACGGTCGATCGCGCCGGTGAGGCCGTGTTTTTCGGCGATCGGCATGAAGAAGCCGGGCAACACCTCGCCCTGCGGGCCGTTCATGCGCAACAGGATTTCCGAATAGTCGCCCTCGGCGTCCTGCAGGCTGATGGTCTGCTGGTGGTAGAGCAGCAGGCCTTCGCCGGTGAGTGCGTTGCGCAGCAGTTCCAGCCAGTAGCGCTCGCGTTCCTCGTCAGCCTTCTCGCGCGCGGCCGGGTCGTGCAGTTCCACCTGGCTGCCGCCGAGGCTCTGCGCGGTGCGCAGGGCCTGGCTGGCCTGGTTGAGCAACAGTTCGGTGTTCGCGTTCTTCTCGCCCAGCAGGCTGCCGCCGATGCTGGCGGTGACCGTGATCGAGCGCGAGCCGGCGTCGAAGATCTCGTTGCTGACGCTGTGCTGCAACTTGGCGATCCACTCCCTGATCGCCTCGTCCGGGCGCGAGTCGAGCACCACGCCCAGGGTGTGTTCGGCGAGCATGCCGGCGACGTCGTCGGCGCCGAGCAGCATGCGGATGCGGTCGGCGAAGCCGGCCAGCAGTTCGTCGGCCTTGCCCAGGCCGATGCCGCCCACCAGCGAGGCCCAGTTGTCCGGCTCGATCAGCAGCAGCGACTGGCCCTTCTTGCCCTTGGCCGCCGCGGTGACGGCGTCGTCGATGGATTCCAGCATGCGGGCGCGATTGAACAGGCCGGTGACCGGGTCGCGCTGCAGTTGCTCCAGCACGGCCTGGTCGACGAGTTGCCGGCGGAACACGATCTGCAGGCAGGGTTCGCCCTCGAACGTGGCCGGCGCGAATTCCACCGTGGCGTCGAACTGGCTGCCGTCGGCGCGGCGCGCGTGCAGGGTGAGCTGGGACGGCGTCTTCTCCTGCCGTGCGTGGCCGCGCAGCAGGGCCTTGAACTCGTCGGCATGGGTCGAGTCGATCATGTCCAGCACCGGCAGCCCGAGCAGGTCGTCGAAGCTGTCGTAGCCGAAGGTTTCCAGGTAGGCCTGGTTGGCGCGCACGTGCATGCCCTCGTGCACGTAGGCGATCGCGTCGGTGGACGAGTCGAGCAGCGCGTCGCAGCGCCGCTCCGATTCGCGCAGGGCGGTCTCCAGGCGGCGCACCTGGCGGCGCGTCTGCAGCGAGTCGAACTCGCGCTGCAGTACCGCGATCAGCTGCTTCGGCTGGCTGCGCGAGGCGACGCCGCGGGCGCCATGCACGAACAGCTCCGCCACAACTTGGTTGTCGATCGAGTTGACCAGGCCCAGCAGCGAGTAGTCGCGGCCGTAGGCATCGAGCACCTTGACGGCGTCCTCCAGGTTGATGCTGGTGATCGCCGGGTCGAACATCACCACGTCCGGTTCCAGCTCGTTCACCGCAGCCTGCATCTGTTCCACATTGGTGGCACGGGCCGGCCGCACGGCAATGCCGGTATTGCGCAACAGGCTGATGATCTGCTCGGCCTCTTCCAGCGAGCTTTCGACGAAGAGGATCTTGATGACGTAATCTTTTTTCATGGGGCGTGATGCTGTCCGTTGATCATCGCAGGCGGTACCGGGCGGTCTGCGCATTCAGCCGCGATGACTGTTTGTAACGGATTCCGCCGGCAGCCGCCAGCGGGAAAACCGTGCAACAGGCACCGCTGCCCGGTTTACAGGGGACGCTTGGAGGCGTCGCCGCCCACCTCGCGTACCAGCCGGGGCACCAGGTAGCCCGGCAGGCGTGCACGCAGGGCCTCCATCAGCGCCAGTGCGCGGCTGTCGTCAACCTCGAAGTGCGCCGTGCCCTGCACGCGGTCGAGCTGGTGCAGGTAGTACGGCAGCACGCCGGCGGCGAACAGCCGCTCGGACAGGTCGGCCAGGGTATCGGCACCGTCGTTCACCCCCTTGAGCAGCACCGACTGGTTCAGCAGCGTGGCGCCGGCTTCGCGCAGCCTGGCACAGGCGGCGTCCACGCTGGCGTCGAGCTCGTTCGCGTGGTTGGCGTGCAGCACCACCACTTTTTGCAGGGGCAGCGACGCCAGCCAGTGGATGAAGGCGTCGTCGATGCGCTCGGGCAGCACCACGGGCAGGCGGCTGTGGATGCGCAGGCGGGTCACGTGGGGGATGCCTGCCAGTTCCTGCGTCAGCTCCTCCAGCTTGCCGGTGGCCAGCGACAGGGGGTCGCCGCCGGAGAGGATCAGCTCGTTGATCGACGGCGCGCGGCGCAAGTGCTCCAGTGCCTCCCGCCAGTGGTTGCTGGCGGCCATTTCCTCACCGTAGGGAAAGTGGCGACGGAAACAGTAGCGGCAATTCACCGCACAGCTGCCGCTGGCGATCAGCAGGGCGCGGCCCGCGTACTTGTGCAGCACGCCGCGTGCCTCGCGCGCCGCCATGTCGCCGACCGCGTCGACGACGAAGCCGGGCACCTCGTCCAGCTCGGCCAGTTGCGGCAGCACCTGCAGCAGCAGCGGGTCGCGCGGGTCGCCATGGCGCATGCGGGCGACGAAGCCGCGCGGCACGCGCAGCTGGAAACCGGCGTCTGCCGGCGGCAGCTGGTCGGCGAGGTGCTGCAGTCCGAGCAGGTCCAGCAGTTCGCCAGCGTCGGTGACGGCTTCGCGCCACAGCTGGCGCCAGTCGGCGGCCGGGGCGTCCGGCGTAATGCGTGCGGCAGGGCTTGCGGTTATCATGTGTGGCCTTGTCTGGGCCGGCCGGCCCGTCAAACCACCTATTTTAGCTGCCGGCAGCGGCGCAAGGGCCCGTTTCGGGCCCTTGAACATTGAAATTCACATATCGGAGCTCACTGCATGGCCACTTACGGTCTCAACGACGTCAAGAACGGGGTGAAGATCATCGTCGACGGCGATCCCTACGTCATCGTCGAGGCGGAGTTCATCAAGCCGGGCAAGGGGCAGGCGTTCACCCGCATCCGCATCCGCAACCTGCTCAACGGCCGCACCACCGAGAAGACGCTGAAGTCGAGCGAGTCGTTCGAAGGCGCTGACGTGGTCGATACCGACATGCAGTACCTCTACAGCGACGGCGAGTTCTGGCACTTCATGCAGCAGGAGACGTTCGAGCAGCATCAGGCCGACAAGGCGGCCGCCGGCGACGCCGCGAAGTGGCTGAAGGGCGAGGAGGAGTGCGTGGTGACGCTGTGGAACGGCCGGCCGATCGCGGTGCAGCCGCCGAACTTCGTCGAGCTGAAGATCGTCGAGACCGATCCGGGCGTGCGCGGCGATACCTCCGGCGGCGGCGGCAAGCCGGCCAAGCTGGAGACCGGCGCGGTGGTTCGCGTGCCGCTGTTCGTAGGCCAGGACGAGGTGATCAAGGTCGACACCCGCACCGGCGAATACGTCAGCCGCGTCAAGTGACGAACCGGCGCGCAGGCATTCGCCCGCGCTGTTGCCGGTGCATCATCCCGGTGCAAGCCGGGATCCAGTGAAACACTCGTGCGCAGCGCGCCTCACTCTTTGCACAAGCAGCCGCAGCAACATGGGATCCGGACCTGGTCCGGGATGACGGACATGGGGCGGGCGCTGCACGGTGCACCGCCCTTTCTCGTATCCACCCCTTGCACAGTGAGTGAACGATGAACCAGCCCCCCCAGCCCGTCGACCTCCTCATTGAAGCCCGCTGGGTGGTGCCGGTCGAGCCGCATGCCGTGGTGCTGGAGAACCATGCGGTGGTGGTGCAGGACGGGCGCATCGCGGCACTGCTGCCGATCGCCGGGGCGCATGCCACCTACGCGCCGCGCGAGCGCGTTTCGCTTGCCGAGCACGCGCTGATCCCCGGCCTGGTCAACAGCCACACGCACAACCCGATGACCCTGCTGCGCGGCCTGGCCGACGACCTGCCGCTGATGGTATGGCTGCAGCAGCACATCTGGCCGGCCGAGGCGAAGGTGATGGGGCCGGAGTTCGTGCGCGACGGCGTCGAGCTGGCGGTGGCCGAAATGCTGCGCGGCGGCACCACCTGCGCCAACGAGAACTACTTCTTTCCCGACGTGATCGGCGCCACCTACCGCAAGCTGGGTTTCCGCGCGGTGGTCGGCTTGCCGGTGATCGAGTTTCCCACCGCGTGGGCGAAGAGCCAGGACGAATACTTCGAGCGCGCCGGCGAAGTGCACGACAGCTTCCGCGGCGACGGCCTGATCAGCACCGCGTTCGTGCCGCACGCGCCGTACACGGTGTCGGACGAGAGCTTCGAGCGCATCCGCGTGCTGTCCGACCAGCTCGACATCCCGGTGCATCTGCATACGCACGAGACCGCGCACGAGGTCGAGGACGAGAAGGCCAAGAGTGGCCTGCGTCCGTTCCAGCGCCTGCAGAAACTGGGCCTGGTCAACGATCGCCTGATCGCGGTGCACATGACCCAGCTGACCGACGGCGAGATCGCCGCCTGCGCTGCCGCCGGCGTGTCGGTGGTGCACTGCCCGGAGTCCAACCTCAAGCTCGCTTCCGGCTTCTGTCCGGCCGAAAAGCTGCGCGCGGCCGGCGTCAACGTGGCGCTCGGCACCGACGGCTGCGCCTCCAACAACGACCTGGACATGTTCGGCGAGATGCGCACTGCCGCGCTGCTGGCCAAGGCGGTGGCCGGCGACGCTGCCGCGTTCGATGCGGCGTTCGCGCTGCGCGCGGCCACGCTCAACGGCGCCAGGGCGGTCGGACTGGAGGCGAAGATCGGCTCGATCGAAGTCGGCAAGCAGGCCGACTTCGCCGCCGTGCGATTGAGCGACCTGGAAACCCAGCCGCTGTTCCACGTCGTCTCGCAGCTGGTCTACGCCACCGGCCGCCACCAGGTCAGCGACGTGTGGATCGCCGGCAAGCGCAAGCTGGCCGCGCGCGAACTGACCGGCATGGACACCGCCGCGATCCTGGAGCGCACGCGCGCCTGGCGCGAACGTATTGCCTCGGCCTGAACCGGAGTCTTTCGATGAACCGTTACCTGGTCCTGCTGATCCGCCGGCCGCACCTCGACCCGGCGGTGGTGCCGCTGCACCTGGCGTTCCTGCAGGGCTTGCGTGCAGAAGGCCGGGTGGAACTGTCCGGCGGCTTCAGCGACAAGTCCGGCGGCGCCTACCTGCTGCACGCGGCCGACCTCGCCGAGGCGACCGCGATCGTGCACGACGATCCCGCCCACGTCAGCGGCGGCTGGGACATCACGGTGTACGAGTGGCAGGTGGTTTGATCTTTGCGCTCCTCCATGGGTGCGAAAATCAGGAAGCGGCCATCCATGGCCGCACTTTCCAATAAACTCACAGGTTCACCGTGGACTCGAACATGACCGCCGCCAACGTCAACCCCGACGAGATCGCCCGCTTCGACAGCCTGGCGGCACGCTGGTGGGATCCCGACGGCGAGTCGCGCCCACTGCACGACCTCAACCCGGTGCGCGCCGCCTATGTCGCTGCCCGCGTCGACCTGCGCGGGGCGAACGTGGCCGACGTCGGTTGCGGCGGCGGCCTGCTCAGCGAGGCGCTGGCGCGCGCTGGTGCGAAGGTCACCGGCGTCGACCTGGGCGAGAAGGTGATCGATGTCGCGAAGCTGCACCTGCATGAGTCCGGGCTCGATGTCGACTACCGCGTGCAGTCCTCGGCCGAGTTGGCCGCGGCCGAGCCGGCAGGTTTCGACGCGGTGTGTTGCATGGAGCTGATCGAGCATGTGCCCGACCCGGCGGCGCTGGTGAACGACCTGGCCGCGCTGCTGAAGCCGGGCGGGCGGCTGTTCATGTCCACCCTCAACCGCACGCCGGCCGCGTTCGGCGCGGCGATCGTGGGTGCGGAATACGTGATGCGCCTGCTGCCGCGCGGCACCCATCACTACGCGCAGTTCCTCAAGCCGTCCGAGCTGGGCCGCCTGCTGCGCCACGCCGGGCTGGAGCTGGAGGACGTCTCCGGGCTGGCCTACAACCCGCTCAACCGCAAGGCCCGGTTGAGTTCGACCACCGCGGTCAACTACGTGCTCAGCGCACGCAAACCGGCATGAAGCCCTTGCCCGGAAACATCCAGGGCGTGCTGTTCGACCTCGACGGCACCTTGCTCGACAGCGCGCCCGACCTGTACGCCGCCTTGCAGGTGCAGTGCGCGGAAGAGGGCGTGCCGCCGCCGCCGTATGCGCCGGTGCGCGAGGTGGTTTCGCGCGGTGCGCGTGCGGTGCTGCGCTGCGCGTTCGCCGATCGCGGCGAAGACGGGCTGGTCGCGCTGGTACCACGCTACCTGCAGTTGTACCAGGACGTTATGGTGCGGCAGACGCGTGCGTTCGAGGGTATCGACGAGCTGCTGGCGCGGATCGAGGCACACGGCCTGCGCTGGGGCATCGTCACCAACAAGGCGGGCTTCCTCGCCGATGAGCTGGTGGCGCGCATTGGCTGGGCCGGGCGCGTCGACGCGGTGGTGTGCGGCGACACCCTGGCCGTGAAGAAACCCGATCCGGCGCCGGTGCTGCTGGCTTGCGAACGCGCCGGCGTAGCGCCTGCGCAAAGCCTGTTCGTCGGCGACGATCGCCGCGACGTGCAGGCCGGCGCGGCCGCCGGCCTGTACACGGTGGCGGTGAGCTGGGGCTACCTCGATGGCGGCGATCCGCACACGTGGGGAGCCGACGCCGTGCTGGACCATCCGGCCGAGCTGGCCGAACTGCTGAAATTGCAACCGGTGTCGGCATGATCGAATTGGTCGAACAGAACGCGGTGCTGCAGGGCTTCATCGACAAGTGGCTGGCGGTGCAGCCGCGCCAGCGTGTGGCGCTGGCCTTCGTCGACGGCCGGCGCTACCCCGGCCACATCGCGCTGGCCGCGCTGGAACAGGAACTGCTCGGCGCCGCCTACGGCATTCGCGAGCCGCAGGTCGCCACCGCCAAGCTCAACTGGTGGGCCGAGGAGCTGGCCGGCGCGCCGGCCAGCGGCGGACGCCATCCGCTGAGCCAGGTGCTGTTCGACGACGAGCGCGCGCATGCCATCGCCAGCGAGCTGTGGCTGGCGCCGGTACTGGCCGCGATGGCGCAACTGGAGCAGGGCACCGCCGCCGACTTCCCCGCGCAGGTCGAGGCGGCGTTGCCGCTGCACGGTGCGCTGGCCGCACTGGAAACCGCCTGGTGGTATGGCGCCGAGGCGTCGCCGGCGCGGGCATCGCGGGTGGCCGTGCTGAACCATTTGCTGCATGCGCTGTTGCGCTTGCCGCAGGATGTCGAGCGCGACCGCCTGCCGCTGCCGATGGCGCGGCTGGCGCGGCATGGCCTGAGTCGCGTGCAGTTGCGCAGCCACGGCGCGGCGCGGCAGCAGGCGATCAAGGCGCAACTGGACGACCTGCTGGCCAGCTGGCAGGAGTCGGCCACGCTGGCCGGGCCGCTCAGCGTGTTTCGCGTGCTGGAATCGCGTCACGCCTGTGGCCTGGCGCGACGCGCGGCGCGCGCCGGCGACGCGCTGGCGGTGCTGCAGGCCGGCCAGTCGCGTACCGCGCTGACCACCGCGCTGCAGGCCTGGCAGGCCGCACGTGCATGGCGCCGCTACGTGGCGTAAAACGGCCACGGACGCAGTGTTTCCGCCACGCCACTATTGCGTGGCCGCCCGCCTGCCCCAAGATTGTCTGCTTCACGGCGACCGCTCGCCGATGCCAGGATTCCCCGCCATGCCGAACCAGGAAAACACCGCCCGCCTGTTGCCCGATGTCGCCGTGCACGCGCAGCCGCATCTTGCCGGTGCGCTGGACTGGGTCGGCATGGCCGACATCCAGGTGCCGGTGTTGTTCGACGCCGGCGATGGCCAGGCGCAGCGTTCCAGTGCCCGGGTCGGCGCCTTCGTCAATCTGAACCGGCCGGACAAGCGCGGCATCCACATGTCGCGGCTGTACCTGCAGGTCGAGCAGGCGCTGGGCACGCAGACGTTGAATGCGTCGATGCTGCATGCGCTGCTGCGCGGGTTCCTCGAATCGCACAAGGATCTGTCCGACCGCGCCTGCCTCAGCATCCGTTTCGAGCACCTGGTGCGCCGTCCCGCGCTGAAAAGCGCCAACAGCGGCTGGCGCGCGTACCCGGTGTGCATCGAGGCCAGCCTCACCGGTGACGAGTTCCTGCTCGAGTTCGGCACCGAGGTGGTCTATTCCTCCACTTGCCCGGCCTCCGCCGCGTTGTCGCGCCAGCTGATCCAGGACCAGTTCGCCAGCGACTTCGATGCCGGCAAGCCGCTCGACCATGCCGCGGTGCTGGCCTGGCTCGGCAGCGAGAAGGGCATCGTCGCCACGCCGCATGCCCAGCGCAGCGTGGCGCGGCTGCGCATCCGCCCGGTGATCGGCGCGGGCTTCAACCTGATCGGCCTGATCGACCGCGTCGAGCGCGCGCTCGGCACACCGGTGCAGACGGCAGTGAAACGTGAGGACGAGCAGGCCTTCGCGCTGGCCAACGGCGGCAACCTGATGTTCTGCGAAGACGCCGCCCGGCGCATCCAGAAGGCACTCGATGCCGATGCCGCGCTGGGCGATTTCCACATCCGCGTCGAGCATCAGGAAAGCCTGCACCCGCATGACGCCGTGGCCTACGCAAGCAAGGGTGTGGAAGGCGGCTACGGCTCCACGCCGTGACGATCGCTGCCGCTCGCTTGCGCCGGCCCGGCATCGGCGGCCATCCCGAGGTAACCGTGCTTCACGCGAGACAGCGTGGGGACGGCGGCCTTGTGGCGACGAGTTCGCATTCCAGAACGCTCAGTGCGCCTCGGGAGAATGTCCCCGGTGGCGGCAGCGGGAAAAATGGAAGCGCTCGGGCACCGGGTCCTCGCCGCCCTCGCACAGCGGCTGGCAGCGCAGCAGGCGCCAGCCAGCCAGCAGGCTGCCGCGCCATGGGCCGAAGCGGGTGACCGCAATGCGTGCATAATCGGAGCAGCTGGGGTGGAAGCGGCAGCGCGGACCCAGCAGGGGACTGAGCCAGCGCTTGTACAAACGCAGCATCCACAGTATCAATCGGGTCAGGACGTTCACGGTGCCGAAGCGGCCAGCGGCAGGTAGTGGTACAAGTATTCCAGATGCGAGCTTGCTGGTGTAGGACACATGGGCTATAACACCCGGCCGCCACGGCCAAAAACGGTGAAGGGATATGGCGAAAACGACGCGTAGTTCGACCGCCGCCAAGGCGCAGAAGGGCAAGACTTCGACAGCGGCCAGGACCGCCGGCGCGACCAGGGCGGCGGCGAGCAAGGGGCGAACCGTGAAGAGCGCCGGCAAGGCAGCCGCAAAGACCGTTCGCGGCGCGACCGGCAAGGCGGCGCCGAAGAAGGCCGCCACCCGGCCGGCCGCTGCGAAGAAAACGCTCGCCAAACCCGTGGCCGGGAAGGCCGTTGCCAAGTCGTCCGCGAAGAAACCCACCGCGAAGAAACCAGCTGTGAAGAAACCAGCCGCGAAGAAGGCGGCCGTGAAGAAAGCCGCGGTCAAGAAGGTGGTGGCGAAAAAAGTCGTAGCGAAGAAACCGGTCGCGACGAAACCGGTAGCGAAGAAGGCACCCGCGAAAAAGGCGGTCACTCGGAACATCCGGCCGGCGAATGGCGCCGCTGCGAAAACGGCAGCGAAGCCGGCGACGCGGGTGGTCGCCGGCAAGGCGCCGCCGGCCAAGACCGTGGCGAAACAGGTCGCCAAGCCGGAAACCAGGCCGGCTGCAAAACCCGTCGCAAAACCTGCTGCACAACCTGTCGTCAAGCCGGTACTGGCGGCTGTCAAAAGCGTATCCCCGGCACCCGCCAGCACCCTGTTCAAGGGCAAGGTGGCGAGTGCAACCGCCATGGTGACACCGCGTGCAGCCCCGGCCGCCGCGGGCCATGCCTCTTCCCCCAAAAGCCCGAAAAACTCGTCGTCCTCAATGAATAAATCCGCTGCAAAGAAACTCGACAACGGCATCACCCGCGAAGACGGGCGATACGCGCTGCCGTCCACCAGCAACATCACGTTGCCCAAGGGTTACCACCCCTCGCCGAGCGAGGAGTACATGAACCCGATGCATCTGGCCTACTTCCGCAACAAGCTGCGCGACTGGCGCGACCAGCTGGTGGAAGAGTCGCGCCAGACCATGGACAACCTGCGTGAGGAGGTGCGCGACGTCGGCGACGAAGCCGAGCGTGCCACCCGCGAGACCGAGAATTCGCTGGAGCTGCGTACCCGCGACCGCTACCGCAAGCTGATCTCGAAGATCGACAAGGCGCTGCGCCGGATCGAGGAAGGCAGCTACGGCTTCTGCGAGGAGACCGACGAGGAAATCGGCATCGACCGCCTCGACGCCCGCCCGATCGCCACGCTGTCGCTGGACGCGCAGGAGCGTCGCGAGCACCTGCAAAAACAGATGGGCGACTGATCACCGCGCCGTCCCTGCAGCCGGGGATGGCGTCGTTGTCCGCATCCACGATCAGCAAAACCCCCGAGCCTCGTGGCTCGGGGGTTTTGTTTTCCCGGGCGGGCTCGACGCTAGAACTGGTAGCGCAAGGTCAGGTTCGCGCCACGCGGCGCACCCGGCAGGTTGAGGTTCGGGCTGGTGCCGTGGGCGGACACGATGTAGCGCGTGTCGAACAGGTTGGTCAGGTTGAGCTGCAGCGAGACCGGCCCGGTGCGGTACTGCGCCATGAGGTCGGCGGTCACGTAGCCGGGCAGGGTCACCGTGTTGCCCGGGTTGGCCTGTCGCGCACCGACCAGGTTCAGGCCGCCGCCCAGTTGCCAGCGCTGCGCAAACGCGCGGGTGATCCACAGGTTGCCGCTGTTGCGCGGGGTGAGGGTGGCGCGCTTGCCCTGGACCGGACGCCCGGCATCCATCGCCACGGAACGGATGACGCGCGCATCCAGCCAGGCGTAGCCGGCGAGCAGGCGCCAGCCGTCCGCCAGGTCCGCGGCGGCGCTGAGCTCGACGCCGCGCGTGCGTTGCGTGCCGATCGGCAGCACTTTGTGCGTGACCGGATCGGTGGCCTTGATGCCGCTGCGTTCCAGCTCGAAGAGCGCGGCGTTGAAGGTGACGCGTCCATCCAGCAGGTCGTATTTCGCCCCGACCTCGGTGTTGTGCGTGCGCTCCGGTGCGATGTCCGCATTGCTCGCGGCGAGCGCGAACGCCTCGCCGGAAGGCTGGAACGAACGGCTCCAGGACAGGTAGTAGGACTGCGTGGCCGAAGGCTGCCAGACCACGCCCGCGCGCGGGCTCAGCGCCTTGTCGGTGCGCGCTAGGTTGCGCTGGCCCGGCAGGTGGTTTTCCGTCTCCTGCCTGAAGCGGTCGTAGCGCACGCCCAGCAGGGCTTTCCACTGTGAACCCAGGCTCACCAGATCCTGCAGGTAGACGGCAGCCGTGTCGAAGAGGCCGAGGTTGTCGGCGGCTGGCGTGCGGGCCACCCGCAGCGGCAGCACCGGCAACACCGGATGGAACAGGTCGACCACGGCCACGCCGCTCGCGCTGCGATTGAGCAGGGATTTGTCCTGCCGCCCCAGCTCCAGGCCGTAGAGCAGGTCGTGACTGAGCGCATCGCCGCCCAGGCGCTGGTTGAGTTCGGTCTGGTTGAGCCAGCCGTGCTCGTGCCGGTACACATTGGAGCGGTTGAGCGAGACGGTCTGCGCTTTTTCGTTGACGCTGCCCGGAAGCGTATTGTTGCGGTCGAGCTTGTAGTCGTACCAGCGTGTGGCGTTGCGCAGGGTCAGGTCGTCGCTGAAGGCGTGGGTCAGGGTTGCGGTGGTCGAGCTCACGGTGGACTCGCTGGTGTCGACGTCGCGCGCATTGGCCGCGCCGTAGTAGGTGCCCCTCGGCACGTCGACCGGGCGTCCGTGCCAGGCCGGAATGCCGAAATCGGTGACACGGCGGTCCTTTAGGTAATCGGCCTGCAGCAGCAGCGTGGTGTCGCTGCCGGGGTGCAGCAGCACCGAGGGAGCCACGGCACGGCGTTTGAGGAACTGCGGGTCGCGGTAGCCGTTGGCATCCTCGACCGCGCCGGTGAGACGCCACGCGCTGCCGGCGTCGCCAAAGCGCCGCCCGACGTCCAGCTCGCCGCGGCGATCGGCCCAGCTGCCGTAGCTGAGCGCGAGCTGGCCACCGTCAGTGCCGGGCTGCCGGGTGATGCGATTGATCAGGCCGCCCGACGAGCCACGCCCGTACAGCACCGACGCCGGTCCCTTCAGCACCTCGATGCGCTCAATGTTGGAGAGGTCGCGGAAGTACAGCGCATCGTCGCGCAGGCCGTCGACGAACTGGTCCGCGATTGCGGTGAAGCCGCGGATGGAGACCTGGTCGCGCTGGCCGTCACCGGTCGAGAAGCCGACGCCGGGCACGTTCTTCAGTGCATCCTGCATCGACGTGGCGTGCTGGTCGCGCAGCACGCTGGCCGGCACCACGTTCACCGTCTGCGGCACGTCGCGCAGGGCGGCGTCGATTTTGGTGGCGCTGGTGGCGTCCGGCACGCGGTAATCGCCGGGATGGGTGGCCTGCACGTTGACGCCGGGCAGCAGCTTGGCTTGGTCGGCGGAAGCTTCGTCGGCAACGGCCCGGGGCGAGCCCAGGATGGCGAGCAGGGCGAGGGAGAGAGGCAGCAGGCGCATGGCGAAATCCTGGGCAGCCGTGGGCCACGCGCGTCCCTCGCGGGGGCGCGATGAGCACACAGGGGATGGCGCCGGGCCGGCGTGGCGCTGGCTGGCTCAGGCCGCGGCGAACGGATGGAACGCTTTCATCGTTGCCGGCCGGAAGCAGCCAGCAAGATGTTGCGAATTATTCTCATTTTCACAAATGGCGTCAACACTGCAGTGGATCGACGCCGTGCGGTGCGCAGCGAGCACCGTTGCGGGCGATAGGCAATGCGGCGAAGAGAGCAAAAGGTGCGTGGCGTCTCCGCTTCGTGCGATCAGCCGCCGCCCGCCGCGGCGGCGTAGCCCTTCAATTTGGCCAGCATCGCGGCCAAACCGTTCGAGCGGGTCGGCGAGAGGTGCTTGGCCAGGCCGATCGTGCCGATGAAGGCCGGCTCGGTGACGAGGATCTCCGCGGCCGGGCGGTCGGAGTAGACGCGCAGCACCAGCGCGATCAGGCCCGACACGATCGCCGAGTCGCTGGCCGCTTCGAAATGCATGCATGACGCATCGCCACTGGGTACCAGCCAGACCATCGACTGGCAGCCGTGCACGCGGTATGCCTCGGTCTTGTACTCATCCGGGAACGGCGGCAACTGCCGGCCGAGATCGATCAGGTACTGGTAGCGTTCGGTCCAGTCGCCGAGGAAGGCGAATTCCTCGGTGATCTCCTGCTGCGCCTGCTCGGCGCGGGTGGTGGCGGTAGCGTTCATGCGCCCATTATCGCGCGGAGCGGGGCGGGAAATGAAATGCGCAGAAGCGCACCCTGTGCGCGATGTTCTTCGTCACGTGATGGAAGGCATCGCGTACAGGGTGCGCTCTTGCATGTGCGTCATGGCTTGGCGATGCTCCAGCGCGTGCCCTGGGCGCTGTCCTCGATCGCGATGTGCATGGCCGCCAGTTCGTCGCGGATCGCGTCGGCACGCGCAAAATCGCGGGCGGCGCGGGCGGCCTGGCGCTGTTGCAGCAGATCCTCGATGTGCGCTGCGTCGACCGTGCTCTCGCCACGCCTGAACCAGGCTTCCGCATCCTGCTGCAGCAGGCCGAGCAGGGCGCCGCCCCCGAGCAGCGCGGCTTTCGCCGCGGCGCTGCCGGACTGGCGCGCGGCATCGGCCAGTACGGACAGCTCGGCCAGCGCCTGCGGCGTGTTGAGGTCGTCGCACAAGGCTGCTTCGATGCGCTCGGGCACCGGCAGTTCGCCGGGCGGCAGTTCGACCATGGCCAGGTCGCGCAGCACGCGATACCAGCCGTCCAGCGTGCTGGTCGCCTGGGCGATGGCCGCCTCGGACCAGTCCAGCGGCTGCCGGTAGTGGCCGCTCAGCAGGCGCAGGCGCAGCGCTTCGGGCGGGTGCAGTTCCAGCAGGTCGTGCAGCAGCAGCACGTTGCCCAGCGACTTGGACATCTTGCGGCCGTCGAAGGTGAGCATGCCGTTGTGCATCCACCAGCGCGCGAAGGTCTTGCCGCCGTGCGCGCAGGTGGACTGGGCGATCTCGTTCTCGTGGTGCGGGAACAGCAGGTCGATGCCGCCGGCGTGGATGTCGATGGTCTCGCCCAGGTGCGCTGCGCTCATCGCCGAGCACTCGATGTGCCAGCCGGGGCGGCCGCGGCCCCATGGGCTGTCCCAGCCGGGCAGCTCCGGCGTGGACGGTTTCCACAGCACGAAGTCGCCGGGGCTGCGCTTGTAGGGCGCCACGTCGACGCGCGAGCCGGCGATCAGCTCGTCGGTGTCGCGGCCGGACAGCTCGCCGTAGGCCGGGAAGGAGCCGACGTCGAACAGCACGTGGCCTTCGGCGGCGTAGGCATGGCTGCTGTCGAGCAGGCTTTCGATCATCGCGATGATCGGGCCGATGTGGGTGGTGGCATGCGGCTCGATGTCCGGCGGCGCCACGCCGAGCACGGCCATGTCCTCGCGATACGCCTGCGCGAAACGTTCGGTGATCGTGCCGATCGGCACGCCCTGCTGCTGCGCAGCGGCGTTGATCTTGTCGTCGACGTCGGTGATGTTGCGCGCGTACGCCACCTGCGGGTAATGCCGCCGCAGCAGCCGCACCAGCACATCGAACACCACCGGTCCGCGCGCATTGCCGATATGCACGTAGTTGTAGACGGTGGGGCCGCACAGGTAGATCGTCACGCGCTCGGGGTCGAGCGGAGCGAACGGTTCGGTGCGGCGGGTGAGGCTGTTGTAGAGCGAAATCGGCATCGGTGGGGTCCGCAGCGTGGGGCGGCGCACGGCAGGGCGCAGCCAGCGCGGCATCTTAACAAGGTGTAAGCGACCGAGTCGCGCAAGGTCTCGCCGGGAGGGGTTCTAAGCGTGTATTCAGTGTCAATTTGCTGGAATGCTGCCAGTACGCGCGCAAGCGCGCCCGCCGTTCTGCAATTGGGAGGCTGCCATGACCAAGCCATGGCTTTGTGCACTGGTACTCGCCGTGATGGCCACAAGCGTCCACGCTCAGGATGGGCGTTACGCCAATGCCGATGACAATACCCACTACGGCTGGGCCGACGTGCTGCGGGCCGACCCGGTGCAGGGCGTCACCCGCACCGAAGTGCCGCGGCAGGAGTGCTACGAGCAGCCGGTGGTGCGCCGCGAGGGCGGCAACAGCACGGCCGGCACGGTGCTGGGCGCCGTGATCGGCGGCGTGCTGGGCAACACCGTGGGCAAGGGCGATGGACGCAAGGCCGCCACCGTCGCCGGTGCCGTCGCCGGCGGCGCCATCGGCAACCGGGCATCCAGCCGCGGCAGTGAATACGAGTCCACCCAGACCCAGTGCCGCGAGGTCAGCTCGATCAGCGAGCAGCGCCGGATCATCGGCTACGACGTGGAATACCGCTATCGCGGCGAGATCTATACGTCGCGCCTGAACTACGACCCGGGCGAGCGCCTGCGCGTGCGCGTGCGGGTCGACCCCGCCGACTGATTCGCCCGCCTGACCGTCGCCGCCACCCGTTGGCGGCGATCTTTTTCCGGGACCCGATTTTTTTGTTGCACGGCAGCGAAATTGCCGCCATCATGCGCACTCGTTACCTGGAACCCCGCATGTCCACAGCCGTCTATACCGCCACCGTACTGACCAGCGCCCGCGCGGCTGCTGGCATGACGTCGCGTGCGCGCCGACCGCTGGATGGACATTCGGCCGGGTAGGCAGTCGCACGCGTTTCATGTGCATCGACGACAAAACCCGGCCATCGCGCCGGGTTTTTTGTTGGTTTATTTCACGCGGATCCATCCGCAACACCCCGGCCGTCCATGGCCGGACTCTTCAACAAGGCATCGACTTCATGACCATTCGGCATTTCTTGACCACCCAGGATTACAGCCGCGCCGAGATCGATGCGCTGCTGGAGCAGGCCACCGTGTTCAAGCGCTCGCCGCGCGGGCAGCAGCTGGCCGGCAAATCCATCGCGCTGCTGTTCTTCAACCCCTCGATGCGCACGCGCACCAGCTTCGAGCTGGGTGCGTTCCAACTGGGTGGCCACGCGATCGTGCTGGCGCCGGGCAAGGACGCGTGGCCGATCGAGTTCGAGGCCGGCAGCGTGATGGACGGCGATACCGAGGAGCACATCGCCGAGGTGGCGCGGGTGTTGTCGCGTTACGTCGACCTGATCGCGGTGCGCGCGTTTCCGAAGTTCCAGGACTGGGCGGTGGACCGGCAGGACAAGGTGATCAAGGCGTTCGCCCAGTACGCCACGGTGCCGGTGATCAACATGGAGACGATCACCCACCCCTGCCAGGAGCTGGCCCACGCGCTGGCGCTGAAGGAGCACCTGGGCGACCTGCAGAACAAAAAGTACGTGCTGACCTGGACCTATCATCCGAAGCCGCTGAATACCGCGGTGGCGAATTCCGCGCTGCTGATCGCGACCAAGCTGGGCATGGACGTGACCTTGCTGTGCCCCACGCCCGATTACGTGCTGGACGAGCGTTACATGGCGTTTGGCCGTCTGAACGCCGAGCAGAACGGCGGCTCGCTGAAGGTCAGCCACGACATCGAGGAGGCCTATGCCGGCGCCGACGTGGTCTACGCCAAGAGCTGGGGCGCGCTGCCGTTCTTCGGCCGCTGGGAGCAGGAAAAGCCGGTTCGCGAGGTGAGCAGGCACTTCATCGTCGACGAGGCGAAGATGGCGCTGACCAACCACGGCCTGTTCAGCCACTGCCTGCCGCTGCGCCGGAACATCAAGGCCACCGACGCGGTGATGGATTCGCCCGCCTGCATCGCCATCGACGAGGCCGAGAACCGCCTGCACGTGCAGAAGGCGGTGATGGCTTCGCTGATCGGGCAGGGCTGAGCCGTCATGTACACGCCGAAGCATTTCGTGGAAAGCCGCGTCGAAGCCCTGCACGGACTGATCCGCGCGTATCCGTTCGCCACGCTGGTGACCCGTGCGGCCGACGGATTGACGGCCAATCACCTGCCGTTCGAACGGGTCGGCGAGGTGCTGCACGGCCATGTCGCCCGCGGCAACGAACTGGCGCGACTGGACGGCGCCGAAGTGCTGCTGGTGTTCCAGGGGCCGGACGGCTACATCAGCCCGAACTGGTACCCGAGCAAGCACGAGACCGGGCGCGAGGTGCCGACCTGGAACTACGCGGTGGTGCACGTGCATGGCCGCCTGCGCGTGATCGATGACGCGGCCTGGCTGCGTCGCCTGCTGGAAACCTTGACCGATCACCATGAGGCCGGCCAGCCGCAGCCGTGGAAGATCACGGATGCACCAGACGACCACATCGAGAAGTCGCTGCGCGCGATTGTCGGGCTGGAGGTCGTGGTCGAGCGGATCGAAGGCAAGTTCAAGCTGAGCCAGAACCATCCCGCGCGCAACCGCGCGGGCGTGATCGCCGGGCTGCGCGGGCGCAACGGCGGTGGCGACGCGGAGCTGGCCGCATGGATGACTCAACAAGAGGAATCGAAACCGTGAACCATCAGCATCACTATCGCGTCGCCGTGGAATGGACCGGCAACCTCGGCAGCGGCACGGACGGCTACCGCAACTACAGCCGCGACCACGTGATCCGCATCGACGGCAAGCCGGCGATCGCCGGTTCCTCCGACCCCACCTTCCGCGGCGATGCCGCGAAGCACAATCCCGAGGACATGCTGGTGGCCGCGCTGTCGACCTGCCACATGCTGTCCTACCTGCACATGGCCACCGTGGCCGGCGTGGTGGTGACGGCGTATAGCGATGCTGCCGAAGGCACGATGGTCACCGAAGGCGATGGCGGCCGCTTCGTCGAAGTGGTGCTGCGCCCCACGGTGACCATCAGTGCCGCCAGCGACCCGGCCAAGGCCGAGGCCGCGCACGAGGCGGCGCATCACGCCTGCTTCATCGCCAATTCCGTGAATTTCCCGGTGCGCTGCGAGCCGCGCGTCGTCGTCGAATCCGCCTGACCACCCTTCTTTTCAGGATCTGCAAGCCATGAGCAAAGACATCGTCCTCGCCTTTTCCGGCGGCCTCGACACCAGTTTCTGCGTGCCCTATCTGCAGGAGCGCGGCTGGGCCGTGCATACCGTGTTTGCCGATACCGGAGGCGTGGATGCCGCGGAGCGCGCCTTCATCGAAGGGCGCGCGCAGGAGCTGGGCGTGGCCAGCCACGCCACCGTGGATGGCGGCCCGGCGATCTGGAACGGTTTCGTCAAGCCGTTCGTGTGGGCGGGCGAGGGCTACCAGGGCCAGTACCCGCTGCTGGTGTCCGACCGCTACCTGATCGTCGAGGCCGCACTGAAGCGCGCAGCCGAACTCGGCACGAAGGCGATCGCACATGGCTGCACCGGCATGGGCAACGACCAGGTGCGCTTCGACCTGGCGGTGAAGGCGCTGGGCGACTACCAGATCGTGGCGCCGATCCGCGAGATCCAGAAGGAACACACGCAGACGCGCGCCTACGAACAGAAGTTCCTGGAAGAGCGAGGCTTCGGCGTGCGCGCCAAGCAGCAGGCGTACACCATCAACGAGAACCTGCTCGGCCTGACCATGTCCGGCGGCGAGATCGACCAGTGGCAGGCGCCCGGCGCCGGCGCGGTGGGCTGGTGCAAGCCGCGCGCCGAATGGCCGTCCAAACCGCTGCGGGTGAAGATCGGCTTCATCAACGGCGAGGCGGTGACGCTGGATGGAGAAAAGATCGCCGGGCATAAGATGCTGGCGACGTTGAACGGTCTGTTCGCCGCCTATGGCGTGGGTCGCGGCCTCTACACCGGCGACACCACCATCGGCCTCAAGGGCCGCATCATCTTCGAGGCGCCGGGTCTGACCGCGCTGCTCGCCGCGCACCGCGCGCTGGAAGAAGCGGTGCTCAGCAAGCAGCAGAACCGCTTCAAGCCGGATGTCGCGCGCAAGTGGGTGGAGCTGGTCTACGAGGGCTTCTTCCACGATCCACTGAAGACCGATCTGGAGGCGTTCCTGGCGTCCAGCCAGTCCACCGTCAACGGCACGGTGACGCTGGAAACGAACGGCGGCAGTGTCGGCGCGGTGGCGGTGGAGTCGAAGCACATCCTCAATGCCAAGGGCGCCACCTACGCGCAGTCGGCCGACTGGGGCGTGGAAGAAGCCGAGGGCTTCATCAAGCTGTTCGGCATGAGCAGCACGCTGTGGGCCGAGGTCAATCGCGGATGAGCGCACTGCTCGATGCCACGTTGAAACATCTGGCGGCGCTGGTCGGCTTCGACACGCGCAATCCACCGCGCACGATCGACACCGGTGGCATCTTCGACTACCTGCGCGCGCAACTGCCCGGCTTCGGGGTGACGGTGACCGACTTCGGCGCCGGCGCGGTAGCCCTGCACGCGGTGCGCGGCCAGCCGAAGGTCCTGTTCAACGTGCACTTGGACACCGTGCCGGACTCGCCGGCCTGGACCGCCGACCCGCACACGCTGCGGGTCACTGCCGATCGCGCGATCGGTTTGGGTGCGTGCGACATCAAGGGGGCGGCGGCGGCGCTGCTGGCGGTGGCGAAGGCCAGCGACGGCGATCTGGCGCTGCTGTTCACGACCGACGAGGAGGCCAACGATGCGCGCTGCATCGCCGGCTTCCTGCGCAAACCGCATGCCTACGACGCGGTGATCGTGGCCGAGCCCACCCGGGGCGAGGCGGTGCTGGCGCATCGCGGCATCCAGTCGGTGCTGATGCGCTTTGCCGGGCGGGCCGGGCATGCGTCGGGCGAGCAGCAGCCCGGCGACAGCGCGCTGCACCAGGCCGTGCGCTGGGGCAACGCGGCGCTGGATTTCGTCGCGGCACAGTCGCACGAACGTTTCGGCGGACTCACCGGCCTGCGTTTCAACATCGGCCGCATCGAGGGCGGCATCAAGGCGAACATGATCGCGCCGACGGCGGAAGTGCGCTTCGGCTTTCGCGCCTTGCCCACGATGAATCCGGATCACCTGCTGATCCGTTTCCGCAATCTGGTGGAACCGCAGCCGGTGGAGTTCGCCGAGACTTTTCGTGGCGCCTCGCTGCCGGCCGGCGATACCGCCAACGCCGAGGCGAACCGGCTGGTCGCGCGCGATCTCGCCGACGAGCTGGGCATCCCGGTCGGCAACGCGGTGGACTTCTGGACCGAAGCCGCGCTGTTCTCTGCCGCCGGCTACACCGCCTTCGTCTACGGCCCCGGCGACATCGCGCAGGCGCACAGCGCCGACGAGTGGGTCGCGCTGGACCAGCTCGAACGCTATGCGCAAACGGTTTATCGAATCATTGAAAAGTCCGGCCAGGGACGGCCGGTTTTTGACTCTGGCGTTCACGGATGAACGCACTGGAAAACACAATGGACACGGCTAAGCACAACACCCGCAAGACCATCGTGCGCCTGCTTTCCAGCATGGGCAGCGCGAAGGAAATCCAGCAGTACCTGAAGCGCTTCTCCGAGCTGGACGCCAAGCGCTTCGCCGTGGTCAAGGTCGGCGGTGCCGTGCTGCGCGACGAGCTGGCCGATCTGGCCTCGTCGCTGACCTTCCTGCAGCAGGTGGGGTTGACCCCGATCGTGCTGCACGGCGCCGGCCCGCAACTCGACGAGGAGCTGGCTGCCGCCGGCATCGTGAAGCAGACCGTGGGTGGCCTGCGCGTGACCTCGCCGAAGGCGCTGGGTATCGTGCGGCGCGTGTTCATGCAGCAGAACCTGAAGCTGGTCGAGGCGCTGCAGTCGATGGACACCCGCGCCACCGCCGTGCCGTCGGGCGTGTTCATGGCCAGTTACCTCGACCGCGAGACCCTGGGGCTGGTCGGCAAGGTGGAGAGCATCAACCTGGCGCCGATCGAGGCCAGCCTGCACGCGAATTCGATCCCGGTGATCGCCAGTCTGGGCGAGACCGACGAGGGGCAGATCCTCAACGTCAACGCCGATGTCGCCGCCAACGAACTGGTGCGCGCACTGCAACCGTACAAGATCGTGTTCCTCACCGGCACCGGCGGCCTGCTCGACGGCGAGGGCAAGGTGATCGACTCGATCAACCTCAGTACCGAGTTCGAGCAGCTGATGGCGCAGCCGTGGATCAATGGCGGCATGCGGTTGAAGATCGAGCAGATCGCCGACCTGCTGGCCGACCTGCCGCTGACCTCGTCGGTGTCGATCACCCGACCGTCCGAACTGGCCAAGGAACTGTTCACCCACAAGGGTTCGGGCACCCTGGTGCGGCGTGGCGAGAAGGTGCTGCGCTTCGATTCCTGGGAAGGCGTGGACCGCGCGCGCATGCGCGGGCTGATCGAATCCAGCTTCGGCCGCACCCTGGTGCCGGATTATTTCGAGCGCACGAAACCGTTCCGCATCTACGTCAGCGAGAACTACCGCGCCGCGATGATCCTCACCATGGAAGGCGACCTGCCGTACCTGGACAAGTTCGCCGTGCTCGACGACGCGCAGGGCGAAGGCCTGGGCCGCGCAGTGTGGCAGGTGATGCGCGAGGAAAACCCGCAGCTGTTCTGGCGCTCGCGTCACCGCAACCCGGTCAACATCTTCTACTACGCCGAGTCGGACGGCTGCATCAAGCAGCCGCGCTGGAAGGTTTTCTGGTACGGCATCGACGAGCTCGACACGATTTCCCGCTGCGTGGCGCATTGCGCGCAACGCCAGCCGACACTGGTGGATTGAGCCATGCACACGAACAGGAAAACGGTAGGCATCGTCGGCGCGCGCGGCCATACCGGCATGGAACTGATCCGCCTGATCGCGGCGCATCCGGTGCTGCAACTGGCCTTCGTTTCCTCGCGCGAACTGGACGGCCAACGCGTGGCCGATCACGTCGACGGTTTCGCCGACGAACTGCGCTATGCCAGCCTGGACCCGGCCGCGGTGGCGGCGCAGGGCGCCGACGTGGTGATCCTGGCGCTGCCCAACGGCAAGGCGGCGCCGTTCGTCGAGGCGATCGACGCGGCGAAGCCGGACACGTTGATCCTCGACCTTTCCGCCGACTACCGCTTCGATCCGTCGTGGTACTACGGCCTGCCGGAACTCACCCGCGGGCAGTGGCGGGGCGAGAAGCGCATCAGCAACCCCGGCTGTTACGCCACCGCGATGCAGCTGTCGATCGCGCCGCTGAGGGACCTGCTGGCTGCGCCGCCGGTGTGCTTCGGCGTCTCCGGTTATTCCGGCGCCGGCACCACGCCGTCGGACAAGAACGACCCGGAGAAGCTGCGCGACAACCTGATGCCGTACGCGCTCACCGGCCACATGCACGAGAAGGAAGCCTCGTTCCGCCTCGGCGTGCCGGTGGAATTCATGCCGCACGTGGCGCCGCACTTCCGCGGGCTCACCGTCACCACCAACCTGTATCTGACCCGCCCGCTGAAACGCGAGGACGTGCTGCAGCGTTTCCGTGCCGCCTACGACGGCGAGAAGCTGGCCATCGTGACCGACGAGGCGCCGTGGGTCAGCCGCATCGCGCACCGCCACCATGCCGAGGTCGGCGGCTTCGCCGTATCGGCCGACGGCAAGCGCGTGGTGATCGTGGCCACGCTGGACAACCTGCTGAAGGGCGCCGCCACCCAGGCGATGCAGAACATCAACCGCGCGATCGGCGTGGACGAGTACACCACGATTCCGCTCTAGCCGATTTCAGGACACCACCATGACCCAACCCCTCTGGCAAAAAGCCGGCATCCAGATCGACGCGAAGATCATGCGGTTCCTCGCCGGCGACGACGTGCTGCTGGATCGCGAGTTCTTCCTGCACGACATCACCGCCAGCAAGGCGCACGTGGAAGGGCTGGCCAACATCGGCGTGGTCAGCACCGACGAAGCCGCCGCGCTGAAGCGCGAGCTGGATGCGCTGGCCGAAGATTTCACGAGCGGCGCCTTTGTGCTGGACGAGCGCTACGAGGACGGCCATTCGGCGATCGAGGCCCGCCTCACCGAACGCCTCGGCGACGCCGGCCGCCGCGTGCACACCGGGCGCAGCCGCAACGACCAGATCCTGGTCGCCACCCGGCTGTGGCTGAAGGACAAGCTGGCCGCGCTGGAGGCGCATTGCCGCGCGATCGCCGAGGCCTGCCTTGAGCGCGCGTCGCAAGAAGCCGTGCCGATGCCCGGCTACACCCACCTGCAGCGCGCGGTGGTCTCATCCACCGCGATGTGGTTCGCCGGCTTCGCCGAGGGCTTCATCGACAATGCGCTGCGCGCGCGCCAGACGATGACGCTGATCGACGCGAATCCGCTCGGCACCGCCGCCGGCTACGGCGTGAACATGAAGCTCGATCGCGAGCACACCACCCGGGCGCTCGGCTTCGCGCGCATGCAGATCTCGCCGATCTACGCCCAGCTGTCGCGCGGCAAGTTCGAGATGGCCGTGCTGGAGGCGATCGGCGGCGCGCTGCTCGACCTGCGCCGGCTGGCGTGGGACCTGTCGCTGTTCACCACCGCCGAATTCAACTTCGTACGGCTGCCGGCCGAGTACACCACCGGCAGCTCGATCATGCCGAACAAGCGCAACCCCGACGTGATCGAACTGCTGCGCGCCAGCTATGCCAGCGTGGCGGCCGCGCGCACCGAGATCGAGCAGCTGCTGTCGCTGCCGTCCGGCTACCAGCGCGACCTGCAGTTCTCCAAGGGTTCGCTGTTCCACGGCGTGCGCCACGGCCTGGGCGCACTGGAGCTGGTGCCCGACCTGCTGGCACGACTCGAGTGGAACGCGGGCGCCATGCGCGCTGCGATCGAGCCGGCGATGTACGCCACCGACGTGGCGATCGAACAGGCGGCCGCCGGCGTGCCGTTCCGCGATGCGTATCGCGCGGCGGCGGAAACCGCGGCATCGGCGGGGCAGGGGCGCACGCCCGAAGGCAGCCTCGCCGCGCGCGTCTCGCCGGGCGCCGGCAACGACTTGCGACTGGATGAATTGCGCGTTCGTCTGCGCGAACTCGACGGCTGAGAGGCCTCAGGGCATGGCGATGATCGACACGAAGAAAGTGCGCGACGTTTTGCCCGAACAGGTGTTGCCCAGCTGGCGCCGTGCCGTTCTCAAGGTCGGCAGCAACCTGCTCGCCGCCGATGGCGGCGGCCTCACCCCGCGCCATGCCGAGGCGCTGGCCGCCTTCATCGCCGCCAGCCACGCCGATGGCCGCGAGGTGGTGCTGGTGTCCTCCGGCGCGGTGGCGGCCGGGCGCGCGCTGCTGTGCCAGCATGCGCGCGGCAGCAGCGGCCTCGCCGCGCGGCAGGCGCTGGCCGCGCTGGGCCAGGCGCCGATGATCGCGCTGTGGCAATCGCTGTCCGCGCGGCCGGTGGCGCAGGTGCTGCTGACCCACGACGACCTGCGCAACCGCCGCCGCTACCTCAACGCGCGCGCCACCCTGCGCGAGCTGCTGCAGCTCGGCGTGCTGCCGGTGGTCAACGAGAACGACACCGTCTCGGTGGACGAACTGAAGCTCGGCGACAACGACAACCTCGCCGCCATCGTGGCCGCGCTGGTCGATGCCGACCTGCTGCTGATCGCCTCCGACGTCGATGCGCTGTACAGCGCCGACCCGCGGCGCGATCCCGCGGCCGTGCCGATCGCGCAGGTCGCCGCGCTGACCCCGGAGATCGTCGCCATGGCCGGCGACAGCGGCAGCGCGGCCGGCACCGGCGGCATGCGCACCAAGCTGCAGGCGGCGGCGAAGGCTGCCGCCGCCGGCATCCCCACGGCCTTGTTCAGCGGGCGCGAGGCGGCCACCGTGCAGGCGCTGCAACGCGGGCGACTGCGCGGTACGCTGATCGCCGCGGCTTCCACGCGATTGCAGGCGCGCAAATACTGGCTGCGCCACGCACCCGCCGCGCCGGGCCGCATCCGTATCGACGCCGGTGCGGTGAAGGCGCTGGCCGGCGGGCGCGTCTCGCTGCTGCCGGGTGGCGTGCTTGGCGCCGACGGCGAGTTCCACCGCGGCGACCTGGTGGAGATCGTCGACGCGGACGGCGCCGCCATCGCGCGCGGACTCAGCCAGTACGGTGCCGCCGAGGTGCGCCGGCTGGCCGGCCGGCACAGCCGCGAGATCGACGGCGTGCTCGGCTACAGCCACGGCGACGAGGTGGTGCACCGCGACGACCTCGTCGGCATGAACCGCCCGGTTGCGTCCGGGCAGGAGATCAGCGCATGAGCACGATCCGCGAACAGGCACTGGCTTGCCGCGACGCCGCCCGGGTCGTGGCGGCGCTGGGCAGCGAGGCGAAGCGCGCGCTGCTGCGCGACATGGCCGCAGCGCTGGAAGCGCAGTCCGCCGCGGTGCTGGCCGGCAACGCCGAGGACATGCGCCAGGCCGCGGCGAAAGGCGTGCAGGGCGCCATGCTCGACCGGCTGCGGCTGGACGAGGCGCGCGTGACCGGCATCGCCGGCGCGCTGCGCAAGGTGGCCGAGCTGCCCGATCCGGTCGGCGTGACGACCCGCCGCGAGACGCGGCCGAATGGCCTGTCGGTCGAGCGCGTGCGCATCCCGCTCGGCGTGATCGCGATGATCTACGAGGCGCGACCCAACGTCACCGCCGACGCCGCGGCGCTGTGCCTGATGGCCGGCAACGCGGTGATCCTGCGCGGCGGCTCCGAGGCGATCCATTCCAACCTCGCTATCGCCGCGGCATTGCACACCGCGCTGCGCGCGCACGGCGTGCCCGAGGCGGCGGTGACGGTGCTGCAGGATCTCGGCCGCGAGGCGATGGTCGAGCTGCTGCAACTCGTCGACATCGTCGACCTGGCCATCCCGCGCGGCGGCGAAGGCCTGATCCGCTTCGTCGCCGAACACGCGCGGGTGCCGGTGATCAAGCACTACAAGGGCGTCTGCCACCTGTACGTGGACCGCGCCGCCGACCTCGAGCTGGCGTTGAACCTGCTGATCGACGGCAAGACCTCGCGCCCCGGCGTGTGCAACGCGCTGGAGACGCTGCTGGTGCATCGCGATGTGGCCGATGCGTTCCTGCCACGCGCCACGCAGGCACTGCGTGAGCGCGGCGTCGAACTGCGCGGCGACGAACGCAGCCGCGCCCTGGTGCCCGACATGCACGCAGCCACGGAAGATGACTACGCCGCCGAGTTCCTCGACCTGATCCTCGCCGTGCGCGTGGTCGATAATCTCGACGACGCCATCGCCCACATCCGCCGCTACGGCTCCGACCACACCGAAGTCATCGCCACCGCCGACCAAGCCGCCGCGCGACGCTTCGTGCAGGCGATCCGCTCCGCCGTGGTGATGGTCAACGCCTCCTCGCGCTTCAGCGACGGCGGCGAACTGGGCCTCGGCGCCGAGATCGGCATCTCCACCACACGACTGCATGCCTACGGCCCGATGGGCGCCGAGGCGCTCACGGTGGAGCGCTTCGTGGTGCGCGGGGTGGGACAGGTGAGGCATCCGCCAAGCCGGGTCTGAGAGCCCGTTCAAGATTTCCAGGTACCCCGTGCCGGCATCGGTGCTGGCTCGAGTCGCTATCGTGTCGCCGGTGCGTGCGCGATTTCTTGCGCAATGCCCATGTCTTTGCATTCGTGAGCGCGGGCTACAATCCGACCCTGATACTCCTGAAGGCAGCAGTCGTCGATGACACGTGCAGACCAGGAACCCGCCGTGCGCTGCCGCGGCCTGACCAAACACTATGGTTCGGGCAACGAGCGCGTGGATGCGTTGCGCGGCGTTGACCTCGATGTGCGCATCGGGGAATTGCTGATGTTGGTGGGGCCGTCGGGATGCGGCAAGACCACCCTGATCTCGATCATCACGGCGATCCTCGACCAGGATGAGGGCACCTGCGAAGTGCTGGGCCGCGATATCGGCCGCATGACGGAGAGCGAGCGAACGCGCTTTCGCGGCGGGGCCGTCGGTTTCGTCTTCCAGGCCTTCAACCTGCTGCCTGCGCTCACCGCGGCGGAGAACGTGTCGGTACCCCTGCTGGTGTCGGGCGTAGCGCGTGAGGTAGCCGAGAAGCGTGCCAGGTCCGTGCTCGAAGAGGTCGGATTGGGAGCACGGGCCGACGCGCTGCCGCGCAAGCTCAGCGGCGGACAGCAGCAGCGCGTCGCCATCGGGCGTGCCCTGGTGCACGATCCGAAGCTGGTGGTGTGCGACGAGCCGACCAGCAACCTCGATGCGAAGACGGGACACGAGATGATGGACATTCTGCGCGGCGTGGCTCGTGCGTCCGGTCGGACGCTCATCGTGGTCACGCACGACAACCGGATCTTCAGTTACGCCGACCGCATCGCACGCATGGAGGACGGGCGGATCGTCGAGGTTGGGCGGCAGGGGGCGCCATCGTGATGACGCCGTTCGAGAAGCGGTTATACCTGCTGGCTGGCCTGGCGCTGGCAGGGGTGGTCATCGCCGTGGCGGTGGTCTTCCGCTCCGGCGATTCGGCCGAGGTGACGACCGCGGCGCCAGCAGTCGAGAAGGTGCCCTTTGACGACTACGTCGTCGGCACCGGCATCACCGAAACCGGCCTGGGCAATGTCTCGATCGGCACCGCGGTTCCCGGCGTGGTGAGCACGATCGACGTGAGGCCGGGCGACGAGGTGAAAGCGGGTGCCCCGCTCTTCAGCATCGATGACCGTGACCTGCAGGCGCGACTCGGCGTCGCCAAGGCCAATGTCCGGCTGGCCCAGGCGGCGCTGGCGAAGCCCGCGCACCGGCTGGATTACCTTACGCGCCTGCAGCACATCGACAAAGCCGCCCTCAGCGTCGAGGCGCTGACCAATGCGAAGGACGACATGGAGGCGGCCGCTTCGGCGGTGGAGACGGCTTCGGCGACCGAGCGGCAGATCGAGGTCGACATCGGGCGCGCAGTAGTCCATGCCCCCATCGCCGGACGCATCCTGCAGGTCAACGTGCGGGTAGGCGAGTTCGCGCCGGCGGGCGAGGTGGCCAAGCCACTGGTGCTGATCGGCGACGACAGGCGCATGTATCTGCGCGTGGACATCGACGAGAACGATGCCTGGCGCGTTCGTCCGCATACGCGGGCGCGCGCGTTCGTGCGCGGCAATCCCCAGCTGTCCATTCCGCTGCGCTTCGAATACATCGAGCCGTACGTCACCCCCAAGACCTCGCTGACGGGGCTGAGTACGGAGCGCACGGACGTCCGCGTGCTGCAGGTGATCTATAGCTTCGAGCGCGGCACACTGCCGGTGTACCTCGGACAGCAGATGGATGCCTTCATCGAGGTACCGGCCGCGCCGGGAAAACCGGCGGCCGGACAGCGCTGATGTTCCGCATCGCGCTGAAGATGCTGGCAGCGGATCGCGCGAAGTTCGTGGGGCTGCTGTTCGGGATCGCGTTCACCTCCTTCCTGGTCACCTTCGCCGCCTCGTATTTCTGCGGCTTCATGACCGATGGTTTCGCGCTGATCGCCGAAAACGGCGCCACCGACGTGTGGGTGATGGACCCGGCGGTCGAGTCGGTGGAGCAGACCGTCAACATGCCGGCATCCGCGCTGGACCGGGTGCGCAGCGTCCGGGGCGTCAGCCGCGCGGTGCCACTGGCGCTTGGCACCGCGGACGTGCGCTTCCCGAGCGGGCAGTTCCAGACCTTCCAGGTGATCGGCGTGGACGATGCGTCGCTGGCCGGCGCGCCGATAGTGCCCGGGCGGAATCTGGAGGAGCTGCGCGCACGCGATGCGGTGATCGTCGACGCGGGCGGTACGACCGGCAAGCTGGAGACCCCGGCGCTGGCGCGGGACCAGTGGCCGCATGACGGCGCGCACCTGGATGCGCCGACGCGCGAGCTGCGCGGCGGCGACGAACTGCTGGTCAACGAGCATCTGGTGCGCGTGCTGGGCCAATCCTCGGCCTTGCCGCGCTATCCGCCACGGCCACTGCTCTACACCACGCTGTCCAACGCGCTGCGCATCCTGCCGGTGGAACCGCATACGCTGACCTTCGTGATGGTGCGGGCTGCGGCAGGTGTCTCGCCGCGGGAGCTGGCAAGGCGCATCGAGCAGCGCACCGGCCTGCGCGCGCGCGCGACGGCCGACTTCAAGTCCGATACGGTCCGCTGGTTCCTGGTCAACTCCGAGGATGTCGGCGACATCGCGGCGATGCTGACGCTGGCGATGACCATGGGGTTCGGCGTCACCGGCGTCATGCTCTACATGTTCACCTACGAGCACCAGAGCCAGTACGCCGTGCTCAAGGCGCTGGGGACGCCGTCCGCAACGCTGATCGCGATGGTGCTGGCGCAGGCCGCGGCGTGTGCCTTGCTGGGGACCGGCATGGGCCTGGGATTGTGCGGCATTGCCGGCGAGGTCGTCGTCCGGTTGGGGTTCCCGTTCCGCATGCTGTGGTTCACCCCGCTGGCAGGCCTGCTGGGTGTCGTCCTGGTGAGCGTGGCGGCGGCCTTGATCAGCGTGCGTCCGGTGGTGAAGTTGCAGCCGGCGGTCGTGTTCGCCGGGCGGTAAGCTGGTGGTGATGGCATGTTCCGAGCCGCAGCCGATTCAGATGCTGCGGCTCCACCCCCGCACCGCCTCCGCAAACGCCAAACAATCCGCAAACCGGTTGTACAGCGGCGCGGGCGAAATGCGGATGACGTCGGGTTCGCGCCAGTCGCCGATGACGCCGTTTGCCATCAGGTATTCGAACAGGGCGCGGCCGCGTTCGCGGCCGCCGGTCACGCGGATCGACAGCTGTGCACCGCGGCGTTCGGGTTCGGTGGGGGTCACCACCTGCAGCACGTCGGCCCACTGCGTCTGCACCAGCCATTCCAGATAGCCGGTGAGCTGCAGCGATTTTTCGCGCAGGCGAGCCATGCCGGCGCGGCGGAAGATTTCCAGCGACACGCGCAGCGGGGCCAGCGCGAGGATCGGCGGGTTGGACAACTGCCAGCCATCCGCGCCGGGGGTGGGCACGAACTCCGGGCCCATCTGGAAGCGGGTGGTCTTGTCGTGGCCCCACCAGCCGGCGAAGCGCGGCAGCATGGCTTTCGCGTGACGCTCGTGCACGAACGCGCCGCCGACGGCACCGGGGCCGCTGTTGAGATACTTGTAGCTGCACCAGATGGCGAAGTCGGCGTCGCTGTCGTGCAGTTGCAGCGGCAGGTTGCCGACCGCGTGGGCGAGGTCGAAGCCGACCGTGCAGCCATGCCGGTGGCCGAGCTCGGTGATCGCCTTCAGGTCGAACGCCTGGCCGGTGCGGTACTGCACGCCGGGCAGCAGCACCAGCGCGATGCGCGAGCCGTGCTCGGCCAGCGCGCGTTCGATCGCCGACATCGAGGTGATCCCGTTCGGCTCATCCGCTTCCAGTTCGATCAGCGCATCGGCCGGGTCGAAGCCGTGGAAGCGGATCTGCGATTCCACCGCGTAGCGGTCGGTGGGGAAGGCACCGGCTTCGATCAGGATCGCCGGGCGTGCGGCGGTGGGGCGGTAAAAGCTCACCATCATCAGGTGCAGGTTCACGCCCAGCGTGTTCATCGCCACCACTTCGGACGGCTGCGCGCCGACCACGGCGGCGAGGTCGTCGCGCACGAACTCGTGGTAGTCCATCCATGGCAGGCGGCCCTTGAAGTGGCCTTCCACGCCCAGCTCGCCCCAGTAATCCAGTTCCGCGTTGACCGCCTCGCGCACCGCGCGCGGCTGCAGGCCCAGCGAGTTGCCGCAGAAGTACGTGCTGTCAGAGAGCCGGCTGTCGCGGCCTTCGTGCGGCGGGATCAGGAACTCGTCGCGGAACGCGCGCAACGGATCGGCGGCGTCCCGGGCGTTGGCCCAGTCGAGGGTGGCTTCGAAGCTTGCGGGCATCGGGTATCTCTTCGGAGTGTTGATCCCTCCCCTGCGAAGCAGGGGCGGGATCGGCACGGACTCACTTCAGTTGCGCGGCGATCGCGTCGCAGCCCTTGTCGAAGGCGGCCTTCCAGTCGGCGCCGGCCTGGGTCTGGCTGGGACGCACGCAGCGCAGCTGGATCGCGTGGCCGCTCTTGAACCAGTAGTGCTCGGTGTAGCTGAAGGCCGTGCCGTTTTCCTGTGCGGAGTAGACGTTGCTGTTCGGGCCGGGCGGCACCGCGGCGGCCTTGTAGCCGGGCAGCGCCATGGCCTTCGCGGTGGCTTCGCTGCGGTACTGGTTGAAGCCGTTGACGTCGGCCACCTGCTTCACCGTGACGGTGACGCGGGCGAGGCTGTTCTTGCCGGTGGGCGAGGGGTCGGGTACCTGGAACACACGGGCTTCGGGGTCGCCCTGGGTTTCCATGATGCCGAGCCAGTTGTCCGGCGTGCTGAAGTGGACGCTGCCGTCGGCCATGCTGACGTCGGCGGCACGCGCGCCACCGGCCAGCAGGACGGTGGCGAAGGCGATCGCGAGGGTGGTGCTGCGCAGAAGGCTCATGCGGGTTCCTTCGGGATGGGGTCGGGGACGAAGCGGTGGCGGGGCAGGCCCAGCCATTCCAGCGCGGTGCCGTGGAACAGCCTCGCGCGGTCGGCCTCGTCCAGGCCCAGTGCCTCGATGCCGCTGCCGGGTGCCTGCTCCCCCAGCGGGAAAGGATAGTCGGTGCCGAGCATCACCTGGCGGGCGCCCGTCACATCCAGCAGATAGCGCAGCGCCTGGTCGTCGTGCACGCAGGAGTCGAAGTAGAAACGCTTGAGGTACTCGCGCGGGTTGCGCGGGTTGTCGGTGGCGACCAGGTCCGGGCGCATGCGGAAGCCGTGCTCGATGCGGCCGATGGTGTACGGGAAGCTGCCACCGCCGTGGGCCAGCATCACGCGCAGCTTCGGCAGCCGCTCCAGCACGCCGCCGAAGACCAGGCAGCAGGCGGCGCGCGACTGTTCGGCCGGCATGCCGACCAGCCACGGCATCCAGTATTTCGGCATGCTGGCCATGCCCATCATGTCCCACGGGTGCACCAGCACCGCGGCGCCGAGGTCGGCGGCGGCCTCGAAGAACGGGAACAGCTCCGGCGCATCCAGGTTCCAGTCGCCGCAGTGCGAGCCGATCTGCACACCCTGCAGGCCCAGTTCGTCGATGCAGCGCTCCAGCTCGCGCACGGCCAGCTGCGGCGCCTGCAGCGGCACCGTGCCGATGCCGGCGTAGTGGCGCGGGTGGTCGCGGCAGATGCCGGCCATGTGCTCGTTCAGGTGGCGATGCAGCTCCAGCGCCTGGTGGCCGGGTGCCCAGTACGAGAACAGCACCGGCACGGTGGAGATCACCTGCACGTCGACGCCGAAGCGGGCGTAGTCGTCGATGCGCGTCTGCGGGTCGAACGCCGAATCCCACACTTCGCGGAAGAAGCGGCTGTCCTTGTAGATGCGGTGGCGCCCGTCGGTATGCGTCATCACCGGGAAGCGGTCGTCGCCGTACCTGGCTGCCAGGTTCGGCCAGTCGCGGGGCAGGATGTGCGCGTGGGTGTCGATCTTGAGCATCCGTGCAGTGTAAAACCTCCGCACGAAGGCGTCGCGTTGCGCCCGCACATGCTGCGGCGCGGCTTACGCCACCGGTGGCTCTGCGGCGGCAAGCTCCGACAGGCCGCGCTTCGTCACGTGGGCCAGCGTGTCGACGTTGTCGACCAGCCGGTCGCTGATCCGCGCCAGCAGCTCGAATGCGGTGCGGTCGCCGACGCCCTGCATCGAGGTGACCAGCTCGCGCTGCATGGCGCGCAGCTTGGGCAGGGCGCCCGGCGGCTGCCGCTCGCGCAGCGCCGTGGCGATGGCCTGCACGGCGTCGGCGTTGCGCTCGACGAAACGGCCGATGGCGTCCGCCGCCGGCAGCGCGGCGAGATCGCCGAGGGTGGCTTCCAGGGTCATCGCGGTGCGCGCCAGGCGATTGCCGTTGGCGAACAGCGCGCGGGCCAGCGCCAGCAATTCCGGCGGCGTGGCCGGCTCGGTGCGCATGCGGTCGATCGAGGCCTGCGCATTGGTGCGGGCGGTGCGCGCCGCGGTGCGGGTGTCGTTGCGGTTGCCGCCCCGGTCGGGTTGCGCCAGGGCGCGCAGGTAACTGGCGTAGGCGTCCAGCATCACCGCCAGCGCGGCGCGCGCGCGACCGCGTTCCCAGGTCGGCCAGGCCACGTAGGCGAGCAGCGCCATGCCGCAGCCGAGCGCGGTGTTGAGCACGCGGTCGGACACCGCCAGGCCGGGGTTGACGCCCTCGAACGACAGCAGGATCACCACGGTGCCGGTCAGTGCCGCCACCGCAATGCCGTAGTGCGCGCCGGCCAGGTAGCGAAACGCCATGCACAGCAGCGCCATCAGCGCCAGGTGCGCCCACGGTTCGTCCGGCGTGACGTGCAGCAGCACCGTGGTGAGCACCAGCCCCAGCACCGTGCCGAGCACGCGCAGCAGGCCGAAGTTGAAGGTGGCGGCGAAGTCCGGGCGCAGCACGATCGCCGCGGTCATCGGCAGCCAGTAGCCGTGCGGCAGCTGCAGCAGGCGCGAGATCCACAGCGCCGCGCTGAGGCAGACCGCCATGCGCACGGCGTGGCGGAACGCCACCGAGCGCGGGGTGAGGTTGGCGCGCAGGGTGGCCCAGGTGGAGCTGCTGCGGAGCGAATTGGGCAGCCGGGTTTCCGCTGCGCTGGCGCGCAGCTCGCCGCGGCTGCCGGCCCAGTCGGCGTTGCGCACCGCGGCGGCCAACTGGCCGGCCAGCGCATGGATGTGCGCGGTCAGGCCGTCGGCGTTGCCGCCGCCGTCGAGCAGGGCGCGCTCGCTGGCGCGCAGGGTCTGCAGCGCGCGGTCGGCCCGCTCGGGCGGGTCGCCCTGCTGCAGTGCCTCGGCGATCGCCGCCAGCACGCGCGCGGCGTCGTCGCGGAACATCGCGTGGATGGCCGGGTTGGCGTGCAGCTCGGCCATCGCGGTGAGCTCCAGCCGGATCCGCTCGGCCAGCTCCAGCAGCACGCCAAAGGCTTCCATCGCGCGGCCATGCGCGCGATGACGACCCAGCAAGGTGCGCTGCAGGCTGGTCATCGCCTCGGTCAACGCCGGCACTTCGGCATCGTCATGCGCCTGCTCGCGGGCCAGTGCGGCCAGCCCGGCGTACACCCGCGCCAGCTCGATGCGCTCGGGCCAGTAGCGCTGCAGCGGCCACGCCGCCAGCGAGAACGCGGTGAGCAGCACGCCGCCGGCGAAGATCAGCGCAGCGCCGCCGAGCGCATGGCTCGGCGACGTCGGCGTCGAGGCGGTGATCACCAGCAGGATCATGCTGGTCATGCCGACCCGCGCGGTATCCGCGCCGAACACCACCAGCATGCCGCCGAAGAAGCCGCAGGCGGCGGTGGCGAGCAGGATCGGCAGCAGCTGGCCGCCGATCAGGAAGCCCACCAGTGCGGCGAGGCCGGCCGCCAGCGACGCCAGCAGCAGTTGCCGCATGCGCTGGCGGTATGGCCCGGGCTGGTCGGAGAACATCGTGTCCAGCGCGCCGGCCGCCACGCCCAGGCCGATCTGCGGATGGCCGGTGGCCATGCCCACGGCCAGCGGCAGGATCACCGCCGCGGTATTGCGCAGCACCACGCGCAGCGGCACGTCCGGCCGCTTGATATCGGTCAGGCTCTCGATCGCATGGGCGCGTAGCGAATAACCGCTGGGTCGCATGGGGCAGGAAATGGGTGGAGAGGAGTGAGGGTCGAGTATGACAAAAGCACTCGTTTCTCACTCCTCTTCACGCACTCCCGCTCTCAGGCCCTGCCGGCGAACTCGCCGGTGAGCGTGTTCACCCACACCTTCTCGTCGTTGCTGATGTACTCGGGCACCTGGATCTCGATGCCGGTGTCGAGCTTGGCCGGCTTGGTGCGCTTGGTGGCACTGGAGCCCTTCATTTCCGGCGCGGTGTCGACCACGGTCAGCACCACGCTGGTGGGCACCTGCAGGCCCACCGGCACGTCGTCGATCAGCTGCACGTAGTAGCCCTCGACGCCCTCGACGATGTAGCCGGCGTTGTCGCCAACCAGTTCCGGCGACAGCGGGTACTGGGTGTAATCCTCGGCATCCATGAACACGAATGCGCCGTCGTCCATGTAGGAGAAGTTGGCGGCGCGGCGCACCAGGTCCATCTCGCGCAGCTCGTCGTCGGCGCGCAGGCTGAGGTCGAACTTGCGTCCGCCGGGGATCGAATACAGGGTGAAGCGGAAGGTGACGTTGCCGCCACGCGCGCTCGGCGAGCTGCGCTCGATGTCGCGTACCTGGTAGACGGTGCCGTCGTGCTCGACCACGTTGCCTTTCTTGACGTCGGAAGCTTTCATGGGGTTTTGGCCGGGAATAGGGAGTCGGAAATAGGGAATCGTAAAAGCGGTTCGTCGTGCCGGAGGGCGTCGAGACGGGGCGCGATTTTGCCTTTGCGATTCCCGATTCTCTATGCCCTGTTCCCGGCTATTTGGCTGCCAGCCGCACCGCGCCATCCAGCCGGATCGTCTCGCCGTTGATGTAGCGATTGACGAGGATGAAGGCCACGGTCTGCGCGAATTCCTCCGGCTTGCCCAGCCGTGAGGGGAATGGGATCGAGGCGGACAGCGACTGCTGCACGGCTTCGGGCATGCCGTCCACCATCGGGGTCCAGAAGATGCCCGGCGCGATGGTCGCCACGCGAATGCCGAAGCGCGACAGCTCGCGCGCCATCGGCAGGGTCATGCCGACCACGCCGCCCTTGGAGGCGGAGTAGGCGGCCTGGCCAATCTGGCCTTCGTAGGCGGCCACGCTGGCGGTGTTGACGATCACGCCGCGCTCGCCGTCCTCGCCGGCTTCGTTGTGCTGCATCAGCGCCGCGCCGGCCTTGGCCACGTTGAAGCTGCCGACCAGGTTCACCATCACCGTGCCGGAGAACGTGGCCAGCGGCATCGCGCCTTCCTTGCCCAGCACGCGGCCGGCACCGAGGATGCCGGCGCAGTTCATCACCACGTTGAGGCCGCCCATCGCGTGGTGGGCGGCGGCCACATTGGTGGCCACGCCGTCCTCGGAGGTGACGTCGGTGCGGAAGAAGCGCGCCGCGCCGCCCAGTTCCTTCGCGGCGGCCTGGCCCTTGTCCTCGTTGACGTCGAACAGCGCGACCCTGCCGCCGTTCGCCACCAGATGCTGCGCCACCGCGTGGCCGAGACCGGAGGCGCCGCCGGTGATGATTGCCTTGACCTGATCGAGCCGCATGGGGAATCCTTGGTAGCCAACGTCGAAAGGCCGCCATGGTAGCCGACCGGCGCGGGTTGCTGCAGGCTGAACGCGAAATCTGCCATGGCAGGGGATTCACGCCGCGTTGGGGCGGCGGCGGTCACTTTGGACCCGAACCACCGGGCAGTCCGGGTTCGTCCGGGCAGGCCTTTTTCCATCGAGGATGGGGAGCAACGCATGAAGAAGCTACTGAGTCTGTCTGCCGTTCTGGGTGCCATGCTGATGCTGGCCAGCGGCTCCGCGCTGGCCCAGGGCAACGGCCATGGCCGGGGCCATGGGCACGATCGCGATCGCTACGAACAGCAGGATGATGGCGATCGCGGATACAACGACGACGGCGATCGCTACGTGCGCTACGAAGACGACGACCAAGGCAACGGCCATGGTCGCGGCCACGCCTATGGCCATTACAAGAACTGGCACGATCGCGGCCGCCACGAGGGCTGGTACAAGCGTGGCGGCTACCTGCCGGAGGAATACCGCAGCACCCGCTACGTGGTGACCGACTGGCGCCAGTACGACCTGCGCGAACCGCCACGCGGCTACCGCTGGGTGCGCAGCGACAGTGGCGACTACCTGCTGGTGGCGATCGCCACCGGCGTGATCGTCGACCTGCTGCTCAACCACTAGGCGCCAGCCAGCGCCTCACCGGGACCGACGGCGTGCCTGCGACCCGCAGGCACGCCGTTTTCGTTGCGGCCGGTTCAGCCCAGCAGGGCGTGCAGCGCCGGCGTATCGGCGAGTGCCTGGAACGGCGTCACGGGTTGCGGCGGAGCGGCGGCCGGCTGAAGTTCCTTCTGCCACACGCCCACGTCCCACCATTGCCCCAGCTTGTAGCCGCACTGGCGCCAGACGCCGGCGGGGGCGAAACCCATCGCCTCGTGCATCGCCACGCTGGCCGCGCCGGGCAGGGTGATCACGCCGACCGCCTGGGTAATGCCCTGCAGCCGCATCACCTCCAGCAGCGCGCCGTACAGCCGGCGCGCGATGCCGCGGCGCTGCGCATCGTGGCGCACGTAGATCGAGGTCTCGGCGATCCAGTCGTAGGCGGCGCGCTCGCGGAAGCGCCCGGCATAGGCGTACGCCAGCACTTCGCCGGCGTCCTCCCACACCAGCCACGGGTAGTGTTGCAGGCGTGCGCGGAGGCGTTCGCGCATGGTCTCCACGCCGGGCAGCTCGGTCTCGAAGGTGGCCACGCCGGCGCTGACCGAAGGGGCGTAGATCGCATGGATGGCGGCGGCGTCTTCGTCGCGGGCGGTGCGGATCATGAACAGGCTCTCAGCATTTCTCGTACTTCCAGTGGCGCCGCTTGCCTTCGGCCAGCCACTCCAGGGTGGTGGCGAGGCGCTTCTGGTGGGTCGCTTCGGTTTTCGCCTCGGCGATCCAGTCGATGTACTCGCGTTGCGCGCCGGGTCCGAAGCCTGCCCAGGTCGTGCGCGCGGCGGCGTGTTTCTTCTGCGCGAGCAGGGCGGCCAGATCGTCCGGCAGTGCCGGTGCGGGTTTCGCGGCGGCCTTCGGGCGTGCCTTCTTCACGCCGGCCTCGTTCAGCGCCATCGCCTTCTTCAGGTGGGCGGCGAGTTGCCGGTCCGAGGGTAGGTCCTTCAACGAGGCGAGCTTGCCGAACTGGCCCATGCCGTCCTCGTCGCTGCCGCCGGTGACTTCCTTCGACAGCCAGAAACCGAAGCCGCAGTGCTGCTTGAACGCGGCCATCATGCACATCGGCGCGCCCTTGTAGCTGAAGAACGGCATGCTCCACTTCAGGCTTTCCTCCACCTCGGGGCAAGCCTCGTGCACCAGCGCGCGCAGGTGTTCCAGGATCGGGCGGGCGAACCCGGCGGATTTCGCGATATAGGCGTCGATGCGGGGAGCGTGGTTCGCCATCACCTCACCTCACAGCTCGCGGATGAAGTAGCGGTCGCAGCCGTGGTGACCGGTGCCGCCCATCGCGCTGCACAGGGCGGTGAAACCGCTGCGCTTGTACAGCGCCTGCGCCGCATCCATGCCGGTCAGCGTTTCCAGGTAGCAGCGCCTGAAGCCATGCGCGCGCGCCGCGTCGAGGCAGCGCTGCATCATCGCCGTGCCCGCGCCGATGCCGCGCGCCGTGGGCAGGAAGTACATCTTGCGCAGCTCGCACACGTCCGGCTCGCCGCCTTGCAGCGGCGCCACCCCGCCGGCGCCCACCACCATGCCGTCGCGCTCGACCACGAAATAGCTGCAGCGCGGTTGCGCGTAGGCCGCATGCATGTGGTCGACTTCCGGGTCGTGGATGGCGAAGCCGGGGCCGTCGGCGCCGAACTCGGGCATCACCGCGCGGATGATTGCGGCGACCGCGGCGTCGTCGCGCGGCTCGATGGGGCGAATGGTGTAGTCGTGGGTCATGGCAACGGCGCGGCGTCTGCGGTGTAGTGTTGGGTATTCTCGCACCGGAGTCACCCATGTTGATCTACGACGCGATCAGCCCCGCCCCGCGCTGCCTGCGCATGTTCGTGCTGGAGAAGGGCCTGCGCCTGCCGGCCGTGACGGTGGATGTGATGCGTGGCGAGAACCGCGAGCCGGCCTGGCTGGCGGTGAACCCCGCCGGGCAGACGCCGGCGCTGCGCCTCGACGACGGCAGCGTGCTGGCCGAGGCGGTGGCGATCGCCGAATTTCTGGAGGAACTGCACCCCGCGCCGGTGCTGATCGGCGCGACGCCGGAAGAGCGCGCGCTGACCCGCCAATGGTGGCGGCGGGTGGAGCTCAACGTCACCGAGTTCATCCACAACGCCTTCCACTACGCCGAGGGCCTGCCGCGCTTCACCCCGCGCATCCCGGTGGCGCCCGAGGCGGCGGCGGGCCTGAAGCGCATCGCGCAGGATCGCCTGGCCTGGCTCGATGGCCTGTTCGGCGCCGGGCCGTGGCTGTGCGGCGAGCGCTTCACGGCGGCGGACATCTGGCTCTACGTGTGGCTGGATTTCGGCGCCGGCGTGAACCAGCCGTTCGACCGCACCTTGCCGAAGGTTGGCCCGTGGTTCGCGCGGGTGGCGGCGCGGCCCAGCGCGGCGGCCAGCCGCGAACTGCTGGCCTCCGCATGAGCGCCGAACGCCGCCTGCCGGTGCGCAGCTCCATGGTGTCGGTGGTGGCGTTGCGCGGCGCGGGCGCGGCCACGCAGATGCTGGTGGCGCGACGGGTCGGCGCCTACCTCGACGGCGCGTGGAGTTACCTCGCCGGTCATGTCGAGGCGGGCGAGACGGGCTGGCAGGCCGCGTTGCGCGAACTGCGCGAGGAAACCGCGCTGGAGCCGGAAAGCTTCTGGGCCACCAGCTTCTGCGAGCAGGTCTATCTCGCTGCAACCGACGCCATCGAGATCGTGCCCGCCTTCGTGGCGCGCGTGGCCGAGGGAGCGCAGGTGCGCCTCAATGGCGAGCACTCGGCGTTCCGCTGGGTCACGCTGGGCGAGGCCGCCGCGCTGCTGCCGTTCGGCAGCCAGCGCGAGCTGCTGGCGCACGTGCGCCGCGAGTTCGTGGAGCGCGAGCCCTCGCCGTTCCTGCGTCTCGCGCATCGCTAGCTGGCGCCGCGACGAGGCGCTGCCGCCGTGTCAGCGCGGCGAATCTTCCCGCCCGCTGGCCGGGCGCAGGTAGACGCCGCCGTCCTTCATCACGAACACCGGCTTTTCCAGGGCGTCGATCTGCGCGCTCGGGTCGCCGGCGAAGGCGGCAAGGTCGGCGCGCAGGCCGGGCGCGATGCGGCCGAACGCGGCCTGCTGGCGCAGGATCTTCGCCGCCACGTCGGTGGCCGCGTGCAGCGCCTGCGCCGACGTCATGCCGGCGGCCACCATCGCGGCCGGCTCGCGCCAGTTCTCGCCGTGCGTGAACACGCCCACGTCGCTGCCGTTGCCGATGGTCACGCCCAGCTTCAGCGCGGTGCGGAACGCGCGGGCGGCTTCCTGCATGCGCGGCGTGGGCGGGTCGCGGCCGGGCACGTAGTGGTGGAAGTACTGCTCGGTGGAAGCGACCGCGGTTAGCGTGGGCTCATAGGCGATGCCCTTCTGCCTGAGCAGCTTGAACGTCCCCGCACTGGCGCCGTAGCCGTGCTCGATGCTGTCCGCGCCGGCCTCGGCCGCCATGCACACGCCGGCGTCGCTGGCTGCGTGCACGGCGACCGGGCGGCCGAGCTGGTGCGCGGTGTCGACCAGCGCCTTCAGCTCCGCCGGCGTGAAGGTGGGCGCGGTGGCGCCATCGGGGCCGACGCGGTAGTCGCCGTAGAGCTTGATCCAGTCGGCGCCGCGCGCGGCCTGCTCGCGCACCGCGGCCATCGCCTGGTCGATGCCGCTGACTTCCTGCGCGCCGCCGGGCAGGTCGAGGTCCGGGCGGAAGCCGCGCGGGCCGGGGCCGTAGCTGGCGGTGGCGACGATCGCGCGGGTGGCCACGAACAGCCGCGGGCCGGGGATCAGGCCTTCGTCGATCGCCCGCTGCACCGACACGTCGGCGTAGCCGGCACCCTCGGTGCCGAGATCGCGCAGGGTGGTGAAGCCGGCGAGCAGGGTGGCCTTCGCGTGGGCGGCGGCCTCCAGCGTGCGGTAGTCCTGCGGCTCGGTGAGCACCTGGTCGTTCCACAGCGTCTCGTTGTACGGGTGCAGGAACAGGTGCGAGTGGAGGTCGATCAAGCCAGGGGTGAGCGTGGCGCCGGGCAGTTCGATGCGTTGCGCGCCGGCCGGTGTCTGGATGCTCGCACGAGGGCCGACCGCGGCAATCGCGCCATCGTGCACCAGCACCGCCCAGCCCACGTGCGCGGCGTCGCCGTCGGCAGTCCACACGCGTTCGGGCAACAGCAGCCAGTCGCCCTTCGGCGTGGCCGCTAGCGTAGGCAGGGAGCACAGCAGGAGCAGCAGGACCGCTGCCGTTTGCCACCAGGTCGTCAGGCTTGCGCGCATCGCTTCGTCCGGTCAGCCGAAGGGCCGATGATAGCGAGCTTTCAGCCCGCGGCAGTGCGCGCGCGGGTGACCCGGCTGGCGGTGTCCTTGTGCAGCTGCGCGGCGAGCCAGGCACCGGTGGCGACCAGCAGGTCGAGGTCGATGCCGGTCTGCATGCCCATGCCGTGCAGCATGTAGACCACGTCCTCGCTGGCCACGTTGCCGGTGGCGCCCTTCGCGTAGGGGCAGCCGCCAGTGCCGGAGACCGCGCTGTCGATCACGCGCACGCCTTCCTCCAGGCAGGCCAGGATGTTCGCCAGCGCCTGGCCGTAGGTGTCGTGGAAGTGCACCGCCAGCGCGGCGATCGGTACCTCCTGCGCCACCGCGCGCAGCATCGCGCGCGCCCTGGTCGGGGTACCCACGCCGATGGTGTCGCCCAGCGAGATCTGGTGGCAGCCCAGCTCGTGCATGCGTCGCGCCACGCGCACCACGTCAACGACCGGCACCTCGCCCTGGTACGGGCAGCCGAGCACGGTGGAGACGTAGCCGCGTACTTTCACGTCGTCGGCCCGGGCCTGTTCCATCACCGGGATGAAGCGCTCGATCGACTCGTCGATCGAGGCGTTGATGTTCCGGCGGTTGAACGCTTCCGACGCGGCGGTGAACACGGCGATGTGGGTGGCCCCCACTTCACGCGCGCGCTGGTAACCCTGCAGGTTCGGCACCAGCACCGGGTAGCTCACCCCCGGCAGCTTGCGGATGCCGGCGTATACCTCGGCCGCGTCGGCCAGCTGCGGCACCCATGCCGGACTGACGAAGCTGGTGGCCTCGATGGTCTGCAGGCCCGTCGACGAGAGCCGGTCGATCAGCGCGATCTTCACCGCAGCCGGCAGCAGGGTCTTCTCGTTCTGCAGGCCGTCGCGGGCGCCGACTTCGACGATGCGGACGTGGTTGGAGGCGTTCATGGGGTGACTCCGAAGAAGGGTCGTCCTCCCGGCGGAAGCCGGAAGCGCTCAACGGCGGCGAAGCCGGTGATCCAGTGCCGGTGTCGCCGTGCGAACTCACTGGATTCCAGCTTTCGCTGGAACGACGGCAAGAGCAGTCAGGCGCCAGCGAAACGCACCAGCACGGCGTCGGCCTCGACGAACTCGCCTTGCGCGGCGCTCACGCTTTCGATGGTGCCGGCGCGGGGCGCCTTCAAGGCCAGTTCCATCTTCATCGCCTCCATCACCAGCAGCTCCTGGCCCTGTTCGACCGCGTCGCCGGCGCTCGCTTTCACCAGCACGATGCGGCCGGGCATCGGCGCGATCACCTGGTTGCTGCCGACGGCGTCGCTGGTGGCCCATGCGAACGCGGCGGCGCGGGCGAAGCGGTAGCGCTGGCCGTGGGCGTCGTGCAGCAGTACGTGGGCGGCATCGCTGCGCAACGGCACGCGGCGCGATTCGCCGTCGAAGCGGGCGCTGAGATGGTCGTCGAGCAGGCGCGCGCCGCGCACGCTGCAGCCGGTTTCGCCGTGGTGCAGCTGGTAATCGCCGGCGTGGCCACGCGCCTCGATCTCGAAGCGCTGCTCGCGCCAGCTCAGCGCCACGATGCGCTTGCCGGCATGGCCGATGCGCCAGGCATCGGCGCTGGCCCACGGCGAATGCGGGTCGGCTGCGGCGCTGGCCACGCGCGACTCGTCGCGCAGCAGCACCGCCGTCGCGGCAGCGAACAGCACGCCGTCGGTCGGCGCCACGTCGCCGACCAGGAACTCGTCGAGGTGGCGGTCGAGGTAGCCGGTGTCGATGCGTCCCTCGACCACCGCCGGATGCCGAGCCAGTCGTTCGAGGAAGCCGATGTTCGATTTCGGGCCGACGATCTCGCACGCCGCCAGCGCTTCGCGCAGCCGCTGCAGGGCCTGCGGACGGTCTTGGTCGAACACGATCAGCTTGGCGATCATCGGGTCGTAGAAGATCGTCACCGTGTCGCCCTCGATCACGCCGCCGTCGAGGCGCACGTGGGCCGACGCCGCGGGCAGGCATAGCGTCTGCAGCTTGCCGGAGCCGGGCAGGAAGTTCTGGTCGGGATCTTCCGCATACAGGCGCACCTCGATCGCATGCCCGTGCGCGCGTACCTGGTCCTGGGTCAGCGGCAGCGCTTCGCCCGCGGCCACGCGCAGCTGCCATTCGACCAGGTCCAGGCCCAGGGTCAGTTCGGTGACCGGGTGCTCGACCTGCAGGCGCGTGTTCATCTCCATGAAGAAGAATTCGCCGCTCTGCGCGACGATGAACTCCACCGTGCCGGCGCCGACGTAGTCGACCGCCTTTGCCGCGGCCACCGCGGCGGCGCCCATCGCCTGGCGGCGCGCGGCGTCGAGGAACGGCGAGGGGGTTTCCTCCAGCACCTTCTGGTAGCGGCGCTGGGCCGAGCATTCGCGCTCGTTGAGGTGGATGACGTGGCCCTGCGTGTCGCCGAACACCTGGAATTCGATGTGGCGTGGGTGCTCCACGTAGCGTTCCAGGATCACCCGGCTGTCGCCGAACGAGCTGGCTGCCTCGCGCTGTGCCGAGGCGAGCGCATCGGCGAATTCGGCCGCACCGCGCACGATGCGCATGCCCTTGCCGCCGCCGCCGGCCGCGGCCTTGATCATCAGCGGGAAGCCGGTCCTGGCTGCCTGTTCGGCAAGGGCGGCCGCATCCTGGTTGGCGCCGTGGTAGCCGGGCACCAGCGGTACCGCGTGCTTCTCCATCAGCGCCTTGGCGGCGGCCTTGGAGCCCATCGCGTCGATGCTTTCCGGCTTCGGGCCGATGAAGACGATGCCGGCCTCGCCGCAGGCGCGGGCGAAGCGGGTGTTCTCGGACAGGAAACCATAGCCGGGGTGGATCGCCTGCGCGCGGGTTTGCCTCGCCACGTCCAGGATGGCGTCGCCGCGCAGGTACGATTCGGCCGGCAGCGGGCCGCCGATCGGCCACGCCTCGTCGGCCAGCCGCACGTGCTGCGCGTCGCGGTCGGCTTCCGAGTACACCGCGATGGTGCGGATGCCGAGGCGGCGGCAGGTGCGGATCACGCGGCAGGCGATCTCGCCGCGGTTGGCGATCAGTACGCGTTCGAACATGCGGGGTTCCCGTAACCGTTGGTGTCGATGCAAAGCTACTGAAACTAACAGATTGCGCCGTCGCAGCCGATGCGCGGCGCAGCATGGCCGTGCTTATGTGGCCTGGCCGACCCACTCCGGTGCGCGCTTGTCGAGGAACGCCGCCAGGCCGTGCTGGCCTTCGGGCGAGACGCGCAGGCGGGCGATCAGTTCGGCATTGGCGGCGTCGATGCGCTCGGCCTGGGCCAGATCCGCGCCGCCGGTGCGCAGCGCCAGCTGCTTCGCCTCGCGCTGGGCCAGCGGGCCGGCCTTGGCCAGCCAGTGCAACTGGCGCTCGATCGCCTCGTCCAGTTCGCTGCCCGACACCGCCGCATGCAGCAGGCCGATGCGCTGCGCTTCGGCAGCGTCGAACACCTCGCCGCTGACGAACAGCCGGCGCGCCTGGCGCAGGCCGATCGCGGCGACCACGTACGGCGAGATCACCGCCGGCACCAGGCCCAGTTTCACTTCCGACAGCGCGAACTTGGCGGTGTCCACGCCGATCGCGATGTCGCAGCAGGCGACCAGGCCCACGCCGCCGCCGTAGGCCGCGCCGTTGACGCGCGCGATGGTGGGCTTGGACAGGAACTGCAGGCTGCGCATCAGTCGCGCCAGGCGCAGCGAGTCCTCGCGGTTTTCCTGCTCGCTGGCGGCGGCCATGCCGCGCATCCAGTTCAGGTCGGCGCCGGCGGAAAACGTGCTGCCGCTGCCGGTGAGCACGACGCAGCGAACCGCTGGATCGGCATCGGCGGCCGCCAGCGCTTCGGTCAGTGCGGCGATCAGGCCGTCGTCGAAGGCGTTGTGGACCTGCGGGCGGTTCAGGGTGAGCCAGGCGGTGGCGCCACGGCGTTCGCTGCGGATGGAATCGGTCATCGGTCGTCCCTGCGGCAAATAACGCGATGATAAACGCACCGGGGGTGCGGCAATCGGCGTGGTGCAGCGGGGCGGGTGTGGGGCTACAATGCGAACTATTCTTATTTGAGAATCAAACCTGTGCGCCTGTCCGATTTGCCCAAGGGTGCCCCCGCCGTGGTCGAGCGCGTGGACGACGCGCATGCGGCCGATCCGATCGCGCAGCGCCTGCGCGACCTGGGCTTCGTCGACGGCGAGCCGGTACGCGTGGTGGCGGTGGGGCCGATGGGCGGCGACCCGCTGCTGGTCCAGATCGGCTTCACCCGTTTCGCCCTGCGCCGCGCCGAGGCGGCCCGGGTCAGCGTGCGCAGCGAGGCGGTGGCATGAGCGCGTCCACTCTGCGCATCGCCCTGGTCGGCAACCCGAACTGCGGCAAGACCGCGCTGTTCAACCTGCTCACCGGCGGTCGCCAGAAGGTGGCGAACTATGCCGGCGTCACGGTGGAGCGCAAGGAGGGCCGTTTCACCGCGCCGTCCGGCCGCGTGCTGCAGATCCTCGACCTGCCGGGCGCCTACAGCTTCGACGCCAGCAGCCCGGACGAGCAGATCACCCACGACGTCTGCGCCGGCAACTACCCGGGCGAGGCGCCGCCGGACCTGATCGTGTGCGTGGCCGATGCCACCAACCTGCGCCTGCACCTGCGCTTCGTGCTGGAAGTGAAGCGGCTGGGCCGGCCGGTGGTGCTGGCGCTGAACATGATGGACACCGCACGCTCGCGCGGCATCGCGATCGACGTGCCGGAGCTGTCGCGCCGGCTGGACTTGCCGGTGGTGGAGACGATAGCGGTGAAGCGTGGCGGCGCGCGGGCGCTGATCGAGCGGGTCGACGGCGAGGTGCCGCCGGCGGCGCCGGTGCAGCCGGACGACGGCGCCAGCCGCGCCGACCTGCACGCGCAGGTGCGCGAGCTGCTCACGGCGACCGTGCGCATGCCGCGCGCCACCGCCGAGCTGGACGACGCGCTGGACCGCTGGACCCTGCACCCGGTGTTCGGCCTCGCGATCCTGGCGGTGGTGATGTTCCTGGTGTTCCAGGCGGTGTATGCCGCCGGCAAGCCGATGAGCGACCTGATCGGTGGCGGCTTCGGCTGGATGGGCGAGCACGTCGCCGCGCTGATGCCGGCCGGGCCGCTGCGCAGCCTGGTGGTGGATGGCCTGTTCGGCGGTATCGGAACCGTGCTGGGCTTCCTGCCGGTGATCCTGGTGCTGTTCTTCTTCATCCTCACGCTGGAGGAATCCGGCTACCTGCCGCGTGCGGCGTTCCTGCTTGACCGGCTGATGCTGTCGGTGGGGCTGACCGGCCGCTCGTTCATCCCGCTCCTGTCCAGCTTCGCCTGCGCGATCCCCGGCATCATGGGTACGCGCAGCATCCAGGATCCGCGCGACCGCATCACCACTATCCTGATTGCGCCGCTGATGACCTGTTCGGCGCGGCTGCCGGTGTACGCGCTGCTGATCGGCGCGTTCATCCCGGTCCACTACGTGTTCGGCGTGTTCAACCTGCAGGGCGTGGTGCTGTTCGCGCTGTATCTGGCCGGCATCCTCGGCGCGATGCTGGTGGGCTGGGTGATGAAGCACATCCGCCGCGACAAGAGCGAGCACGCACTGCTGATGGAGCTGCCCTCGTACCGCCTGCCGAAGGCGCGCGACGTGGCGATCGGGCTGTACGAGCGCGGCATGATCTTCCTGAGGCGGCTGACCGGGGTGATCCTCGGCCTGACCGTGTTGATGTGGTTCCTCTCCACCTTCCCGGGCGCGCCGGAAGGCGCCACCCTGCCGGCGATCGACTACAGCTTCGCGGGCTACATCGGGCGCGGCCTGCAGTACATCTTTGCGCCGATCGGCTTCAACTGGCAGATCAGCCTGGCGCTGATCCCGGCGTTCGCCGCGCGCGAGACGGCGGTAGCCGCACTGGCCACCGTCTACCTGGTGGGCGGCGAGGCGGAGGGGTTGAGCCAGGCGCTGGCCGGTCAGATACCGCTGGCCAGCGCGCTGTCGCTGCTGGTGTGGTTCGCCTATGCGCCGCAATGCATGTCCACCTTGGCAATCATCAAACGCGAGACCGATTCCTGGCGCAACGTGGCGATCTCGTTCGGCTACATGTTCGTGATGGCCTACACCGCGTCGTTCATCGTCTATCAGGTGACGAGGGCACTGACGTGAGCACGAGCCTGCTGCTGCAGTACGTGGTGATTGCCCTGGCGGTACTGGCCAGCGTGTGGATCGTGCTGCGCAAGCTGGCCAGGAAAACGACCAACCGCTGGCTGGCGGCCGCGTCCATCCACTTCAACCAGCCCGGCCGCGGCGCCTTGGCGCGGGCCTTCGGCCGGCGCTTGCAGCCGATCGAGGCCACCGGTGACTGCAGCGACGGCTGCAGTACCTGCGGCGCCTGCGGCCCGAAGCCGCCGGCGGCGGCACGCTCGGGCGAGCCGATGCCGCTGGAGTTCCGCCCGCGGCGGTAGGGTTCCGCCTTGGCTCTCCTCCCTCCGCTCGCAGGGGGGAGGGAGCAAGACGCGGGCACGAAAAAGCCGGCTTGCGCCGGCTTCTTCTTGTCACGCGGGTCGCGCCCCGGCTTACGCCAGTTCGCGGATCTTCGCGTTGAGGCGGCTCTTGTGGCGGGCGGCCTTGTTCTTGTGGATCAGGCCGCGGGCGGCGTAGCGATCCATCACCGGCTGGGCGACGGTGAACGCGGCGACGGCGCCGGCCTTGTCCTTGGCCTCGATGGCCTTGACGACCTTCTTCAGGGCGGTGCGGACCATGGAACGTGCGCTGATGTTGCGCAGGCGGCGCTGTTCGGACTGGCGCGCGCGCTTCTTCGCGGACTTGATGTTGGCCAAGGTAGAACTCCGGGATGCAGTGTTGGGTTGGGTGGAAAAAGACGCCAATTATGCGGTCGATTCGCCGGTGCGTCAATCACTTGGGCGGCTGCGCCCCCGGCCGGCGTGGCGCGCGGCGGCGCTGATGCCGGTAATTTGCCATATCCGGGTTGTGATCCTGCCCCGGCGGGCTGTCAAACTGTGCGCCCCGTGTGATCGACGCCGAAGGTAGAACAGCCGCTCATGAAGTCACCCAGCATGCTCCGCGGGCTGCTCTCGTTCAGCAGCATGACGATGGTTTCGCGGGTGCTCGGCCTGGTGCGCGACATGTCGATCAACGCCGCGTTCGGCGCCAACGGCGCCACCGACGCGTTCTGGGTGGCGTTCCGCATCCCCAACTTCATGCGCCGGCTGTTTGCCGAAGGTTCGTTCTCCACCGCCTTCGTGCCGGTCTTCACGGAAGTGAAGGAAAAGGGCAGCCACGCGCAGCTGAAGGAACTGATGGCGCGGGTGTCGGGCACGCTGGGGGGGGTGCTGTTGCTGATCACCGCGCTGGGCATCCTGTTCGCGCCGCAGGTGACGGTGCTGTTCTCGCCCGGCGCGATCGATGAACCGCGCAAGTTCGAGCTGACCGTCGAGCTGCTGCGACTGACCTTCCCGTTCCTGCTGTTCGTGTCGCTGACCGCGCTGTCCGGCGGTGCGCTGAACAGTTTCCACCGCTTCGGGCTGCCGGCGCTGACCCCGGTGATCCTCAACCTGTGCATGATCGCCGGCGCGCTGTGGCTGTCGAAGTGGCTGCAGACGCCGATCATGGCGATGGGCTGGGCGATCCTGGCGGCCGGCATCCTGCAGTTGCTGTTCCAGTTGCCGGCGCTGCGACAACTCGACCTGCTGACCCTGCCGCGCTGGGGCTGGAGCCATCCCGAGGTGCGGAAAATCATGCGGCTGATGGTGCCGACCCTGTTCGGCTCGTCGGTGGCGCAGATCAACCTGCTGTTCGACACGGTGATCGCCTCGCTGCTGGTGGTCGGCTCGCAGAGCTGGCTGTCGCAGGCGGACCGCTTCCTGGAGCTGCCGCTGGGCGTGTTCGGCGTGGCGCTGGGCACGGTGATCCTGCCGTCGCTGTCGCGCCATCATGTCAGCACCGATACCGCGGGCTTCTCGCGCGCGCTGGACTGGGGTCTGCGTGTCACCCTGCTGATCGCGGTGCCGGCGATGTTCGCGCTGATGCTGCTGGCCGGGCCGCTGGTGGCCACGCTGTTCCAGCACGGCCACTGGAGCGCGCACGACACCGCCATGGCCACCCTGTCGATCACCGCGCTGAGCTTCGGCTTGCCGGCATTCGCGCTGGTCAAGGTGCTGCTGCCGGCGTTCTATGCGCGGCAGGACACGCGCACACCGGTGCGCGCAGCGGTGGCTTCGTTGCTGGCGAACATGCTGTTGAACCTGGTGTTCCTGGCGCTGCTGTTCGAGCTGTGGGCACCGGTGGAACTGAAACGGCTGCCCTGGCTGGACGGCCTAGCCCGCTTGCCCGGCCTGCACATGGCGCTGGGCCTGGCCAGCGCAGTGGCGGCCTACGTGAACTTGGGGCTGCTGTGGCACTGGCTGAAGAAGGCCGGCGTGTACCAGCGCCAGCCGGGCTGGTCGCGGCATCTGCTGCGGCTGGCCGCGGCCTGCACAGTGATGGTGACGGTGCTGTTGCTGGGCCGCTGGCTGTGGCCGGACTGGACCCATGGCGTGTCGGTGCTGACCCGGCTGTGGCATCTGACCGTGCTGGTGCTGGCCGGCGGGGCCAGTTATGTCGCCGTGCTGTTCGCCGGCGGCTTCCGCCTGCGCGACCTGCGGGCGGCGTGAACCCGCGTGCCCGACCGTTATACTCACGCGATGATGAGACTTTCCAGGGATGTCGCAGGCCCTTGCCTGGCGCCGCGCGGCAGCGTCATCGCGGTCGGCGCGTTCGACGGCCTGCACCGCGGCCACCAGGCCTTGCTGGCCCAGGTGCGCGAGCGCGCACAGGCGCTCGGCTGCAGCCCGGCGGTGGTGAGTTTCGAGCCGCTGCCGCGGGCGTTCTTCTCGCCCGAACCGGTGCCGCGGCTGTCCAGCGTGCGCGAGAAGCTGCGCGGCTTCGCCGCCGCCGGCATAGAGGAGACCCTGCTGCTGCGCTTCAACCGCGCGCTGACGGCGATGTCGGCCGAGGCATTCGTGCGGCGCGTGCTGGTCGAGCGGCTGGCTGCACGCGAGGTCTGGGTGGGCGGCGATTTTCGCTTCGGCCACGGGCGCGCCGGCGACGTGGCGCTGCTGGAGCGGATGGGTGCGCAGTTCGGCTTTCGCGCTTGCGCCATGCCGACGATCCAGCTCGACGGCACCCGCGTCTCGGCCAGCCGGGTACGCGCCTTGCTCGGCGCCGGCGAGTTCGCCGGCGCCGAACCGTTGCTGGGCCGGCCGTTCGTGATCGACGGCAAGGTGGAGTACGGCAACCAGCTCGGCCGCATGCTCGGCTATCCCACCGCAAACATCCATCTGCAGCAGCGGGTCAGCCCGATCCAGGGCATCTTCGCGGTGCGCGTGGGGTTGGGCGAGGGCGAATGCAGCTGGCCCGGCGTGGCCAGCCTCGGCGTGCGTCCCACCGTGAACGAGGTCAGCCAGCCGCTGCTGGAAGTGCACCTGTTCGACTTCGAGGGCGATCTGTACGGCCAGCGCATGGCGGTACAGTTCGTCGCCAAGTTGCGTGACGAGCAGAAGTTCGACGGATTGGAACCGCTCAAGGCGCAGATGGCGCTGGATGCGCGCCGGGCGCGCGAACTGCTGGGCATGAACCCGCGGCTGGCCGAGGCGTGAGAACGCGGGCATTCCGGCACGGGTCGAAATCGACTAACTTTCCCTTCTTTGCCTGCCATCTGGCGGGCGGCAACACCTCAGTGACGGCATCCAGGCCATGACCCACGATTACAAGAACACGATCAACCTGCCGCAGACGGCGTTTCCCATGCGCGGCGATTTGCCGAAGCGCGAGCCGGGCTGGCTGGCGGAGTGGGCACGGGTCGATCGCTACGCGCAGATCCAGCAGAAGACCGCGCATCGCGACAGCGTGTTCGTGCTGCACGACGGCCCGCCGTACGCGAACGGCCCGATCCACATCGGCCACGCGGTCAACAAGATCCTCAAGGACATGGTGGTCAAGTCCAAGCTGCTGGCCGGCCAGCGCGCGCCGTACGTGCCGGGCTGGGACTGCCACGGGCTGCCGATCGAGATCGCGGTGGAGAAGAAGTTCGGCAAGCCGGGCGACAAGCTCGACGCCGCCGCGTTCCGGCAGAAGTGCCGCGAGTACGCGACCGAGCAGGTCGACGCGCAGCGCGCCGATTTCAAGCGGCTCGGCGTGCTCGGCGACTGGGACCACCCGTATCGCTCGATGGATTTCCGCTTCGAGGCCGACATGCTGCGCGCGCTGGCGCGCATCGTCTCCAACGGCCACGTGGTGCGCGGCGCCAAGCCGGTGTACTGGTGCTTCGACTGCGCCTCGGCGCTGGCCGAAGCGGAGATCGAATACGGCGACAAGGTCTCGCCGGCGGTCGACGTGGCGTACGACGCGGTCGATCCGAACGCGCTGGTGGCGGCGTTCGGCGTGGAGGCCGGCGACGCCATCGTCGCCATCCCGATCTGGACCACCACGCCGTGGACCCTGCCGGAAAGCCAGGCGGTATCGCTTGGTGCCGATCTGGAATACGCGCTGATCGAAGGTCCGTCGCGCGGCGGCCGGAGCGTGTTGTTGGTAGTCGCCAGCGCGCTGGTCGACAGGGCGGCGCAGCGTTACGGGCTGGAGCAGGCGGCCGTGTTGGGCCATGTCGAAGGCAAGGCGCTGGAAGGCTTGAAGCTGCACCACCCGTTCTACCCGCGCGAAGTGCCGGTGATCCTCGGCGAGCACGTCAGCGCCGAGGACGGCACCGGCGCGGTGCACACCTCGCCCGATCACGGCGTCGAGGATTTCGTGGTGGCGCGCGAGTACGGCATCGGCCTGCTCAACTACATCGAGCCGCGCGGCACCTATCGCATCGACACGCCGGCCGCCGATCCGCTCGTGTTGGGCGGCATGCATATCTGGAAGGCGAACGACGCCATCGTCGACCTGCTGCGCCAGCGCGGCGTGCTGCTGGCGTTCGCGAAGATCGAGCACAGCTACCCGAACTGCTGGCGGCACAAGACGCCGGTGATCTACCGCACCACGCCGCAGTGGTTCATCTCGATGGAGCAGGCGCAGCTGCGCGAGACCGCGCTGACCTCGATCAAGAACGTGCGCTGGGTGCCGGGCTGGGGTGAGGAACGCATCGCCGGCATGGTCGCCGGGCGTCCGGACTGGTGCATCTCGCGCCAGCGCACCTGGGGCGTGCCGATCGCGCTGTTCGTGCACAAGGCCACGCAGGAGCCGCACCCGGATTCCGTCGCTCTGCTGGAGCAGGTTGCGCAGAAGGTGGAGCAGGGCGGCATCGACGCCTGGTTCACGCTGGATGCGGCCGAGCTGCTCGGCGCCGACGCGAACGACTACGAGAAAGTCACCGACGTGCTCGACGTCTGGTTCGATTCGGGCGTGACGCACTACGCGGTGATCGGCCAGCGCCCGGAACTGCAGCAGGGCACGGCGTCGCACTACAAGGTGATGTACCTGGAAGGCTCCGACCAGCATCGCGGCTGGTTCCAGTCCTCGCTGCTGACCTCGTCGGCGATCCACGGCCGCGCGCCCTACGACGAAGTGCTCACGCACGGTTTCGCGGTGGACGCGAACGGCCGCAAGATGTCCAAGTCGCTGGGCAACGTGGTGGCGCCGCAGAAGGTGATGGACACGCTGGGTGCCGACGTGCTGCGCCTGTGGGTGGCCTCGGCCGACTACCGCAACGAGATGACCGTCTCCGACGAGATCCTCAAGCGCGTCTCCGACACCTACCGGCGCATCCGCAATACCGCGAAGTTCCTGCTCGGCAACCTCGACGGCTTCGATCCGGCCAGGCACCTGTTGCCGGTGCAAGGCAGCGTGCTGCTCGACCAGTGGGCCGTGCAGCAGGCGTACGACGTGCAGCAGGCGGTCACCGCTGCGTACGAGCGCTACGACTATCCCGAAGTGGTGGCGCGCATCCAGAACTTCTGCACCAACGAGCTGGGCGCGCTGTACCTGGACATCACCAAGGACCGGCTCTACACCATGCCGATCGACAGCCGCGGCCGGCGCAGCGCGCAGAGCGCGATGTACCGCATCGTTGAGGCGCTGGTGCGCTGGTTGGCACCGATCCTCAGCTTCACCGCCGAGGAAATCTGGCAGGCGCTGCCGGGCGAGCGCGGCGACAGCGTGCTGTTCGAGACCTGGTACGACGGCCTCGCCGCCACCCAGAACTCGCCGGAGCAGCGCCGCTGGTGGGCCGACCTGCTGGCGATCCGCGACACCGGCGCGCGCGTGCTCGAGGGCATGCGCAAGGCCGAGCGGATCGGCGCCGCGCTGGAGGCGAAGCTGGCGATCCACGCCGACGAGGCCACGGTGGCGCGCTACGCCCCCGCGGCCAGTGAACTGCGGTTCTTCTTCATCACCTCCGAGGTGCGTCTCGATCTGGCCGGCGGCCAACCGGCCGACGCGGTGCTGACCGAGCTGGAGGGCGCCGACGCTTGGGTCTCGGCCACGGTCAGCGGCGCAGCCAAGTGCGTGCGCTGCTGGCATCGGCGCGACGACGTGGGCAGCCACGCCGGGCACCCCGAGCTGTGCGGGCGCTGCGTCGGCAATGTCGAGGGACCCGGCGAGGATCGCCGCTGGTTCTGACCTTGACGTAACTCCCTCCCCTGCAAAGCAGGGGAGGGCCGGGGAGGGGTAGGTTCTTGATCTGATCTCCCAAGGTCAAAAGCGAACCCCCTCCCAACCTCCCCCTGCGTTGCAGGGGGAGGAGCCGAAGATCGCCCCATCACCGAGTCCCCGCGCCCCATGACCCCGAAACCCAACGCACTCCCCTGGCTCTGGCTGTCCGCCGCCGTCATCGTGTTCGACCAGCTCAGCAAGTGGTGGGCGCTGCATGCCTTGCAGCCGGCGGGCATGCCGCATCCGGTGATCTCGGGTTTCCTGAACTGGACGCTGGCGTTCAATACCGGCGCCGCCTTCAGTTTCCTGGCCGATGGTGCCGGCTGGCAGCGCTGGTTCTTCGTGCTGCTGGCGCTGGTCATCGGCGCAGTGCTGGTGGCGTGGCTGGCGCGCACGCCGCGGCGCGACTGGCGCACCGCGCTGCCGCTGGCGCTGATCGTGGGCGGCGCGGTCGGCAACCTGATCGACCGCCTGCACGCGGCCCAGGTCACCGACTTCATCCACGTGTATTTCCGCCAGTGGAGCTACCCGGTGTTCAACCTCGCCGATTGCGGCATCACGGTGGGCGCGGTGATGCTGATTGCGTTCGGCCTGTTCGCCGGCAAGGGGCAGGGCGACGTGCGATAATCGCATCCCTGTGTGTAGGAGCCCGCTTGCGGGCGATGCTCTTGCTTTGAATCTCCACCAGGCATCAAGACAAGAGCATCGCCCGCAAGCGGGCTCCTACAGGATCCTGAATCGAGGTCAGCTTGGACATCCTGCTCGCCAACCCCCGTGGCTTCTGCGCCGGTGTCGATCGTGCCATCGCCATCGTCGAGCGCGCGCTGGAATCCTACGGCGCGCCGATCTACGTGCGGCACGAGGTGGTGCACAACCGCTACGTGGTCGACAAGCTGCGCGCGGACGGTGCGGTGTTCGTCGAGGAGCTGCACGAGGTACCCGACGGCGCCACCGTGATCTTCAGCGCCCATGGCGTGTCGCAGGCGGTACGCGAGGAAGCCGGGCAGCGGCACCTGAAAGTGTTCGACGCCACCTGTCCGCTGGTCACCAAGGTGCACATGGAAGTGGCGCGGTTGGGCCGCATCGGCCGCAGCGTGGTGCTGGTCGGCCACGCCGGGCATCCCGAGGTCGAGGGCACCATGGGCCAGTGGAATCCGGCCCATACCGGCGAGATATGGCTGGTGGAGTCGGTGGAGGACGTCGCCGCGCTCGCGCCGAAATTTCCGCATGCGCTGTCCTACGTCACCCAGACCACGCTGTCGGTGGACGACACCAAGGCGATCATCGCCGCGCTGCGCGCGAAGTTCCCCGACATCGAGGGGCCGCGCAAGGACGACATCTGCTATGCCACGCAGAACCGCCAGGACGCCGTGCGCCGATTGGCCGGCGCGGTCGACCTGATGCTGGTGGTCGGCTCGGTCAACAGCTCCAATTCCAACCGCCTGCGCGAGCTGGCCGCGAAGCAGGGCGTGCGCGCGTTCCTGATCGATGGTGCCGAGCACATCCAGCGCGACTGGCTCGACGGCGTCAAGCGCATCGGCCTCACTGCCGGCGCCTCGGCGCCGGAAAAACTGGTGCGCGACGTGATCGCCCGGCTGCAGTCGTGGGGAGCCGGCGACGTGCGAGAGCTGGACGGCGAACCGGAAAACATCACCTTCGCCCTGCCGAAGGAACTGCGCGTGGTCGGCGGCAACGGCTCAGCCAGCTTCTGACTCCCCCGCGTCGAATCCGTAGGAGCGCACCCCGTGTGCGATGCCCTTCGTCACGTGAGGGGAAAGCCGTCGCGCACGAGGCGCGCTCCAGCCCGAAGCGCGATGCGGCGTCCTGCGCAGCAAAAAGCCCCGGAAAGCGTGGCTTTCCGGGGCTTTTTGCTGCTGCGTCAACTGGTGCCGGAGATAGGAATCGAACCTACGACCCCATCATTACGAATGACGTGCTCTACCAACTGAGCTACTCCGGCGGAGAACCGCGAATTCTACGGGCCGCACCGCAGCGGCGCAAGCGATGACGACGGCATTTGCAGCGCGGGGTGGCCGTGAGACGATGGGTCCGGCCTTGCGTCCGGCGGCTGGGGGATGGCCGCCGCACCAGGGTGATCAGACGGGTTCAGGTTTTCCGACGCGCGGCCGATAACGAGACGACGGCGTGGGCCGTGCGGACAGGGAAAGTTTGAATCGACTTTCTTGGGGGCGTGTTGTCCGGACTATTTCGTGGTTTGCCAGGTTTGCCGGGCTTGCTGATGTTGCTGCTGGCGGCGACGCCGTGCGCATTTGCGGCGCCGCCGCCGGCGCACGACGCGGCGGCGTTCGATCTGCTCGTCCGGCAGCTGGACAACGGCGATATCCCGCTGAACAGCCAGGCCGCGGCCAGGCAGGCCCTCGACCGCCTGGGCGCGCTGCTGCCGCCCGGCGATGCCTACCGGCAGCGTCGCTACGACTACCTGTACTGCTTCCTGGCGTTCGACAACGACGTCAAGGGCGGCTACGCCTATGCGGGCCGCGGCACCGAGCAGGCGCAGCAGGCGGGCGACCTGGAGGCGGAGTCCAACTTCCGGATTTGCCGCGGCCTCTACCAGAGCAAGCTCACCACGGAGCGCGACGCGCTGCCGGATTACGAAGCCGGCATCCGGCTCGCACGGCGCCTGGAAAACCCGCGCCTGATCGCCGACGCGCTGACCTGGCGCGGCAGCGCCCAGTCGCTGCTGGGCGAGCAGGCGAAGGCGCTGTTCGATTTCCTGGAGGCGCAGCGCCTCTACGAAACCGTGGGCAACACGACCGCGGCACAGTCCAATCTCATCAGCATCGCCACCATCTATCGGCGGCTGGGCGAGTACGACAAGGCCGGCGAGTACCTGCGGCAGTCGATGCAGTCTGCGCAGCGCAAGGGAGACAAGCAGGAGCAGATGGTGGTTGACATGCAGCTGGGGTTCCTGGCGACCGAGCGGGGCGACCCCGTGGGTGCCGTCGCCCCGCTGCAGCGAGCGTTGGCGCTGGCGCACGAAACCGGTTCGCGGCAAAGCGTGGGCTCTGCCCTGCTGGCGCTGGCGGAGAGCAGCAACGCCCGCGAGCGCTACGCCGAGGCCCTGCAGCAGGTCGAGGCCGCTGCGAAGGAATTCCAGGCCGTCGCGGACCAGTCCAACGCCGGCATGCTGGCGCTGCAGTCGGCCAAGGCGCACGCCGGCCTGGGCCAGCACGAGCTGGCCGCGCGCGAGTTCGACCTTGCCGAGGCGAGTGTCAGGAACAGCCGCAACATGCGCTACCTGGCCGAGCTGTATGACGCACGCTCCAGGAACCAGGAGGCGCTGGGCAAGCCGGCGGCCGCGCTGGCCGACCTCAGGCTGAAAATGGAGGCGGACGCCGCGCTGGCGCGCATGGCCAAGACCCAGCTGACCACCCTGATGAGTTACCAGTTCGATACCGAGCGGCGCGAGCTGGAAAACCGCAAGCTCGCCGCCGACAAGGCGCTCAAGGAGCAGCAACTGGCCACGCTGGAACGCGTTCGCGGCTGGCAATGGCTGGCCATCCTGCTGGCCGGCCTGCTGCTGCTGCTGATGCTGTGGCTGGCGTGGCGGCAACTGCGCCAGAGCCGACGCCTGCATCGGCTGGCGCTCACCGATGCGCTCACCGGCATCTCCAATCGGCGGCATATCGAACACACGCTGCACGGGGCCGTCGAGCATGCCCGCCGCGGCCAGCGGGAACTGGCCGTGATCATGCTCGACATCGATCACTTCAAGCGCGTCAACGACAGCCATGGCCATCCGGCCGGCGACCAGGCGCTGGAGCAACTCGTGCACGCCTGCCTGGGTGCGCTGCGCCAGCACGACCGGCTCGGCCGGTTGGGCGGCGAGGAGTTCCTGGTGGTGCTGCCGGATACCGACCTGGAGGGCGGCCTGCAGGTGGCCGAGCGCCTGCGCGCTTGCGTGGCCGCCGCGCGACCGCTGGTCAATGGCGTCGAGCTGCAGCTCTCGATCAGTCTCGGCGTGGCGCAGCTGCGGCCTGCCGAGTCGGGTGCGGCCTCCCTGGTGCGCCGCGCCGACGCCGCGCTGTACCACGCCAAGGACAACGGCAGGAACCGGGTCGAAGCGGCGCCCTAGCGATCCGGACGTCGCCGTGCGCCGATCGCCGTCGCCGGCCTCGACACGTGACCCCGATCACCTTTCCTCCGCCACCCGCCGCCGCTCATCGGCCAATTCCTACCGCCCGTCGGCTGGGAGCTGGCCGGGGCGGGGTGGATGGGTACAGTGAGTGCAGGGGCATCAGGGAGAATTCCATGCAAGTCATGTCGCGTCAGCGAGGCGTCTCGCTGATCCGGACGCGCAGGCCGGAACATGCCGGCGGCCGTCCATCGGGGTGCGGGTCGGCGCGGGCGCGCGAGTGCGGCTTCACCCTGGTCGAGCTGCTGATCACCATGGCCGTGGCGCTGGTGCTGATCATGATCGCGGTGCCGAGCTTCAAGAACATCACGCTTTCCAACAAGCTCGATACCGCCGCCAACGACATCGTCAACGCGATCCACGTGGCGCGGATGGAAGCGGTCAAGCGCAATGCGAACACCCAGCTGTGCAGCAACTCGGCCAGCGCCAACGGCGCCGGCACGCTGGGCGGCGCCTGCAGCACCCAGAGCGGGGCGGTCTATGCCATCGCCGGTGGCGGCGGGGCCAGCCAAGTGCTGGCCGGCACGGTCGGCATCAGCGGCGCCGTGCAGCTGAAGGGCGACGTGACGGCGATCCGCTTCGGCGGGCAGGGGCTGGGGCAGAAAGTCGGCACCCCGGGTTCCTACTCCGGCACGGTGGCCGACATCTGCACCAGCCAGAGCCAGATGAGCAAGGACAACCATCGCGTGATCACCATGACGACCGGTTCCATCCTCGTGACCACCACCAGCTCGGGAGCCTGCCCATGATCCGCCGCTCCGTTCCAGCCACGCCGCGCATCGCGGCACAGTCCGGCGTGGGCCTGATCGAGGTGCTTATCGCCGTGCTGGTGCTGTCCATTGCCTTCCTGGGTATCGCCGCGCTGCAGGCAGTGTCGCTTTCCACCAACAACAGCGCGATGGCGCGCAGCATGGCCACGGTCGCCAGCTACTCGATCCTCGATGCCATGCGTGCCGACATCGTCAATGCCAAGGCCGGCAAGTACAACGGCACGGTCGCGGCAGCCACGGCGGCTGTTCCTGCCAGCGGCTCCACGGTGGCTGTCCCGGCCAATCCCGCGGCTTGCCCGTCAGCAGGAACGGCTCTGGCGGCCTACCAGCTCAGTCGGTGGTGCGGCCAGCTCAGCACGAATCTGGGTGCGACGACCAACACCACGGGCACGATCAATTGCACGGGCGCTGGCGAATGCACCGTCACCATTGTCTTCGATGACAGTCGGGCGGGGGCGGGTGGCAGCAGCTCCCAGAAAGTCATCACCAAGGCCATGCTATGAGCAAGCGCTTCCTTATTCGTCGTGGTGCAGGTCGAGGTAAAGTCTGGTCGGCGCTGCCTTCGGCAGGCTTCACTCTGATCGAGCTGATGGTCGCCATGTTGCTGGGCCTGATCGTCATCGGCGGGGTGGTCAGCGTGTTCCTGGCCAACCAGCGCACCTACCGCACGAACCAGGCGTTGGGCGACGTGCAGGACGGCTCGCGTCTCGCGTTCGAGTTGATGGCGCGTGACATTCGCGAAGCTGGCCTCACCGGATGCAACAACAACGGGCGCATGTCCAACGTGCTCAACAACAAGAGCACCGCGTGGTGGGCGGACTGGGGCAATGCCGTGCACGGCTACGGCGCCGGTACGGCCACGGCGGATCCTGCCCTGACCGTGGGCACCGCCGCGACCAACCAGGTCAGCGGCACCGACTCGCTGCAGTTGCTCGGTGCCGCCGACTCGGGGCTGAGCGTGGCGGCCACGCCCAGTTCCACGGCTGCCAACTTCAAGCTCAACGACACCACGTCGGACATCGTGAAGGGCGACGTGATCATCGTGTGCGACCCCGACCATGCGGCCATCGTCCAAGTCACGAACTACAACAGCAGCAATGTCACGCTGGATCACAACAACGGCAGCAACCCCCTTCCCGGGAATTGCTCCAAGGGGCTGGGCTTCCCCACCACCTGCACCGCCAACGGTAACGGCTACACGTTCGGACCCAACTCGCAGATCTTCAAGCTGGGCGCGGTGGACTGGTACATCGGCTACAACCCGCTGGGCGGCAAATCGCTGTATCGCGTGAACGTGGTCACCACGGCCGGCACGCCCACGCCGACGACGCAAGAGATGGTGCGCGACGTCACCGGCATGGCCATCAGCTATCACCAGGCAGGTATCGCCAGCTTCGTCGATGCCAAGACGGTGGCGGCCAACTGGGGCGCTGTCGACGCCGTGCAGGTCCAACTCACGGTGGAAAGTGTGGACAAACGTGCCGGCACCGACACCAAACCCATCACACGCCAATTCACGGCCACCACCACCGTGCGCAACCGGGTGCAATGACATGAGCCGCATCGTCCCGACTTCTTGCCCTTTCCATCCAGCCTGCCGTCATCCGTCGCCGCGACGCGGAGAACAGCGCGGCGTGGCCTTGGTGGTGGCGCTGATCCTGCTGGTGGTGATCACCCTGGTGGGGCTGGCTGCGGTGCGCGGCACCATCATGCAGCAGAAGATGGCCGCGAACATGTACGACCGGCAGGTGGCGTTCCAGGGGGCTGAGGCAGCCATGCGCGCCGCGGCGGCCAGCATCCCCACCAGCCCGGGCGACGTGGCGCGCAACTGCCAGTCGGCCAGTGTGGTCTGCCTGGCCAACCCCTTCGATGATCCGTGGATTAAGGCCAATCCAGGCAGCATCAAGACCCTTTCGACCGCGCAATACACCGCGGGTTCGCTGGCCACCGGACAGCCGCAGTACGTGGTCGAGAACATGGGCAACTTCCAGGATCCCTCGGCCAGTACCGGCTTCAGCCAGAGCGCCAACTCGCACAACTACGGCGTCAACGGCGGCACCATCACCAACATCTACTACCGCGTGACGGCCCGCAGCGGCGATCCTGCCCAGGTGGGCGAGCGTGCGGTTGTCGTGCTGCAGGCCATGATCAAGCAGGGTTGAGTTTCCCGCCGTACCTCGACTTCACAAGGGCGCATGGGCTTTTCCATGCCGCACCATCGTAAAGAGCGGAACCGACATGAATAACACCTCCCGTTTGCACAGCAAGCCCGGCAGCTTTCTCGGCAGGCTGCTGACCACCGGCTTCTCACTCTGGCTGCTGGGCGTCGCGTTTTCGCCTGCGCTGGCCGCCACGCCGAGTCCGGCGGTGGACCAGTCGCCGCTGATCATCCAGAAGCCGCTGCCGCCGAACATCGTGCTGATGCTGGATGACTCGGGGTCGATGGCTTGGGATGTCATGCCGGATTGGAATTATTTGAGCAGTACCAGCGCAGACGCGCTGGTCAATTCCGACGTGAATGGGCTTTATTTCACCCCGACGGTCACCTATGTCCCTCCACTCAAGGCGGATGGTAGTTCATATCCAGACGCGGCCTTCGACAGTGCCTTGGTCGATGGTTTCAACTCCAGCAGCACGAAAGTGGATTTGAGTACCTACGATGGAAGCAGCGATGATAGCCGGAACGGGCAGATCCGCAGTGACATCGCATACTCGGTTGGTGCTGGCTCGGGTGGCTACGGCGCTTCGACATGCAGCAGTTACGACGGTACTTCTCAGCGTTATCCGGGATATTGCTATGCCAGTTATAATAACGGGTCAAGCGATTTTTCTTATAACGGAAATTATTACTATTATCGCTGCAGCAGCCATCAGGATAGGTATAACGCTGATGGAAAGTGCTACCCACATTCGTTTTTCACGTACACAAAGCGTGATTCGAGCGGCAACTACACGCGTTATTACGTAGCCAAGACTGTGGGCGATTGCGCTGCGGCATCGCTGGCAGCCACAGTGTGTGATGAGAGTGCGGTCACCCGGCAAAATGTCGCCAACTGGTTTTCGTACTACCACACGCGCATCCTGATGGCCAAGAGTGGCGTGATGGATGCGTTTTCTTCGGTGGACGCCGCCTACCGGATCGGTTTCGGCTCGATCAATGGCAATAACGACGCCAACCTGCCGACGCCGAATGCCGTCTATGGCAGCAACAACAACAAAATAGCGCAGGTGGTGCCTTTTGACAGCGGTGCCGCCGGCACCCAAAAGGCCAGCTTCTGGAAATGGGTTGCCGGAGCCAAAGCCAACAACTCCACACCCTTGCGCAGATCCCTGGATGCTGTCGGCCAGTATTATCAAGCCGCGCAACCCTGGCAGACCTCGGCAAGCGACACGACCGAACTGGCCTGCCGCCAGTCGTACACCATCCTGACCACGGACGGCTTCTGGAACGGCGGCACGCCTTCCAGCATCGGCAACGTGGACAACACCACCAAAGGCCCGATCACCGGGCCCAACAACCAGCCCTTCACCTACAACCCGGCGTTGCCCTATTCGGACGACCAGAGCGACACGCTGGCCGACGTGGCCATGAAGTATTGGGTCAACGACTTGCGCACTGGGTCGGTCAACGAGGTGCCCACCAGCAAGGAAGACCCTGCGTTCTGGCAGCACATGGTCACGTTCACGCTGGGCCTGGGTTTCGACCCGGTCTACTCGGCGGGTGGGGCGACGATCCCGGTGGACCAGGTCTTTGCCTGGGCCAACGGCGACAGCAGCCAGGCGATCAGCGGGTTCAGTTGGCCGACGCCGTCGAAGGACAATATCACCAACATCGCCGACCTGGCCCACGCCGCGGTCAACGGTCACGGCGGGTTTGCCTCGGCGAAGACGCCGGGCGAGTTCAGCGATGCATTGAAGAAGGCGCTGCAACGTGCCTCCGACCGCGTGGGTACCGGCGCCAGCCTCGCGGCCAACTCCACTCAGTTGAAGACGGGTGCGTTCGCCTATCAGGCCAATTACTACACCGGCAACTGGAAGGGCGACCTCAAGGCCATCGCGGTGAACCCGAACAACGGCACGCTGGCCCTGACGCCGACCTGGACGGCGGCCGGCAAACTGCCCGCCGCCAGCGACCGGAAGATCTACACCTACAACCCGAGCGTGGCCTCGGTGGCAGCCGTGGCGTTCACCGATCCGGCCACCCTGGCCAGCGCGGAGCAGACGGCACTTGGCGCCGACGCGACCGCGCAGCAGAACATGATCAACTATCTGCGCGGCGATGCCTCGCTGGAAAAACCGAAGACCGGTGGCATCTACCGTACGCGTGAAACCGCGCTGGGCGACATCGTCAACTCGCAGCCGGTCTACGTGGGGCAGCCTGAGGCGAACCAGTTCGTCGGCCAGGCATTCACCGGCAGCGACAGCTTCGGGTCGTACGCCGCCACCACCCGCCAGGGGCTGATTTTCGTGTCGGCCAATGACGGCATGCTGCACGCATTCAACGCCGATACCGGCGCCGAGGTCTTCGCCTATCTGCCTGCCGCCGTCATCACCAGCGGCTTGTCCAGCCTGTCCAATCCCGACTACGGCTCGACGTCGGTGCCGCACCAGTTCTTCAACGACGGCGAGTTGACGGTGGCGGACGTGTATTTCGGCTCGGCCTGGCACACCGTGGCGGTAGGCACGACGGGTCGTGGTACGGCCAAGGCGATCTATGCGCTGGACGTGACCGACCCGACCAACATCACGCTGCTGTGGGAGCGCTCCGCCGGCGATGGCAAGAGCGGTGCCGACTCCATCGGCCAGATGATCGGCAAGCCGGTGATCGCCCAGACCAACGTTGCGGCCAACGACACGACCGGCGACAACAACTGGTCGGTGCTGATCGGCAACGGCTACAACAGCAAGAACGGCACGGCGGCCCTGCTGCAGTTCGCCATCAAGGATGGCACCCTCAGCGTGCATGCCACCGATTCCGCCACCGCGAACGGCTTGGCCGCGCCGGCCGTGTGGATGGGCGATCTCTCCGTGGGCATCAGCACGGTGGCCTATGCCGGTGATGCGCAGGGGCGGGTGTGGTCGTTCGGCCTCAACACGGCCACGACCAGGGGGAATACGACCACCTACGCCGCCACGCCCACCAGTACCGGCAGCAAGCTTTACACCGCGATGGATGCGGCCACCGGCGGTACCGCGCAGCCGATCACCGGCGGCATGCTTGTCGGCAAGAACCCGCTCACCCAGGATTTGTGGGTGTTCTTCGGCACCGGCCAGTACCTGAGCTCGACCGATCTCACCAGTACGGCCACGCAGAGTTGGTACGGGTTGATCGTGAAGTCCGCCACCAGCGGGCTGGCCGTCGACGGCACCAAGAACCGCGGCAATCTCATGCAGCGTTCCATCATTGCGGAGACACCCGGGACGCCGGAGGTCCTGAACGCCGATGGCACGGTGAATACCGCGGCGATCGCGCCGGCGCGGGCGGTCACGGCGGCACCGAGCACGTCCGACATGGCCGGTAAGTCGGGCTGGTACATCGATCTGCTGTCGCCGACATCCAGCACTGATTCGACAACAGGCAATGTGACTTACACGCCCAACCAGACTGCCCAGGGCGAACGAATCGTCACCCCGAACCAGTTTCAGGGCAATCAGCTGCTGGCCACGACACGGATTCCGCAGGCGACAGACCTGTGCAATCCATCCGGGCGCGGCTGGATCATGGCGGTGGATCCATTCACCGGCACCAATCCGAAATCGAGCTTCTTCGACCTCAATGGTGATGGTCTGATCAACCAGCCAGCCGACTACATCATGGTGAATGGTGTAGCGGTGGCGACCAGCGGCATGGGCTTCAATTCGCTGCCCAACAACCCGATCTTCATGGGCGGCAGCATGCTGGTGAGTTTCGACAACGGCAGCGCCACCAGCATCAAGACCTCCGGTACCTCCGGAACCCTGCAGCGTGTTTCCTGGCGCGAGCTGATCGCCCAGTAAAGGAATGAATGATGAAATCGCTCCCGTCAAATGAAGGCAGGCTGGTGTCCGTGGATGGGTGCCTGGTGCCGTCTGTCCGCAGTTCTCATGCAGTGCGCGAACATCGCCGCGACCAGCGCGCCGGCGGCTTCACCCTGATCGAGTTGATGATCGTGGTGGCGATCATCGCGATCCTGGCCGCGATCGCCTTGCCCGCGTACACCAGCTACATCACCAAGACCAAGCGCGTGGCCGCGGAAGGTTGCCTGTCGGAGCACGCCAACTACATGGAGCGCTACTACACGACCAACCTCAGCTACAAGGCGGCGACATTGCCGGGGTTGGACTGCGCCAGCGCCCAGCGCACCGGTGCCGACTACAGCTACGACTTGCCGTCCTCCTCGTTGAGCGTATCGACCTACAAGATCACAGCCACGCCGAAAGGTGCGCAGCTGACCCGCGACGCCAAATGCGACACCCTCTCGCTCGACCAGACCGGCAAGCGCGATGTCACCGGTTCTGCTGGCGTGGCGGGATGCTGGTGATGCCGTGAGGTCTTCCGCACCGGCTTGGCGGGCGAACGGGAGCGAACGCTCACCCTGGTGACCGGAGGAAATCCCCTTTGGAAGCGCGAAGGAAGCAAGTTCGGCATGCTGGTACCAGGAAGTGCCGCGGCTTCATTGCGTTTCAAGCGGCTGCAGCCGCTCGCGCAGGCCGCCTTGCCGCCGGATCGGCCGCGCCAGCGCGGCGCGCAGTGCGTCGTCGGTGCTCCAGATCTCGGCATGCTCCTTCGCGCGCGAGATGGCGGTGTAGACCAGTTCGCGGGTGAGGATGCGGTTGTCGGCGTCCGGCGGCAGCAGCACGGCCACCTCGCGGTATTCCGAACCCTGGCTGCGGTGGATGGTGATCGCCCAGGCGCTGTCGTGCGCGGGCAGCGCCCGCGGCGAGTAGCTGCGCAGGCCGGCGTTGTCGTCGCGGTCGCTGAGTTCGAACCACACGCGCAGTCCTTCCGCACCTTCCAGCGCGATGCCGACGTCGCCGTTGAACAGGCCGCGGGCGTAGTCGTTGCGGGTGACGATGACGGGGCGGCCGTGGTACCAGGCGCGGCTGGCGTCGATGCCGAAACGGACGGCGAGCCGGCGCAGCACCAGCTCGTTGATGCCCTGCGCGCCGAACGGACCGTCGCGCAGCGCGCACAGGATCTGCAGCTGGCGCAGCCGCTGCAAGGCTTCGGCGGCGTCGATGGCCGGTGCCAGCAGCGACTGCAGCAGCCCGGCGTGGCGCTCGATCCAGCCGTCCACGCAGGCACGCATGGCGTGCACGGTGGGGCAGTGGCGCAGGTGCAGGTCGCCGTCGCGTCGCTGGTCCAGCAGTGCGTCCAGCCAGGCCGGGTCGGGTGCGTCGCGCAGCGCCTCGACGCCGCGCTGCAGGCCGCTGCCGGCGCGCCAGCTGTGGGTCAGCGCGAGTACCTGGCCGGCCAGCGGGGCGTCGCCGGCGGCGACATCGGGCGCCTGCTGCAGCAGCGGTGCGAGCAGGCCGGCCAGCGGCGGCGGCAGCCGCTGGCGCGGCGCGGCGGCGACGATGTCGGCCAGCACCGAACCGGCATCGACCGAGGCCAGCTGGCCCGGATCGCCGAGCAGGATCAGTACCGCTGCGGGGCGCAGCGCCTGCAGCAGCTGGCGCATCATCGCCAGGTCCACCATCGACGCCTCGTCCACCACCACGATGTCCTCGGCCAGCGGGTTGTGCGGGCCGTGGCCGAAGCTGTCGTCCATCGGCCGGTAGCCGAGCAGGCGATGCAGCGTGCGCGCCTCGGCGTGCGGGATGTGCGGCACGAGGTCGTGAAAGCCGCTGCCCGGCAGGCTGGCCTGCAGTTCGGCCTTGCCCTTGGCGACGGCCTGCGCCAGCCGCTGGGCGGCCTTGCCGGTGGGCGCGGCCAGCGCGATCGACGGCCACGCCGACAACCCGCAGGCATGCGCGTGGCGCAGCAGCATCAGCAGCATGCGCACCACGGTGGTGGTCTTGCCGGTGCCGGGGCCGCCGGTGAGCACGAAGAAACGTGCGCCGGGCACCGCGGCCACGGCGGCGCGCTGCCCGTCGGTGGCGCCGCGCGGCATGCCGGCGAACAGCGTCGCCAGGTCGTCGGCGAGGGTATCGGCTGGAATCGGCAGCGTGCGTTGCGCGCAGCGCCGCAGGATTGCCTCGGCGAGCTTCGTCTCGTGCTGCCAGTTGCGCCACAGGTAGAAGCGCCCCTGCGCATCGAGCACGAACGGGGTGAACGCGGTGCCGTTGCCGACCCAGTCGTGCCGGCGCAGCGCCTCCAGGGCATCGGCATCGAGGTCGGCGCCGGTATCCGGGTCGGCCAGCGCGGCGCAGGAATGGCCGTGGCCTTCGGCGCGGCTGGCCGCACGCACGGCGGCGGCGAGCAAGGCGGAGCCGGTGCGCCCGAGTACCCATTGCGCCAGGCTCTGGTCGATCGCGCGCTCGTCGGCGGCGGCAGGCGGCAGCGGGCGGTTCATGCCGCGGCCTCCTGCGCGCCGGCGAAGGCATCGTCGAGCGCCTCGACCAGCGCCGCCGGCCAGCGCCGCCGCCATACGCCCAGCCCGGGCGCCAGCCCCAGCGCGCGCACGAACAGGTACCAGCTTTCGCCGAGCTGGCGGCCGGCCGTATAGCCGTCCATCCTCTGACGAAGGTAGCGGTGCAGCGCCACGGTGTAGAGCAGTGCCTGCAGCGGGTAGTGGTGCGCAGCCATGGCCGCATCGAGCGGCTCGCCCCGGTAGTCGCCCAGCCGCGCGCCGAGCCAGTTGGTCTTGTAGTCGAGCACGTGGAAGCGGCCGTCCCAGGCGAAGATCAGGTCGGCGAAGCCGGTCAGCATGCCGTTCAGCGTGGTGGCATCCAGGCTGGCCGGGATCGCGTCGGCGTGGCCGTGGGCCGCGCAGATCCGGCGCAGTGTCGCCAGCGGCACCTGCCGCACCGGGAACTGGAACTCGAACTCGGCGATGCGCTGCTTCGGCGCCAGGTCGAGCAGGCGCAGGCCGCCGCCCAGGTCGGCCTGGCGCGCGCGGTCGATCATCCGGCCCACGCGTTCGAGCGCTTCCTCGTGCGCCAGATGCGGCGCGGCGACCGCCTGCGCGCCGAGCTGGCGGTGCAGCAGCTGGCGCTGGTCGGGCCACAGCGGGCCGGGCTGCGCCAGCTCGAACACCTGGTGCACGGCGTCGCCGAAGCGCGGGCCGCGCAACGGATGCAGCGCGAGCAGGCGGCCATCTTCGACCACCTCGTCCGCTTCGACCACCGGCTCTTCCGCGCCGGTTTCGTCGGCACTGCCGCTGTCGTCGATCAGCACGGCGGCGGCATGGCGGGTCAGCCCGCTGAAGCTGTGCAGCCACTGGAACGGCCGCAATGCCGGCAACGGCGCCTGGGCGGCGCGCGGCGCGGGGGCTTCGGCCGGCGGCCGGTAGCGGGTGAAGGTATCGGCGAACGGCGCGGCCAGGCGCATGCCGCCGAGTGCCGCGGCCATGGCGTCGAGCGAGGCTTCGCCCGCGGGCAGTGCCAGCTTCTGCCGGGCTTGCTCCAGCAGCAGGTCGATCGCGGCCCATTCCCAGGTCTGTGCATCGCCATCGGGCAGCGGGCCGCGGTCGACCCAGTACACGTGCACGGCGTGCACGGTGCGGGTCAGCGCCACGTAGAGCAGGCGCAGGCGCTCCTCCAGCTCCTCGCGGAAATGGCGCGCGCAGTGTTCGACGAAATGCGCTGAGCCCAGATCCACGCAGCGCTGGCCGGCATCGTCGTGGTAGCGCAGCAGCTTCGGCGCATAGCTGCCGCCCTGGCTGCGGATGCGCCACGCCAGCGGCAGGAACACGAGGGGAAACTCCAGCCCCTTGCTGGCGTGGATGGTCAGCAGCTGCACGCGGCGGGCGTCGCTCTCGATGCGCAGCTGGCGTTCGTCGGCCGCCTCGGCGTCGCCGTCGCCGCCTTCGCGGCGCATCTCCTGCAGCCAGGCGTACAGGCCGTCCAGCCCCTGCCGCGCGCCTTCTTCCGCGGCGAGCAGCTCGCCGAGGTGGCGCAGGTCGGTGAGCACGCGCTCGCCTTCCGGCAGCGCCAGCAAGGCGGTGGCGCGCGCGGCCAGCAGTTCGCCGACCAGCGCCAGCACGCCGCGGCTGCGCACCAGCGCGCGCCACGCCTCGAAGCGTTCCAGCTCGCGCTCGAACGCGGCGGGCTGCGCCTGCCACGCGTGGAACTGCTCCAGCGTGGCGCCGAGCAGGGTGGTGGCCAGCGCGCCGCGCACGGCCTGGTCGTCGTCGGCGTGCAGCACGGCGTACAGGATCAGCTCCAGCTCTCGCGCGACTTCGCCGGCGAAGATGTTGCCGCGGCCGCTGCCCACGCAGGGCACGCCGCGCGCGACCAGCCGCTGGCGCAGCGCCACGACCTGGTTGTTGGTGGACAGCAGCACGGCGACGTCGCCGGGCGTCACCGGGCGGCCACCGATCGCCTGGCGCGGGTCGTTGAGCAGTTCCGCGATGCGGTTGGCGCAATCGTCCAGCGCCAGCGCCTCGAGGTCGCCGAGCGCGTCCAGCGGCTTGCCTTTCTTGTCGAGCGCGTCACCGCGGAACGGGTGGAACACCAGCGGCTGCGCCACCGGCTGGCCGTCGACGGTGTACGGCTGCCCGTCCGCCTTGCCGGCCGGCGCGACCGGCTGGTAGCGGATCGGCAGCTGGCCGAAGCCGCCTTCGGTGTGGCCGTACCAGGCGTTCAGCGCTTCCACCAGGGCGCGGCTGGAGCGATGGTTGGTGCCCAGCGAGAAGCGCTGGCCGGCCTGTGCGCCGGCGTGCAGGTAGGCGGCGATGTCGCCGCCGCGGAAACTGTAGATGGCCTGCTTGGGATCGCCGATCATCACCAGCGTGCCGCGCTCGCGGTAGATCCGCTCGAAGATCGCGAACTGGCGCTGGTCGGTGTCCTGGAACTCGTCGATCAGGGCGACCGGGAAGGCGTCGAACAGGCGGTCGGCCAGCACCGCGTCGGCTGCCTCGCCGCACAGTCGCTGGTACACCGCGTCGATCAGCATGGAGAAGGTCAGCACGTGGCGCTGGCGCGCGCGGCGCGGCATTTCCTCGCGGCAGGTTTGCGCGGCGTCGGCGAGCACGGCGCCGCGGGTGAACACGTCGCGCAGGCCGAGCAGCGGGCGCAGTGCCTGCAGGGCCTTGATCAGGGGATGGGTGTTGAGTGGTTCGGTGCTTTCCGGCGCTTCCTGTTCGAGTACGGCATCCGGCTCGAAAGTCTTGTCGAGCCTGGCGGCCAGGGTTTCCTCATCGTTGCTTTGCAAGGCGTCGGCGATCTTGCCGAGCCGGTTCGAGAGAGCCGTCTTGCGTGGGGCGTAGAGCGATTTGTCGCCGGCGAGTCGCCGCAGTTCGGCGATGCTTGCATCGGTGCGCAAGGCGTCGAGCTGCCGTTCGAGTTCGGCCAGGCCACCGGCCTCGATGCGCGCGTCGGTGCCGTTGGCCAGCCCGCCGAGGTCGCGCAGCAGGCCTTCCGGCCCGTCCTTCAGCAGCAGCTCGGCCTCGCGCGGGTCGACCGCGCCGGTGAGGTAGCGGCGGCGCCAGAAGTCTTCCACGCATTCGCGCATCAGCTGCTGCTCGTCGAACAGCTGGTCGTCGGCGAACGCGGCGCCGCTCTGCAGCGGGTAGTCGCGCTGGATGCGCTGGCACAGCGCGTGGATGGTCGACACCGGCGCGCGGTCGAGGTCGCTGCGGGCCAGCTGGATCCGGCGCAGCGCGAGGCGGACGCTGTCGGCGTCGGGGCACAGCATGGCCAGCCAGCTTTCCAGCGGATCGACGCTGGCCGCGTCGCGCGCGGCGGCTTCGAGCAGGCGCTCGGCCTCGACCAGGCGCCGGCGCAGGCGCTCGCGCAGTTCCTGCGCGGCGGCGTCGGTGAAGGTGGTCACCAGGACCTGCTCTACCCGCAGCCCGCGTTCGAGCAGCAGGCGCAGGTAGATCACGCCGATGTTCCAGGTCTTGCCGGTGCCGGCACTGGCCTCGATCAGCACGCGCCCGTGCAGCGGCATGGCGCGCCAGTCGAGCGGGGGCAGGGCGGCGGCGGTCATGGCTGGGTGTCCTGCGTGACTTTCATCAAGGTCGTGCGCTGCGGGTCGAGCACGCCGCAGACCAGTTCGGTGGCGGCGACGAAGGCGCGATGGGCCGGGCTCTCCACGTCGAACAGCTCCAGGCCGCGGCTGAGCAGGGCCGCGTAGCCGGGCGCGTAGTCGCGTTCGCCGGGGTTGAAGCCGTCGCCTTCCCACGCCGCGGCCGCCCTGGCCAGGCGGTTCTCTGGCTCGTTGCCGGCCCAGGCCTGAGCGGCGCGCGGGAAGAACAGCAGCGGCCGCTGTGCGGCGGCCCGATACGCCTCGACCAGGCGGCGCAGGCCGTGGCGCAGCTGCTCGCCCTCCTGCGCGCGGATGGTGTCGAGCATGCCCGCCGCCTGGGCCACCAGCACGCTGCTGCCGCCTTGCGTGCGCCGGACCTGCTCCAGCAGCGTGGCCTGCAGGGGCGCGCCGTCGCCGGCACGGGCCAGTTGCAGGCAGGCCCAGTCGAGGTAGAAGTCCAGCAGGTCCTTCAGGTTGGCGGCGCGCCCCGGGCGGGCGTCGAACCACAGCAGCGTGCCGTCGGCGCCGCGGAATACGCGGTCGACCGTGCCGCTCAGGCGCAGGCCGTCGCCGAGGTCCAGCTCGATCGCCTGGGGCTGCGCCTGCGCGCCGGCGCCGGCGAACAGCGGCTGCGCCTGCGCCAGCAGGGGGCGCAGCGCGTCGCGCAGTTGCGTCCAGGTCCGCTCGCCGACCGCGCCACCGGCCAGCATGCCGGAGCGGGCCAGCCATGCCGGCGGTTCGGCGAGCAGTTCGGCGCGGCCGGCGGCGAGCGCGTCGAACAGCAGGCGGTGGTCGACCCGCTCGATTTTTTCCAGCGGCGTCTCCAGCGGCTCGCGATCCGGCCAGCCGCGGTCGTCCAGCGCCTGCAGGCTGATGCCCTGGCCACGCAGCAGGGCGTCCCGCGCGGGGTCGCGCCAGAAGCGCCTGAGCGTGCCGAGGGTGATCTCGCCGGCCCCGGTTTCCGGCGTGATCGCCGGCGTGTCGAGGAAGGGCGGCGTGCCGGCGCTGATCGATGCGGCGGCGAGGAACGCCGGCTCGTACGAGAACAGCCGCGGATCGTGCCGGGGTTGGCCCTCGGCATCACGCTCGTAGTAGCGCGCGTCGAACGGCTGCAGCGGGTGGCGCACGCGCCACGGCCGCTCGGCTGTTTCGTCACCGGCGAGGCCGTGCTGTTCGTCGAGGAACTGCAGCAGCTCGGCCAGCGGTGCGGCGGGGTTGCGCGGCTTGCCGTCGCGCACGCCTTCGCCGACGTAGCTCACGTGCAGCGCGTCGCGCGCCGACATCAGCGCTTCCAGGAACAGGTAGCGATCCTCGCTGCGCGTGTCGCGGTCGCCGCGGCGCGGCTGGGCGAGGATCTGGTTGAGGCCGGCGTCGTGGCCGGGGCGCGGGAACTCGCCTTCGTTCATGCCGAGCAGGCAGACCACGCGGAACGGGATCGAGCGCTGCGGCACCAGCCCGCAGAAGGTCACCCCGCCGAGCAGGAAGGCCTGGCGTTCCGGCACCACCTCGAGCGCGCCGCGCAGCGCCTCGCGCACCACGCTCCACGGCAGCAGGGTGTCGATGCCGGCCTCGGCGGCCTGGCCGGCGAGGCCGGCGACGAGCCGGCGCAGGGCGTCGAGCGCGTTCTGTTCGGCGGCGTCGCGCGGGTCGGCGAGGAACAGCGCGTCGAGCCGCTCCAGCAGCCACGCGCTCCATGCGGCCAGCGGACGCGCGCCGGCGAAGGCGTGGCGCAGCTGGCGCAGTTCGCCGAGCAGGCGGTCGAGCTGGCCCAGCGCCTCCACCGCGTTGCCGGCGACGCCTTCCAGCGGCAGGATGCCGTCGAGCAGGCCGTCGCCGCTGTCCTGGCCCGCGATCAGCCCGGCGTACATGCGGTCGAGGCCGAACTGCCACGAGTTCGCGTCGACTGCTGCTGCGCCGGCCTCGGCCTTCATCGCGGCATCCAGGCCCCAGGCCACGCGGGCGCGGCGCAGCCAGCGTTCCAGCGCGTCGCGCCCGCCGGCGTCGAGCGCGAAGCGCCGCGCCACCGCCGGCACGTCGAGGAAGTTCAGCACCTCGCTGACCGTGAAGCGGCTCTCGGCCAGGTCCAGCACCTGCGCGAACGCGCTCATCAGCGGGTGCGCATGCGCCAGCCCGACATCGGCCAGGTGCCAGGGCAGGTGCAGCGGGTCGTGCCGGTACTGCGCCGGCTCGCCGAACACCGCGGCGAGGTACGGCGCGTAGGCGCCGATGTCCGGCGCCATCACCACGATGTCGCGGTGCTGCAGGCTGGGGTCGTCGGCGAGGCAGCGCAGCAGGGCGTTCTTCAGCACTTCCAGTTCGCGCAGGCGGGTGTGGCAGACGTGCACGCGCAGGCTGGCGTCGTGGCGCAGCGCGGGCAGAATGTCCTCCAGCGCCACCCCGTCCACCTGTTGCGCGCCGACCAGCTCCGGCTGCAGGCAGCGGATGCTCGACTGCAGCCGGGCGAGCAGCGAGGTGGCGTCGTCGAGCGGTTCGGCCTCGTCGAGCGGGTCGCGCTCCTCGATGGCCTCGCATTCGTCCAGGGTGAGGCAGAAATCCTGCGCGATGCGACCGAGGGCGACCAGCAGCGGGTGGCCGACCTCGTAGTACAGCGCCTCCGGGTCGTCCGCGTGGGCGAGCAGGAAGCGTTGCCGGCGCAGGTAGACCCAGTGCTCGCGGCAGGGGTCGGGAAAATACAGGTGCACCGGCACATGCAGCGCGGTCGCCTGCAGCGCCGCCAGCACGTCCGGCGGCAGGTGGCTGACGCCGAACACGTGCAGCGGCGGCTCGCCGGCCAGCGCATTGCCGGTATGCAGGGCCTGCAGCAGGGCGGCACTGCGCTGCGCGCGGTGCGGCCGCGGGATGGCGGCGCGCAGCCGCTGCCACAGCGCGGCCTGCCAGTCGCCGGCGTGCCGTGCGGGGTGTTGTTCCCAGTCGAGGATCCAGTCCGGCCGGTAGATCAGGTACTGGGTGTACAGGCCGGCCAAGTGCTCGGCGAGCTGGAAGCTGCGCCGCGCCGCGTCGTCGCCGGACAGGTAGGCCGCCACTTCCGGCGCCTGCAGCGCGGGCAGCGCCATCAGCAGGCGCCAGCGCAGCAGCTCGTGCCGGTAGGCGCCGCCGATCAGCGCCTCGTCGCCCAGTGCCCGGCGCGCCGCGCGCTCGAACCACTGCCACGGCAGGATCATCTCGATGTTGGCGGCGATGCCATGGCCGCCATGCGGGCCACGGCGTTGCGCCAGGTGGCCGAGCAGCCAGCGCCGCAACCCCGGGTGCGCCACCACCACGGTCTGCGCGGCCAGCGGATTGGCCGGGCGCTGTGCTTCGAGCTGCAGCGCCAGCGCGTCGGCCAGCCGCTCGGTGCGGCTGCCGCGGTGGACGATCAGCCCGTCTGGGTTGTCCCTCATGCCTTCCTGCCCCGGTCGACGCAACCCGCACAGCATACCGAGCCATGGCGCATCGTTTGCGACCTGTCGATCCGCCGGCCTGCCGTTCGTCGTTCGCACAGAGCCGGAGTGGTCTGCCTGGCTCCCACCCGTTCGAAGGAGACACGACGATGCGCTGCATGGTGATAGTGAAGGCGAGCCCGGACTCGGAAGCCGGCGTGATGCCCAGCGAGCCACTGCTGACCGCGATGGGCCACTACAACGAGGAGCTGGTGAAGGCCGGCATCATGCTCGCGGGCGAGGGCCTGCAGCCCAGTTCGAAGGGCGTGCGGGTGAAGTTCTCGGGGCGCGCGCGCACGGTGACCGACGGGCCGTTCGCGGAGACCAAGGAGCTGATTGCCGGCTTCTGGCTGTGGCAGGTGAAGTCGATGCAGGAGGCGATCGAGTGGCTCAAGCGTGCGCCGTTCGACGACGATGCCGAGATCGAGATCCGCCAGGTGTTCGAGGCCGAGGATTTCGGCACCGAGCTCACCCCCGAACTGCGCGAACAGGAGGAACGGCTGCGCGCGCAGCTCGCCACGAAGACATGAGCCGGGTCCTGCGCGGACGCGCCGGGAGGCGCTGGTCGCGCGGCGGATGATGCCGGGCGGGAGGTGGGAAAGCAGGCGTGACTTCCGGCCTTGCGCGGGCATCGCGGGGATGCTGTGATCGGTCGCATGAGCGCGACCGACACCCATCGCACCATCGACGCCGTCTGGCGGATCGAATCGGCCCGGTTGATCGCCGGCCTCGCCCGCATGCTGCGCGACGTCGGCCTGGCCGAGGAGCTGGCGCAGGACGCGCTGGTGGTGGCGCTGGAGCAGTGGCCGCGGAGCGGCGTGCCGGACAACCCCGGCGCGTGGCTGATGACCACCGCGAAGCATCGCGCGATCGACCGGCTGCGCCGCAGCAAGCTGCTCGAACGCAAGCACGAACAACTGATGCACGAGCTGGAACACGAGCAGGAACATGCAAGAGCCGCCGACGAGGCGGCGCTGGACGATCCGTTCGGCGACGACCTGCTGCGGCTGATCTTCACCGCCTGCCACCCGCTGCTGTCGATGGAGGCGCGCGTGGCGCTGACCCTGCGCCTGCTCGGCGGCCTGACCACGGAGGAGATCGCGCGCGCCTTCCTGGTGCCCGAGCCGACCATCGCGCAGCGCATCGTGCGCGCCAAGCGCAGCCTGGCCAAGGCCGCGGTGGCGTACGAGGTGCCCCGCGGCGAGGAGATTGCCGCACGCCTTTCCTCGGTGCTCGGGGTGATCTACCTGATCTTCAACGAGGGCTATTCGGCCACCGCCGGCGACGACTGGATGCGCCCGGCCTTGTGCGAGGACGCCCTGCGTCTGGGCCGGGTACTGGCCGGGCTGATGCCGCGCGAACCCGAAGTGCATGGCCTGGTGGCGCTGATGGAGCTGCAGGCCTCGCGGTCGCGCGCGCGGGTGGACGCATGCGGCGAGCCGATCCTGCTGCTGGAACAGGACCGGTCATTGTGGGACCGGCTGCTGATCCACCGCGGCCTGGCCGCGCTGGAGCGGGCCGGGAAGCTGGGCGGCGCGCTGGGGCCGTATGCGCTGCAGGCGGCGATCGCCGCCTGCCACGCGCGCGCCTTGACCGGCGAGGAGACCGATTGGCCTGGCATCGCCGCGCTGTATCGAACCCTGGCCCGGGTGATGCCCTCGCCTGTCGTGGAACTCAACCGCGCGGTGGCTGTGGGCATGGCCGGCGGCGCGGCGGCGGGCCTGGAACTGGTCGATGCGCTGGTCGACGAGCCGAGCCTCAAGCGATACCACCTGCTGCCCGCGGTGCGCGGCGACCTGCTGGTCCGGCTGGGGCGTATCGACGAGGCGCGCCGGGAGTTCGAGCGGGCCGCTGTGCTGGCCATGAACCGGCGCGAGCGCGAGCTGATGCGCAAGCGCGCCCAGGCCTGCGGGGAGAGTACGTCGTCCGGGTGAACGAGGCCGCCCGTGCACGCCGGTGCAACGCGTGATGGATTAATGCGTGCTCCCGTGATGAAGTATGACGACGGTCGATGTACCGTCGGTTCGTTCGAGGGGTATCCGCAGGCGGATGAACAGCCAGGAGCAGGCACGTGGCGAACTGCGCGAGCGCTTCTACCGGAGCGTGGCGGAGACCCTTGCGCTGCTGCATGCGCCGCCGGATCGCGACCGCCGCCGGACCATGGTCACGATCGCGGGCATCCTGGCCTCGACCATGGATCTTCCGCTGGTATGGATCGGCCGGCGCGAACCGGGTCAGGACAGCGTTGAGGTAATGGCGGCGGCGGGAACCGCCGCGGAGTATGCGTCCACGCTGCGCCTCAGCGCAGACGAATCCGCCCCTGGCGGGAGCGGGCCGGTGGGCGTGGTGTTGCGCGAGGAGCAGGCACGGGTGACTCCGGTCGGCGCACCGGAATTCGCGCCATGGCACGACGCCGCGCGGCGGCACGGTTTCGGCTCCTCTATCGTGGCCGCGTCGAGGACGCGCGACGATGGCCAGCTGGTGCTGGCCGCCTACTCCCGTGACGACGGCCCCAGCCTGAGCGGCGAGCTGCTCGATTGGGCGCAGCGGCTGGCTGACGAACTAAGCCGATTCTGGGATCACCAGCTGCTGCTGGAACGCAGCGTGCGGATGAGCCGCTATCGCGATGCGCAGCGCACGATCCAGCGGGCACTGCTGGAGCAGCCCGATCCGGCGTCGGTCTATCGCACGCTGGCGCGCGCGTTGGCCGACATCGCTGGCGCCGCCGCGGTCGACGTGTTCGCCGTCGATGGCGACGACCCCATGCTGCGGCGGATGGCCCTGGTCGGCCCGATCGCGGACGTCGTGCGCAGCCTGCCGTCGCCGCCGCGGCACGATAACGGTGCGGTCGTGCTGGCGCCGACGCAGGCCTTCATGCAGGGCGCGCCGGTCATTTGGCGCCATTCACCCGATGCGCCGCAGGACGACACGGCGTTCCGCCGGGAACTGCTCGAACATGCCGGTGCGGTGGGGTGCTGGCCGCTGTTCGCATCCCCTGCCGGCGCGATCGGCGCAGCGCGGGTGCCGACTGGCGTGTTCGCGGTGTTGACCGTCGAGTCGGACGCCTTCGACGGCGAGATGTGCCGGCTGCTGGACGAGATCGCCGACGCGACCGGACTGGCGCTGCGGCAACACGCGCAGCGGCACGCCCTGCTGCAGGAGCAGGAGCGACAGACCTACCTGGCCCTGCACGACGACCTCACCGGCCTGCCGAACCGTCGTGCGCTGGATCGGCACCTGGAGAACGTGCTGGCCCGCGCCAGGCGGCGGGGTCGGCTGGTGGCCGTGGGTTTGCTCGACCTGGACGACCTGAAACCGATCAACGATCGCCACGGCCATGCCGTGGGTGATCGCCTGCTGGTCGAGATGGCAAGCCGCTTTCGCCAGATGCTTCGCGCCGGCGACTACGTGGCCCGGCTCGGTGGCGACGAGTTCGTGCTGGTGTTCGAGGATCTCGAATCCGCGCAGGACATCGACGGGCTGCTGGAGCGTATTGGTGAAGTCCTGGGGTTCCCGGTGACGATCGACGGCACGGCCATGGCCGTGGGCGCCAGCCTGGGCATCGCTTTGCATTCCAGCGAAACCCGGACCACCGGCGAACAACTGCTGCGCCGCGCCGACCAGGCGATGTACCAGGTGAAATCGCGCAAGCGGCACCGCTCGCACTGGTGGTCGCTGGTGTCGCCCGATGGCGTGGTGGACCAGGCCGACGAGCTCGATGCTGCCGCCACGCCCTACGGTGAACATGCCGCCATGTTGCTGGACGCCTGCAGCAAGGCGTGGGAACCGCGGTTGCCCGGCATCGTGGAAAGTTTCCATGCCGGGTTGCGTGCGCACGACGGCATCTCCAGGCTGCTGGATCTGCTTCCGGCCGCGGAGCTGAAGACGTTCGAGCAGCATCAGCTGAAGCATCTTCGGATCCTGCTGCGGGCGGATCTGGACATGGCCGACCATCGCGCCCGGGCGACACGGACCGGGTTGTTCCACGCTGCCTGCGGGCTCGAGGAGGTCTGGCTGCTGGAGGCGATCGAGCAGTTGCGCGACATCCTGGCCGGCGTGCTGGTCGGCGTCGGCCAGAACGAGCGCCGCGCGCTGGCGGTGCTGCTGCAGCGGCTGGGCATGGAGCGGCAGTGGCAGCTGGAAAGCATGCGCGAACTGCAGCGCCGTCGGGTGGCCCTGCTGGCCAGGGTCAATGCGCTGGCATGGTCGGCCGAGGGCTACCTGGAACTGATCCAGGGCGTGGCCGATATCCTGGTGTCGCACAAGGAAATCGTGGCCTGTTCGGCCGGGCGTCCGGACGCGTCGGGCCAGCTGACCTACGAGGCGGTGGCCGGTACGGCCTTTGCCGAGTACCTGCATGCGCTGGTCAGCGGCAAGGCGGCACCGATCCGGGTCGACGCCGACCAGCCGAGTGGGCTGGGCTCCAGCGGGCGCGCCTGGCGCACGGCGCGAATCCAGCGCTGCGCGCACTACGGCAGCGATCCGGCGATGGCGCCCTGGCGCGACATCGCGCTGAGCCTCGGGGTGGTTTCCAACGTGGCCATCCCGCTGTGCGCCTCGCCGCTGCAGCCGGCGGTGGTGCTGACCGTGTACAGCCCCTACGCCGGCGGCTTCCACAGCGAGGACCAGCGGGCCTTCCTCGAACAGATCAAGACCGTGCTGGACCTTGCCCTGGCGCGCCTGGCGCCGCCGCGCCAGGGCACCGAACTGCTGCCGTTCTTCATGCGCGAGCGCTGGCGCGCGATGGTCGCCACCGACGCGCTGCAGATGCACTACCAGCCGCTGGTCAGGCTGGTCGACGGCCGCGTCGCCGAGATCGAGGCACTGGCGAGGTTGCGCGACGGGGACGGCGAACTGCTGGCGCCGGCCCGGTTCCTGCCCGCGCTGGGCGCGGACGACCTGCTCGTGCTGTTCCGCCAGGGGCTGGGCCAGGCCGCCGCCTGCCGCGGGTCGCTGTTGCGCGCGGGCTATGCGCTGGACATTTCGGTGAATGCGCCGGCAGCCGCGCTGGGAGATCCGCGCTATGCCGAGGTGGCAGCGGCCGTGATCGCCAGCAGCGGCTGCGCGGCGCAGGCGCTGCTGTTCGAGATCCTCGAATCGCCGATCGGCACCGAACATGCCGCCGTGCCGCAGGGCTCGGGCATGCAGTCGCTGAAGGCCCTGGGCGTGCGCCTGGTCGAAGACGACCTCGGCGCGGGCTACAGCTCGCTGATCCGCCTGCGCCAGTGGCCGTTCGACCGCATCAAGATCGACCAGGCCATCGTCGGCCAGGCGCGGCAGGATCCGCTGGGCACCTTGCGCTTCATCCGCCAGCTGATCCGGATCGGGCACGACCTTCGGCTCGAAGTGGTCGTAGAGGGGCTGGAGTCGCCCGAGCTGATCGAGGCGGCGACAATCCTCGGCGCGGACTTCGGCCAAGGCTACGCGCTGGCCCGACCGATGCCTGCCGACGCGTTGTCCGCCTGGCTGACGGATTACCGCTGGGAGCAGGCTTCCGCATGGCCGCAAACCGGGTTGGGCGCGCTCGCCGGCGAGCTGCGCTGGGAGGAGCAGTTCGTTGCCTTGCCACCCGAACCGGCATTCTGGGCCCGGCATGCGCAAATCAGCTGCGACCCGGGCGAATACCTGCACCGGCCGGAACTCGGCAGCGTGCTGGATGCCAGCCACCAGGCGATGCACAAGGCGGCCCTGGCCGGCCCGGCCGACCCTGGCTACCGGCGCGAGCGCGAAGCCTTCCTCGCGCTGCTGGTCGAACACGTGCTGGACAACTTTCGCTCCTGAGCCAGTGTGCGCACGGCCGAAACGGACAAGGTGGTGGGCGATGCAAGGATCGAACTTGCGACACCTACCGTGTGAAGTGCCCGTTGCTACACGCACGCTGCGCTGTTCATGGTGTCCGCACAACGAACAGGGCCACCCGGCAAGGTGGCCTTGTTCGTCGGATTCGGTGGTGGGCGATGCAAGGATCGAACTTGCGACACCTGCCGTGTGAAGTGCCCGTTGCTACACGCACGCTGCGCTGTTCATGGTGGCAGGCACGTCCCTGGCGATGATCGAGAAGCACTACGGCCACCTGCTGCATGACCACGTTGCCAAGGCGATGGCTGGACTGGCGTTGTAACAAATTGTTACAGCACTAGATCAAGCTGCAACCAGTTCCACCTTGACGCGATAGCCCAGTGCGGCGCGGCTGGCGCTGTGAACCCATGTACGCCATTGACGCACATACGCCACTGACGTAGGATGCACCCCATGATCTTTGTTGAGACGCCAATCTTCACTGCCCAGATCAAGGATCTGCTGAGCGATGATGATTACGGGGCGTTCCAGCGCTATCTAGCCGAGAATCCGGAGGCTGGCGACGTCATCAAGGAAACCGGCGGACTACGCAAGATCCGCGTGGCGGCGAAGGGTCACGGCAAGAGCGGCGGCGCGCGAGTGATCTACTACTACTTCGTTTCTGCCTCGCGTATCGCCATGGTTTTCGCCTATCCGAAGAACGTACAAGAAAATCTGACGCCTGCGCAAAAAGCAGCACTAAAGAAAGTCATAGAGCAGTGGAGATAACCGTGGACGCCAATATGTTCGACAACCTGATGGAAAGCGTGACCCAGATGGACGAGATTGTCCGGGGTGAGCGCCAGCCGTCGCGCGAGGTCCATATCGACGCGCTGGCCGTCAAGGAGATCCGCCGCGCCACTGGACTGTCACAGGCCAAGTTCGCCGGCATCGTCGACGTGCAGGTCGGCACTCTTCGCAACTGGGAGCAGGGCAGGCGTGAACCCACTGGCCCAGCCAAGGCGCTACTGCGCGCGATCAGCAAGGACCCCAAGCACGTATTGGAGGCGTTGGCCGACTGAGCTTCAGCCACCCTCGACCATCAACCCCGCCTAGCGCGGGGTTTTTTGTGGGCGGTTAGTTCGCTACCGGCCTTGCCTTAATCAAGCGCTCAACATCTTCCTGCACCGACGCAGCAAGGGTGGTGAGAGTTTCCATCCGAATCTGGAACACCGAAATGCGTTCCCCGACGGACCGATATTCAGCCGATCCGGGATCAGCCCTTTGTAGCCGCGTTCGCTCTGCGTCTAGACGCGTGTGGATATCTTGAAGTGATCGCTGCAGGTTAGCGAGCTCCGCCATCCGCTGCCGCAGCATCTCGCTCTCGATGTCTGGTGGAAAGCTCGCCTCCAAGCGCTGAACGATTTCCGCGTTCATCGAGCGCCCCGATACTTTCGCAGCCTCATTGATGCGCTCGTGGAGGTCGGCGGTGCTATCGGTGGCGATGGCGATCTTCGGGGCGACCCGCGCCGAGCCGGTCATGGAGCTGGGGCTGATGATGCCGGGCAATGGTTATAGCCACTGATGAGGTGTACGTTATTGGCGGAGTGCGGATTGGCCGCGCCGCAATGGCGCATATCGGTCTAACGGGGGCGACATGAAACGACTTCTAATGGCAATGACGTTGCTGATTTCCACCGCAGCCATTGCTCAAGCGGTGCATCGAAATGCCACGCCGAAAGAATTGGCAGCCATCAAGGAAGGTATGGCAACGATGCTGAAGGACGCGGATTCTGCAAAATTTCGGAACGTCTTTGTCGACGATAAAACCGGGATGGCATGCGGCATGGTGAATGCTAAGAACGGCATGGGCGGATACACCGGATTCACTTACTTCATGGCTACGGTATGGCCGATGCCCAAAGGCAGCCCGCCGAACATCGGAGTACTCGGCATAGACGCAGATGACGAAACATCATGGCAGCAGCAGTGCGAAGAAAAAAGATTGACGGCCAGATGAGCATCACAAAACATGCATTCATCGCACTGATCGTGCTTGCTATCGCTTTGATGGTGTAGTTGGCATGATCGTCATGGACTGCGAATCACGCGAATCAGCGCTTGCATCCGTCTCCCAAATCTATGGCGTCTCCGGGATTGAGATTGACGGATTCCTGCAGGCCTTCGACCTTGAAGCCCATTATGAGAACTCCGACCCTAAGTACCCGGGTGATCAAGAGCTGCGCAGGATATTCGAGTGCTCGCTCGACTGCAGAGCTTCCCGACTTGATCGAGTGTTCTGGTTTCATCTAACACGAGTGCGCCCAGGCGCGGATTTCGCGGAGGGCATACAGCCGCTGTCCGTGTCGCTTGAGTGCGTTTGGCAAACCATATTGAATGTTTTTCGTGGCACGGAGCACGAGACGCGGCTGCTCAATATGCGCCGTAATGGCGTGCCAAATTTTCACTACGAGTTGAAGGCTGACGATGCGCTTCACGCTGGCCCCTACGCCATGATGGTTCGAGCAGTCGCCACTCGCTCGGAGGAGATCGGTAACCACAACTACCTATGGCTTCCAGAGATCATGGAAGACATCTGCAACGGCTATCTGGGGGCATATGGCACCGCCCTGCACACCGAGCTCAGTCAAGCACTCACGCCGACTATTGTGAAGTTCTGGAGCGCAAAGCGCTGCGGCATTGATTGCGTGGAAGCTGCGCTGTTCTATCTCTACCAAACCGCGCACGCCGAGCGCCTTTCGCTGGGCTCAAACACCTGCTTTGATGGCGAGAACCAAACGGTGCTGCCTGAGCAGGTTGTCAAGGTCGAGAGCCTCGCCGCATCTTGATGGTGGGGTGGTGGCGTTTCCCTTTGTGTTTCCGTATCAGCGTCCGTACAACGAAAAAGGCCACCCGCTAAGGTGGCCTAAGTCGTTGAATCTATTGGTGGGCGATGCAAGGATCGAACTTGCGACACCTGCCGTGTGAAGGCAGTGCTCTACCGCTGAGCTAATCGCCCGCCGAGAACGCGCAATTTTAGGGGGAGTCGCGGAACGGGTCAATGCCTTGCGTGGATCGAACGTGCCGGGACGGGGATGCGGGTTGCTAGACTTGCCTCCCTCTCAAGTCGAAAGCGCACCACCATGGAATTCATCAGCGTTCATCTGGCCAGCATTCTGCGTGCCCTGCAGCAATTCGAGCTGACGCCGTGGAAGATGGTCGGGTTTACCGGAACCTTGCTGTTCACCAGCCGCTGGTTCGTGCAGCTCTACTACACGCGTAAGTACAAGCGGGTGGTGATGCCGCTGGCGTTCTGGTGGCTGTCGGTGTTCGGCAGTGCCCTGTTGCTGGCGTATTTCGTGGTCGGCAAGAACGACTCGGTGGGCATCATCTCCAACTTCTTCCCGGTGTTCGTCTCGGTCTACAATCTGGTGGTGCATTTGCGCCACCGCAAGAACAGCGTCACCGGCGACACCACCGCGTGATGGCATGGCGCCGATGCGGGCGCCGTGCGGTTAGTCCGGGTCGTAGTCGAGGTTGGCGGCCAGCCAGCGTTCGGCTTCGGCCTGGCTCCAGCCCTTGCGTTTGGCGTAGTCCTGCACCTGTTCCAGGCCGAGCCGGCCGACCACGAAATACTGGCTGCCCGGGTGCGAGAAGTACCAGCCGGACACCGCCGCCGCCGGGTACATCGAGAAGCCTTCGGTAAGTTCGATGCCGGCGTTGCGGGTGGCGTCCAGCAGCTTGAACAAGGTGGTTTTCTCGGTGTGGTCGGGGCAGGCGGGGTAGCCGGGGGCGGGGCGGATGCCCTGGTACTTTTCGGCGATCAGCGCCTCGTTGTCGAGGTTTTCGTCGGGCACGAAGCCCCAGAACTCCTTGCGCACGCGCTGGTGCATGCGCTCGGCGAAGGACTCGGCGAGACGGTCGGCCAGCGCCTTCAGGATGATCGCGGAGTAGTCGTCGTGCTCGGCGTGGAAGCGCTCGAGATGCGCCTCGATGCCCAGGCCTGCGGTAACCGCGAAGCCGCCGATCCAGTCGGGCCGGCCGAACGCCTTCGGTGCGATGAAATCGGCCAGGCACAGGTTGGGACGTTCCACCGGCTTGTCGGCCTGCTGGCGCAGGTGGTGCAGCCGGGCCAGTGGCTGGGCGCGGGTTTCGTCGGTATAGATCTCCACGTCGTCCATGAGGTTGGCGGCCGGCCAGAAACCGATCACCGCGCGGGCCGTGAGCCACTTCTCGCTGACGATCTTGTCCAGCATCGCCTGGGCGTCCGCGAACAGCTCGCTGGCCTGCGCGCCGACCACGGCGTCGCTGAGGATGGCGGGATAGTGGCCGGCCAGTTCCCAGGCCTGGAAGAACGGCGTCCAGTCGATGCCCTGGCGCAGCTCGGCCAGCGGGTAGTCGTCGAACACGGTGAGGCCGGGCTGCGCCGGCTGCGGCGGGTCGTAGCTGGCCCAGTTGCAGGTGAAGCGGTTGCCGCGCGCGTGTTCCAGCGTCACCAGTTTCTTGCCGGGACCGCGGTGCTTGTGGCGCTCGCGCACCTCGGCGTATTCGCTGCGCACCTTGGCCAGGAAGCCGTCCACCAGCTCCTTGCTGACCAGCGACTGCACCACGCCGACTGCGCGCGAAGCGTCCTTCACCCACACGCAGGCGGTTTCGTAGTGCGGCTCGATCCTGATCGCGGTGTGCGCGCGCGAAGTGGTGGCGCCACCGATCAGCAGCGGGATGTTGAAGTTGCGCCGCTTCATTTCGCGGGCGACGTGGGCCATCTCTTCCAGCGAGGGGGTGATCAGGCCGGAGACGCCGATCATGTCGGCGTTTTCCTCGATCGCGGTGTCGAGGATCTTCTGCGCCGGTACCATCACGCCGAGGTCGATCACTTCAAAGTTGTTGCAGGCGAGCACCACGCCCACGATGTTCTTGCCGATGTCGTGCACGTCGCCCTTGACCGTGGCCATCACGATCTTGCCGTTGGAGCGGCTGGTGTCGCCGCTGTTCTTTTTCTCCTCTTCCATGAAGGGCAGCAGGTAGGCCACCGCCTTCTTCATCACGCGGGCGGATTTGACTACCTGCGGCAGGAACATCTTGCCGGCGCCGAACAGGTCGCCGACCACGTTCATGCCGTCCATCAGCGGGCCTTCGATCACGTCCAGCGTGCGCGTCACGCCCTGGCGCACTTCCTCGGTGTCCTCCACCACGAACTGGTCGATGCCGTGTACCAGCGCATGCTCCAGCCGCTTGCGCACCGGCAGTTCGCGCCAGGCCAGCGCGTTGCCGTTGTCCTGCTCGCGTGCGCCCTTCTTGTGTTTCTCGGCGATTTCCATCAGCCGCTCGGTGGCATCGGCGCGGCGGTTCAGCACCACGTCTTCCACGCGCTCGCGCAGCTCGGGTTCCAGCTCGTCGTAGATCGCCAGCTGGCCGGCGTTGACGATACCCATGTCCATGCCGGCCTGGATGGCGTGGTAGAGGAACACGCTGTGGATCGCCTCGCGCACGGTGTCGTTGCCGCGGAACGAGAACGAGACGTTGGAGACGCCGCCGGAGAGATGCGACAGCGGGAAGCGCTTCTTCAGCACCTTGCACGCCTCGATGAAGTTCACCGCGTTGTCGGCGTGCTCCTCGATGCCGGTGCCGATCGGGAAGATGTTGGAGTCGAAGATGATGTCTTCGGGCGGGAAACCCACTTCCTCGGTGAGCAGCTTGTACGAGCGCTCGCAGATTTCCAGGCGGCGTGCCACGGTGTCGGCCTGGCCGTTCTCGTCGAAGGCCATCACCACGGTGGCGGCGCCGTAGCGCAGGATTTTTCTTGCCTGTTCGAGGAACGGGCCTTCGCCTTCCTTCAGCGAGATCGAGTTGACCACGCCCTTGCCCTGCAGGCATTTGAGGCCGGCTTCGATCACGCTCCACTTGGAGGAGTCCACCATCACCGGGATCTTGGCGATGTCCGGCTCGGCGGCGATCAGGTTTAGGAACTTCACCATCGCCGCTTCGGCGTCGAGCAGGCCCTCGTCCATGTTCACGTCGAGGATCTGCGCGCCGCTTTCCACCTGCTGGCGGGCCACTTCCACCGCTTCGTCGTAGCGGTCTTCCTTGATGAGTTTCTTGAACTTCGCCGAGCCGGTGACGTTGGTGCGTTCGCCCACGTTGACGAACAGCAGGTCGGGCGTGATGACCAGCGGCTCCAGGCCGGACAGGCAGGTATGGCGTGTCATGGTCATGCGGCCTCCGCTTGGTCGGCCGAAGGCAGTGCACGCGGGGCGATGCCGCGCATCGCCTCGGCGATCGCCTTGATGTGCGCCGGCGTGGTGCCGCAGCAGCCGCCGACCAGGTTGAGCAGGCCGTCGCGGGCGAAGCCGGCGATCACGCCGGCCATGTGCTCGGGCGTTTCGTCGTATTCGCCGAACGCGTTCGGCAGGCCGGCGTTCGGGTGCGTGCTGACGCAGCTTTCGGCGAGGTTGGCCAGGGTCTGCACGTGCGGGCGCAGGTCCTCGGCGCCGAGCGCGCAGTTGAAGCCGACCGACAGCGGACGGGCGTGGCGTACCGAATAGTAGAACGCCTCGGCGGTCTGCCCGGACAGGGTGCGGCCGGAGCGGTCGGTGATGGTGCCGGAGATCATCACCGGCACCTGTGCGCCGCGCTGGTGGAACAGTTCGGAAAGCGCGAACAGCGCGGCCTTCGCGTTCAGCGTGTCGAAGATCGTCTCGACCATGATCACGTCGGCGCCACCGTCGATCAGGCCGCTGGCGGCTTCGGTGTAGTTCGCCGCCAGCTCTTCGAAGGTGACGTTGCGGAAGCCCGGGTCGTTGACGTCGGGCGACAGCGAGGCGGTGCGGCTGGTCGGGCCGAGCACGCCGATCACGAAGCGGGGCTGCTCCGGCGTCTTCGCCGTCATCGCGTCGCAGGCGGCGCGGGCCAGCTTCGCGCCTTCCAGATTCAACTCATGGGCCAGGTGCTGCAGCTTGTAGTCGGCCTGGCTGATCCGGGTGGAGTTGAAGGTATTGGTCTCGATCAGGTCGGCGCCGGCTTCGAGGTAGGCGTCGTGCACGCCGCGGATGATTTCCGGGCGAGTCAGGGTGAGCAGGTCGTTGTTGCCTTTCAGGTCGCAGGCACCGGCATGCTCGTGCGTGTGGCCGTCGTGGCCGTGCTCGAAGCGCTCGCCGCGGAAGCCGCTTTCGTCCAGCCCGTGCGCCTGCAGCATGGTGCCCATGCCGCCGTCGAGGATCAGGATGCGCTGGCGCAGCGCCTGCTCCAGCAGGGCGACGCGGTCGGGATGGAGCCAGGGCAGGGTACTCATCGAACTTCCTTTGATTGAACGGTGCAGCTGTGTTCAGGCGCTCTTGCGCGCCAGCAGGCTGATCACTTCGAAATGCGGCGCCTTGCGCTCGCGGCTGAGCCGGTTGCAGCTGAGTACGTCGAGGCCGGCGGCGCGGGCGTAGCCGTCGAGCTGCTCGCCGCTGAAACCGAGGTTGCGGTGGTCGAACGGCTCGACCGCGGCGCGGTGGTCGTGCTGGCCCAGGGTCACCGCGAGCAGACGGCCGCCGGGGCGCAGCAGGCGTGCAGCCTCGGCCACAGCCCTGGCCGGGTGCTCGGCGTAGGTCAGAGCGTGCAGCATCAGCACCAGGTCAAAACGCTGGTCGCCCAGCTCCAGCGCATGCATGTCGCCGCGGACCACGCGCACGTTGGCGAACGTCTTCAGCCGTTTCGCCGCGGCCGCGACGACGCGCTCGCTGGAATCCACGCAGACGATGGAGTGCGCGTGCGGCGCCAGCAGTTCGGCGGTGATGCCGTCGCCGGAGGCGATGTCGAGCACGTCGCCGGTCTCCAGCAGCTGCAGCAGTGAGCGGGCCAGTGTTTCCCAGGTGCGGCCGGGCGAGTAATGGCGTTCCATGTCGCCGGCCACGGTGTCGGCCCAGCCTTCCTCGCGGGCGCGGTTCGCCAGCACGCCGGGCAGGCGCGCCGAGTCCTCGCGCAGCAGCGCGTCGTCGATGCTGGTGCGCAGCGAGACCAGCAGGGCGTGCTGCGCCGCGTCGCCCTCGTTGTTGGCGCGGTAGTAGGCGGAAACGCCGGCGCGGCGGTCGCGCACCAGGCCGGCTTCCTTCAGCTTGGCCAGGTGGGTGGATACCCGCGGCTGTGCTAGGTGCAGCACCGCGGCCAGTTCGGCCACGGTGAGTTCCTCGTGTTCGAGTAGGGCCAGCAGGCGCACGCGGGTGGGGTCGGCCAGCAGGCGCAGCACGCTGGAAGCGGTGGCCAGATCCATCGGTTATCCCTGTATCGCGATACAAAGATGTACAGGCTAGGCCGGGCCTTGCCATGCGTCAAGCGCACATCGGCGAGCCGGCAGGCCATTTCCCGCTAAAATCGGCGGCTTGATTGCCTTCAGGAGCCGCCCGTGGATTTCCGTTTTACCGAAGACCAGTTGTCGATCCAGTCGATTGCCCGCGACTTTGCGCAAAAGCGCATCGTGCCGGTGGCCGCCGAGCTGGATGCGAAAGGCGAGTTCCCGCTGGAGAACATCCGCGAGATGGGCAAACTCGGCCTGATGGGCATCGAGGTACCGGAAGCCTACGGCGGCGCGGGCATGGACTCGATTGCCTACGTGCTGGCGATGATCGAGATTGCCGCCGCCGACGCGGCCACCGCGACCGTGATGAGCGTGAACAATTCGCTGTTCTGCAACGGCATCCTCAAGCACGGCAACGAAGAGCAGAAGCAGAAATACGTGCGCGCGATCGCCACCGGCGAGGCCATCGGCGCCTACGCACTGACCGAGCCGCAGTCCGGCTCCGACGCCTCGGCCATGCACACCCGCGCCACCAAGAATGCCAACGGCGACTGGGTGATCAACGGCAAGAAGAGCTGGATCACCTCCGGCCCGGTGGCGCGCTACATCGTGCTGTTCGCCATCTCCACGCCGGGCATCGGCGCCAAGGGCGTGTCGGCCTTCATCGTCGATACCCAGCTGCCGGGTTTCCACGCCGGCAAGACCGAGCCCAAGCTGGGCATCCGCGCCTCAGCCACCTGCGAGATCGAGTTCACCGACTACGTGCTGCCGAAGGAAAACCTGCTCGGTGACGAGGGCAAGGGTTTCTCGATCGCGATGGGTGTGCTCGACGCCGGCCGCATCGGCATCGCCTCGCAGGCGGTGGGCATCGCCCGCGCCGCGTACGAGGCGACGCTGCAGTGGTCGCGCGACCGCAAGGCGTTCGGCCAGCCGATCGGCACGTTCCAGATGACCCAGTCGAAGATCGCCGACATGAAGTGCAAGCTGGATGCCGCGACCTTGCTGACCCTGCGCGCGGCGTGGGCCAAGGGCGAGACCGAGAAGCACGGCGGCCGTTTCGGCACCGAGGCGGCGGTGGCCAAGCTCACCGCGTCGGAAGCGGCGATGTGGATCAGCCACCAGGCGGTGCAGATCCACGGCGGCATGGGCTATTCGAAGGAGATGCCGCTGGAACGCTACTTCCGCGACGCCAAGATCACCGAGATCTACGAAGGCACCAGCGAGATCCAGCGCATGGTGATCGCGCGGGCGGAGACGGGACTGCGCTGATTGCCGTCATGCGGGGTAGAAGCCCGCTGGCGGGCGAGGCTCTTTTCACGGGATTCGGGATTCGCGCAGATAAAAGCATCGCCCGCCAGCGGGCTCCGACGTAGGGCATTGGCGGTGGTGCGAGCATGAAAAAAGCCCGGCATGGCTGCCGGGCTTTTTCATGCTCGTGGCGGATCAGACGCCACGCTTTGGGTCGGAGTCGAACGTGTGCGGCCCGTGGATGCCCGGATGCTCGTGGCCGTCCAGCTTGTCGCCCAGCAGGCGCCGCACCACCACGTAGAACACCGGAATCAGCAGCACGCCGAGCAAGGTGGCGAACAGCATGCCGCCGATCACGCCGGTGCCGATCGCGTGGCGTGCATTGGCGCCGGCGCCCGAGGAGACGAACAGCGGGAACACGCCAAGGATGAACGCCAGCGAGGTCATCAGGATCGGGCGCAGGCGCAGGCGGGCCGCCTCGATCACGCCTTCGCGCAAGGTGCGGCCATGCGCCTGCTGTTCCACTGCGAACTCCACGATCAGGATCGCGTTCTTCGCCGCCAGGCCGATCACCGTGATCAGGCCGACCTTGAAGTAGATGTCGTTGGGCAGCCCGCGCAGCAGGGTGAACACCACCGCGCCGAGCAGGCCCAGCGGCAGCACCAGCAGCACCGACACCGGGATCGACCAGCTCTCGTACAGCGCCGCCAGCGCCAGGAACACGATCACGATCGACAGCACCATCAGCAGCGTGGCGGCGTTGCCGGAGAGGATTTCCTGGTAGGACTGGCCGGTCCAGTCGAAGCCGTAGCCCTTGGGCAGGTCGTTGCCGACGATCTTCTCCATCTCGGCCATCGCCTCGCCCGAGGCGTGCCCCGGCGCCGGCGAGCCGACGATCTCCACCGCCGCATAACCGTTGTAGCGGTTCAGCGAGGGCGAGCCCATCTGCCAGTTCGCGTGCACCACGTTGGACAACGGAATCATCGCCGGCGTGCCGGCGGCGGTGGTTTGCGTGCTGGGCGTGAAGAAGTGCTGCAGCGCGTCCGGGCTCATCCGGTAGGACGAGTCGGCTTGCATGATCACGCGCTTCACGCGGCCGCCGTAGGTGAAGTCGTTGACGTACACCGGCGCCAGCATCAGGCCGACCGCGTTGTAGATGTCGCCCACCGACAGCCCCATCGACTGCGCCTGCACGCGGTCCACGTCCAGTCGCAGCTGCGGTGCGTCCTCCAGCGCGTTGGGCCGCACGCCGGTCAGCAGCGGGTCTTGGCTGGCCTTGCCGAGCAGCGTGTTGCGCGCCTGGGTCAGCGCCTCGCGGCCGGCGCCGCTGCGGTCCTGCAGGTACATGTCGAAGCCGCCGAACTGGCCCAGGCCCTGCACCGTGGGGATGTTCACCACGAAGATGCGGGCGTCGTGGATCTGGAACAGCGACCGGTTGGCGCGCTGGATGAAGTCCGCCGCGGTGCCCTGGCGCTCGGACCAGTCCTTGAGCTTGATGAAGGCCATGCCCGCGTTCTCGCCGGCCCCGATGAAGCTGAAGCCGGTCACCTGCAGCACGGTATCGACCGCCGGATCCTTCTTGAGGATCGTCAGCATCTGGCCCATCACCTCTTCGGTGCGCTGCTTGGTGGAGCCGGGCGGCAGCTGGATGACCGACATCGCGTAGCCCTGGTCCTCCTCGGGCAGGAAGCTGCCGGGCAGGCGGGTGTACAGGAAGCCGCCCAGCACCGCGACCAGCACGAACACGAACATCCAGCGCGGCGCATGCCGCACCGCATTGCCGACGTGGCCGGTGTAGGTGTGCGTGGCCCACTCGAAGAACTGGTTGAACTTGCGGAAGACGATGTTCTTCTTCTTGTGGTGCTCCGGCTGCAGGAAGCTCGCGCACAGTGCCGGGGTGAAGGACAGCGCCAGGAAGGCCGAGAACGCCATCGACACTGCGATGGTCAGCGCGAACTGCTTGTAGATGATGCCCGAGGCGCCCGGCTGCAGCGCCGAAGGCACGAACACCGCCGTCAGCACCACCGTGATCGCCACCACCGCGCCGGTGATCTGGCCCATCGCCTTGCGCGTGGCTTCCTTCGGCGAGAGGTTCTCTTCGGTCATGATGCGTTCGACGTTCTCGATCACCACGATCGCGTCGTCCACCACGATGCCGATCGCCAGCACCATGCCGAACAGGGTCAGCTGGTTGATGGTGAAGCCGAGCACCAGCATGCCGAGGAAGGTGCCCAGCAGCGCCACCGGGATCACCAGCGTGGGGATGATGGTGGCGCGGAGGTTCTGCAGGAACAGCAGCATCACCAGGAACACCAGCACGATCGCCTCGACCAGCGTGTTCACCACCTGGTCGATGGAGATCTTCACGAAGGTGGTGCTGTCGTACGGGCTGAACCAGCTCACCCCCGGCGGAAAGCCGGGAGCCAGCTCGTCCATCTTGCCGCGCACCGCGGTGGCCACGTTCAGCGCGTTGGCGCCGGGCAGCAGCTGGATCGCGAAGGCGCCGATCGGCTTGCCGTCGACGGTGGTGTTGAAGCCGTAGTTGCCGGGGCCGAAGCTGATCCGGGCGACGTCGCCGAGCTTGACCGTGGTGCCGTCGGGGTTCGCGCGCAGGATGATGCCGGCGAACTGCTCCGGCGTGGTGAAGCGCCCTTCCGTCGACACCGTGGCGGTGAAGCCCTGGCCGGGCAGGGCCGGGTCGGCGCCGATCGAGCCGGCGGCGAACTGCACGTTCTGCGCGCGGATCGCGTTCAGCACCTGCGTCGCCGACAGGCCGTAGCCGTGCAGCTGGTCCGGGTTGAGCCAGATGCGCATGGCGTACTCGGAGCCGAACTGCTGGGTGCTGCCCACGCCCGGCACGCGCGCGATCTGGTCGAGCACCTGCGAGCCGACGATGTCGCCCAGGCGGTCGCGGTCGATGTTCGGGTTGTCGGACTTGAGCGCCACCACCATCAGGAAGCCGGCGTTGGCCTTGGCCACCACCACGCCCTGTTGGGTCACTTCGCTCGGCAGGCGCGGGGTGGCCAGCGCCACCTTGTTCTGCACCTGCACCTGGGCGATGTCGGGGTCGGTACCGCTTTCGAAGGTCAGCGTGATGCTGGCGCGGCCGCTGGCGCTGGAGGAGGAGCTGAAGTACAGCAGGTGGTCGATGCCGGTGAGCTGTTGCTCGATGACCTGGGTGACCGCCTTTTCGGTGGTCTCGGCGCTGGCGCCGGGGTAGGAGGCGCCCACCGTCACCGAGGGTGGCGCGATGTTCGGGTAGGACTCCACGCCCAGGTTGAGGATCGCCAGCACGCCGCCCAGCGAGATCAGGATAGCCACCACCCAGGCGAAGATCGGGCGGTCGATGAAGAAACTCGGCATGTTCGCTCTCCCTTACTTGCCGCGCGCCGGCGTGCCGGCGGCGGCAGGGCCGTGGTTGCCTTCGGCTTGCGGTTTCCACGGCGAGGCCTTGGCCGGCGCGCCTTCCTTCACGTTCTGCACGCCCGACACGACCACCTGGTCGCCCGCCGCGATGCCGTCGGTGACCACCCAGTCGCCGCCGCTGGCGGCGCCGAGGGTGACGTAGTGACGCGCGACCTTGCCGTCCTTGCCGACGGTGAACACATAGGCGCCCACGGTGTCGCGCTGCACGGCCGCCTGCGGCAGCAGGAACACCTTGTGCTGCTGGCCGAGCTGCGCCTTCAGCGTCACGTACATGCCCGGCAGCAGGCTGTGCTTCGGGTTGGGGATCTGCGCGCGCAGGTTCACCGCGCCGGTGGCCGGATCGACCGTGGTGGAGGAGAAGTCGACCGTGCCGGTTTCGGCATAGCTGCTGCCGTCGGGCAGGGCGACCTGCACGCTGGCCTTGTTCGGTTCGGCCAGGGTGACGTTGCCGCTGGTCTGCGCACGGCGCATCTGCTCCATGTCGGCCACGCTCAGGGTGAAGTTCACGTAGAGCGGGTCGATCTGGTCGACCGTGGTGAGCAAGGTGGCCTCGCCGTTGCCGACCAGGGCGCCCTCGGTCACCTGCTGCTGGCCGGCGCGGCCGTCGATCGGCGCGGTCACGCTGGCGTAGCCCAGGCTGATGCGCGCGGTCTGCACGTTGGCGCGTGCCGCCTGCACCGCGGCGGCCGCGGTGCGTTCGGTGGCCAGCGCGTTGTCCAGGTCGGACTTCGAGATGTAGCCCTTCGGCGCCAGCTCGCGTGCGCGTTGCGCGTTGATCCTGGCGTTGGTGTCGGTGGCCTGCGCCTGCGCTTGCGAAGCCTCCGCTGCGCTCAGCGCCGCCTTCAGCGGGGCCGGGTCGATCTGGAACAGCAACTGCCCCCGCTTGACGTCGGTGCCTTCCGTATAGGCGCGCTTGAGCAGCACGCCGGCCACGCGGGCGCGCACGTCGGCGCTGCGGTAGGGCGAGAGGCGACCGACCAGATCCCGCGTCAGCGGCGAGTCCTGCGGCTGCACCTGGACCACGCCCACTTCCGGTGGCGGCATCTGCGGCGGCCCCTGCTCCTTGCCTTTGCCGCAGGCGGCCAGCACCAGCAGGCTCAGGCACAGCAAGGGTGTGCTCAGTGACGAGGACTTCATGGGAACTCCAGAACTTGTTCGAACGGGGATGGGGGTGACGCCGGAGTGCGTTGCGGGCTTGCCGTGGACGGGATACCGCATCGCGCTCCGCATGTCCTGTGTCATAGGTTGGTACGAGGGGGGGCGATCGCGCCTGGAAACGGCGCCTGTTCCGCCAAGCGCCGTACCAGGCGGCCTGCGAAGCAGGCTATACCGGTCAGTTTACATTTTGTGGGCGCTGCGAATCCAGTCATTGACAGGGGCGTGGCGATCTGGACGCATGCCCGCGGATGCGTCGCAGAGGATCGCATGCCGCATCCGTCGCGCGAGCGTGCCGAGCGGCCGAGCTTTTTCCCGCCGCTCGCCGGGTGTCGACGCGCGATCCGCGGCATCGCGAAAATCGGTCGCGGGAAGGCACGAAACCATGCGCGTGTGCATGGTCGCGGCGGGCCGCGCGGCTGGATTCGCCCTGCCGTGCGGCGTATCCTTCCGAGGCTTTTTACCTGCCTCACCCATCATCGTCTCCACCAATCAGAAGATGCCATGAATGCGACCCCTGCAGCGAACGACCCTTCCCTTTCGTCAGTAGTACTCGCAGAGCTGAAAAAGGGCGGTTTTTCGCCCGCGCGCCTGAACGAGGCGCAGGTTTTCTGCGAGGCTTTCTTTGCACGCATCGGGGGCGGCGACGCGCATCTGCACACACCGGTGCAGTGGGCGGCGCTGGTCGGCAGCCTGCTGGAGTTCATGCAGCAGCGCCGCGGCGGCCATGCCAGCGTGCGCGTGCTCAACGCGGCTGACGGGCATGCCGGCCGCAGCCTGCTGCAGATCGTCACCGACGATATGCCGTACCTGGTCGACACGGTCAGCATGATCGTCTCGGCGAAGCTGCAGATCCATGCGGTGATCCATCCGGTGCTGAAGGTGGCGCGCGATGCTTCCGGCAAGCTGCTCGGCCTGGGCGGCGACGCCGGCAGCGCCGAATCGCTGATGCATTTCGAGATCGACCGGGTCGCCGATGCCGCCGAGCAGTCGCAGCTGGAAGCGCGGGTCGCGGCTGCGCTGGACGACGTGCGCGCCGCGGTGGGCGACTGGTCGGCGATGCGCGACAAGGCGCTGGCGGTCGCCAACGAACTGCCGCAGCGCAAGCTGCCGCTGGACGCGGCCTCGGTGCAGGAGGCCAGCGAGTTCATGCGCTGGATCGCGGCCGACAACTTCACCTTCCTCGGCTACCGCGAATACGAAGTCGCCGACGCCGACGGCGACCGCGTGCTGCGCGCGGTCGATGCGTCCGGCCTGGGCATCCTGCGCAAGAGCGATCGCTCGATGGCGCCGCGTTCGCTGCGCACGCTGGCCGCCAGCGAGCTGCCGCAATCGGGCGCCACCGACGCGATCATCCTGACCAAGACCAACGCGCGCTCGCACGTGCACCGCAGCGGCTACATGGATTACATCGGCGTGCTGCAGTTCGGCGCCGACGGCCGCGCGGTGGCCGAGCAGCGCTTCCTCGGCCTGTTCTCCTCCAACGCCTACATGGCCCGCCCGCAGGACGTGCCGCTGGTGCGGCACAAGGTGGAAACCGTGCTGGCGCGCTCGGGCCTCAAGCGCGATTCGTACTCCGGCAAGTCGCTGCGCCACATCCTGGAAACGCTGCCGCGCGAGGAGCTGTTCCAGAGCACCGAGGACGAGCTGTTCGCCACCGCGATGGGTATCCTCGAACTGCGCCAGCGCGCGCGCGCGCGGCTGTTCATGCGCCGCGACCGCTACGGCCGCTTCTTCACCTGCATGGTGTTCGTGCCGCGCGACCGCTTCAACACCTCGGTGCGCGAGCGCATCGAATCGCTGCTGGGCGCGGCGCTGCATGCCGAGCAGCGCGATTCCTCGGTGCAGATGGGCGAGGCCGTGCTGGCGCGGCTGACCATCGTGCTGCGGCCGAAGATCGGCGACCAGCCGTCCTACGACCTGGCCGAGCTGGAGCAGGGCGTGGCCGGCATCGTGCGCAACTGGCACGACGAGGTGCGCGACGCGCTGGTGCGCCTGCGCGGCGAACATGAAGGCGTGGTGCTGGCCAACCGCTACGCGCGCGCACTGCCGGCCGGCTACGTCGAGGACGTCAGTCCGGCGGTGGCCGCCGAGGACGTGTACCAGCTCTCGCAACTGGCCGGCGACAACGCGTTGCGGATGTCGTTCTACCACCCGCCGAAGGCGCCCGAGACGCTGCGCTTCAAGGTCTACCGCTCCGGCGGCGACATCGCGTTGTCCGAAGTGCTGCCGCAGCTGGAGAACCTCGGCCTGCGCGTGCTCACCGAGCACGTCTACGACGTTTCCGGCGAGGCGCCGCTGTCGATCCAGGATTTCGAGGTGCAGCCGGTCGGCAAGCTCACCTTCGGCGTGGAGCAGGTCGGCGCGCTGTTCGAGGACGCGTTCGAGCAGATCTGGCGCGGCAACGCCGAGAACGACGGCTTCAACCGGCTGGTGCTCGGCGCCAAGCTGGGCTGGCGCCAGGTGGCAATGCTGCGCGGCTACTGCAAGTACCTGCTGCAGACCGGCGCCACCTTCTCGCAGTCGTACATGGAGGAAACCCTCAACCGCTATCCGGCGGTGGCCGGACTGCTGGTGGAGTTGTTCCTGGCCAAGTTCGATCCGCGCCGCGAAGCGCTTTCCGCCGACGAGCTGAAGGCTGCCGGCGCGACCCTGGTCGCCGAGATGCTGGCGCTGATCCCGGCCAACGTGCAGGCCGCGCAGCCGGGCCTGATCGGCGAGCTGGGCGCGTCGTTGTCGAAGCCGCGCGACGCGCAGGTCCAGGCGGTGGAGAACGCGATTGGCATCCTGCTGGAGAACGTGGCCAGCCTCGACGAGGACCGCATCCTGCGCAGCTTCATGAAGCTGATCCGTGCCACCTTGCGCACCAGCTTCTTCCAGCAGTGGGACGGCGCCTACCGCGACTACATCAGCTACAAGCTCGACTCGCACCTGCTGCCCGACCTGCCCAAGCCGGTGCCGTACCGCGAGATCTGGGTGTGCGCGCCGCGCGTCGAGGGTATCCACCTGCGCTTCGGCGCGGTGGCGCGCGGCGGCCTGCGCTGGTCCGACCGGCGCGAGGATTTCCGCACCGAGGTGCTGGGCCTGGTCAAGGCGCAGATGGTGAAGAACACGGTGATCGTGCCGGTCGGTTCCAAGGGCGGCTTCTTCGTCAAGAAGTCCCCGCCCGCCAGCGACCGCGACGCGGTGCTGGCCGAGGGCATCGCCTGCTACCGCCTGTTCATCAACGGCCTGCTCGACATCACCGACAACCTGGTCGACGGCAAGGTGGTGAACCCGCACGACGTGGTGCGCCACGACGCGGACGACCCCTACCTGGTGGTGGCCGCGGACAAGGGCACCGCCAAGTTCTCCGACATCGCCAACGCGATCTCGATCGAGCACAACTATTGGCTCGGCGACGCGTTCGCCTCCGGCGGCTCGCACGGCTACGACCACAAGGGCATGGGCATCACCGCCAAGGGTGCATGGGAGTCGGTCAAGCGCCACTTCCGCGCGCTCGGCCGCGATTGCCAGAGCGAGGACTTCACCTGCGTCGGCATCGGCGACATGTCCGGCGACGTGTTCGGCAACGGCATGCTGCTGTCCGAACACACCCTGCTGCTGGCCGCGTTCGACCATCGCCACGTGTTCCTCGATCCGAACCCGGACGCGGCCCGTTCGTTCGTCGAGCGCCAGCGCATGTTCGAGGTGCCGCGCTCAAGCTGGGACGACTACGACAAGTCGTTGATCTCCGCTGGCGGCGGCGTGTATCCGCGCAGCGCCAAGTCGATCCCGATCTCGCCGGAAGTGCGTGCAGTGCTGGGGCTCAAGCCCGACGTCGAGCATCTGGCGCCGAGCGACCTGCTCAGCGCGATCCTGAAGGCGCCGGTGGACCTGTTGTGGAACGGCGGCATCGGCACCTACATCAAGTCCTCCGGCGAAACGCATGCCGAGGTGAGCGACCGCGCCAACAACGCGCTGCGCATCAACGGCGCCGACGTGCGCGCGAAGATCATCGGCGAGGGCGGCAACCTGGGCATGACCCAGAAGGGCCGTATCGAGGCGGCGCAGAAGGGCGTGCTGCTGAATACCGACTTCATCGACAACTCCGCCGGCGTGGACACCTCCGACCACGAGGTGAACATCAAGATCCTGCTCAACGACGCCGTGCAGCGCGGCGAGCTGGGTTTCGATGCGCGCAACGCACAGCTCGCCGCGATGACCGACGAGGTGGGCCAGCTGGTGCTGTGGGACAACTACCGGCAGAACCAGGCGATCACCCTGATGGAGCACCAGTCGATCGGCCGCATCGGCTCGATGGCGCACTTCATCCGCACGCTGGAGGCCGAGGGCACGCTGGACCGCCAGGTCGAGAACCTGCCGTCGGAGGCCGAACTGACCGAGCGCAAGAGCCGCGGCCTGGGCCTGACCCGGCCGGAGCTGGCGGTGCTGCTGTCGTACGACAAGATCCGCCTGTTCCAGCAGCTGCTGGACTCGGACGTGCCGGAAGACCCGTACCTGTCGAAGGAACTGGTGCGCTACTTCCCGCTGCCGCTGCACGAGAAGTACGCCGCGCACATGCAGCGGCATCGGCTGAAGCGCGAGATCATCGCCACTGCGGTGACCAACTCGACGATCAACCGCATGGGCGCCACCTTCATGATGCGCATGCAGGAAGACACCGGGCAGGGCCCGGCGGCGATCGCCAAGGCGTATACCGCGGCGCGCGAGATCCTCGAGGCGCGCGAACTGTGGGCGCAGATCGAGGCGCTGGACGCCAAGGTGGCCGAGGACACCCAGATCGACGCGATCAAGCAGATCTGGTCGCTGCTGCGGCACATGACGCGGTGGCTGCTGAACCGTCCCGGCGGCTCGCTCGACATCGCCGCCAACGTCGTGCGCTACCAGGCCGGCGTGTCGACCCTGCGCAAGGCCCTACCAGACGTGCTGACGCCGACCGGCAAGGGTGATTTCTCCTCCAGCCAGGAGAAGTGGGAAGGCCTGGGCCTGCCGGCCGAGCTGGCGCTGCGGATGGCCCGCATGCCGGAGCTGCGCGCCGCGCTGGACATGGTCGAGGTGAGCCAGCTGAGCGGCCAGCCGATCGGGAAGGTGGCCGGCGTGTTCTACGAGCTGGGCGAGGCGCTGGACCTGGAGTGGCTGCGCGACCAGATCGAGGCGCTGCCGGTGGAAGGTCACTGGCACGCCCAGGCGCGCGGCTCGCTGCTGGACGAGCTCAACCACCAGCATCGGGCGTTGTCGCTGCAGGTGCTCAATCTCGGCGGCGGCAGCCAGCACGTCTCGCCGGTGCAGGCGTGGCTGCAGCGCGACGACGCCACGCTGCAGTACACCCGCGGCATGCTGGCCGAGATCCTCACCCAGAACGCGGACTACCCGATCGCCTCGGTCGCCGTCCGCCGCCTGGCGCAGCTGGCGCAGGTGCCGGTGGTCTGAGCCGGCCCGGGTTGAGCGAGTGACGAATGAAGGCGCAGGATCAGCCATGGTCTTGCGCCTTCATGCTGTGTAATCTCGGCTGACTTTCGCACCAGGTTTTTGCGCATGCGCCTAGCCTTCGTCGCCAGTGATACCAGCGTCGCCCAGCAGGCGTGGCGCAAGCTGGTGGAGCGCTACGGCACCGTGCCGCCGGAGCAGGCCGAGCTGATCGTGGCGCTGGGCGGCGACGGCTTCATGCTGCGCACCCTGCACGCGTACCACGCGCTGGAACTGCCGGTCTACGGCATGAAGCTGGGCCGGGTCGGTTTCCTGATGAACAAGCACCGGCTCGACAGCCTGCCGGAGCGGATCGCGCGCGCGCACGCGGCGTCGCTGTTCCCGCTGCAGATGGCGGTCACCGATGCGGCCGGCAACGAACACACCGCGCTGGCCTTCAACGAAGTCTCGCTGCTGCGCCAGAGCAACCAGGCCGCGCACCTGGAAGTGCAGCTCAACGATACGGTGAAGCTGGCGAGCCTGGTCTGCGACGGCATCATGGTCGCCACCCCGGCCGGTTCCACCGCCTACAACCTGTCCGCGCACGGGCCGATCCTGCCGCTGGATGCGAACGTGCTGGCGCTCACCCCGATCAGCCCGTTCCGCCCGCGCCGCTGGCGCGGCGCGATCCTGCCGCACCGCACCGAGGTGATCCTGCGCGTGCTCGACCCGGGCAAGCGCCCGGTCAGCGCCACCGCCGATTTCCACGAGGTGCGCGACGTGCGCACCGTGGCGATCCGTCAGTCCGGCGGGCAGGGCGTGCGGCTGCTGTTCGACCCCGAGCACAACCTGGAGCAGCGCATCCTGGACGAACAGTTCGCCGCGGAATGAGGAGTGAGTGGAGAGGAGCGAGCAGTGAGAGGGCCGACTCCGCTGTTGCTCGCTCCTCCCCACTCACTCCCCGCTCTTTGCGGTAGATTCGCGGCATGAGCCAGCCAACCGCCCACGATCCGACATCCACCACCGACAATCGCCTGGTGGTGGCGATTTCCTCGCGCGCGCTGTTCGACCTCGGCGACAGCCACGCGCTGTTCGAGCGCGAAGGCCTCGACGCCTACCGCGCGTTCCAGATCGACCACGAGAACGAGATCCTCAAGCCCGGCGTGGCGTTTCCGCTGGTGCAGAAACTGCTGGGGTTGAACAAGCTGGCCGGCGACGTGCCGCCGGTGGAGGTGATCCTGCTGTCGCGCAATTCCGGCGACACCGGGCTGCGCATCTTCAACGCGATCCAGCACTACGACCTGGAAATCAGCCGCGCCGCGTTCACCAGCGGCGCACCCACCTCCGACTACATCGCGCCGTTCCGGGCCGACCTGTTCCTCTCCGCCAACGCCGAGGACGTCGGCCGCGCGCTGGCCGCCGGCGTGGCGGCGGCCACCATCCTGCCCAGCGTCGCGCCACCGCGCATGAGCGAGCAGTTGCGCATCGCCTTCGACGGCGACGCCGTGATCTTCGGCGACGAGGGCGAGCGCGTCTCGCGCGAGGAAGGCCTGGAGGCCTTCCACCGCAACGAGCGCGAGCACGCCGCCGAGCCGCTGTCGGTGGGGCCGTTCCGCGGCTTCCTCGCCGCGTTGCACCGCCTGCAGACCGCGTTCCCGGCCGAGGACTCGCCGATCCGCACCGCGCTGGTCACTGCCCGTTCCGCCCCCGCGCACAAGCGCGTGATCCTCACCCTGCGCAAGTGGGGCGTGCGCATCGACGAGGCGCTGTTCCTCGGCGGCCGCGACAAGGGCCCGTTCCTCGACGCGTTCGGCGCCGACATCTTCTTCGACGACTCGCCGGCCAACGTGGAGTCCGCGCGCAAGCACGTGGCGACCGGGCACGTGCCGCACGGCGTGAGCAACCGTTAGCGAAGGCCTGGGCAAGCCGCCATCCTGGCGAAAGTCGAGAGCCTGGGCCTCGGCAACTGTCTGAAGGCACGGGGTTCCGGCTTTCGCTGGAACGACGAGTCGACGCCTGGCCCATCCCAAGGCGTTGCACGGCCGGGAAATCAGAGCATGCGGATCCGCTGCCACCAGCGCGTCACCTGTTCCTCGCGCACGAAGGTGAACAAGCCGGCGCCGAGGATGATCGCGATGCCGATCGCCATCGGCCAGTCCAGCCGGTCGTGGAACAGCACGTAGCCGAGCAGCACCGCCCACAGCATCTGGCTGTACTGGGTCGGCGCGACGTGGTTGGCCGGCGCCTTCTGCGTGGCCAGCATCAGCAACACCGAGGCCAGCGCGGCGAGCAGGCCGTAGCCGAGCAGCAGCCCCCACTGGACGAGGTCCGGCCAGCGGAAATCGGCCAGCATCAGCAAGCCGGCCACCAGCAACGAGCCGATCATGCCGGCGCTGTACAGGGTGATGCGCTTCTCGTGCGGGCCGGACAGGCGCAGCGCGATCATCGAGACGGCGCCGGAAAGCCCGCACACGATCGCCGCCAGGTGGCCGATGCCGAGCGCGCGGAAGCCCGGCCGCAGCACCACCAGCACGCCGACGAAGCCGGCCACCACCGCCGACCAGCGGCGCCAGCCCACGGCTTCCTTCAGCACCAGCACCGACAGCACGGTGACGAAGATCGGCAGCAGGAAGATCAGCGCGAACGCCTCGGCCATCGGCAGTGCGGTGAACGCCACCACCGCCGCGATGCTGCCGACCGCGCTGGCGAGCGCGCGCACCAGCCACAGGCCCGGGCGTTGCGCGCGCAGCGCCTCGTGCCAGCGGTCATCGGCGCCCTTGATGAACGGCAACGCGGTCAGGCCCAGCGCGGCGCCGAAGAACACCGCCTCGTACGCCGGCAGCGAGCCGCGCAACGATTTCACGAACGCGTCGCTGATGGCGTACGCGGCAAAGGCCATGAAGCCGAGCAAGACACCTTTGAACATGGGTTTCCGTGGGCGAGCGTGCAGTGGAGGGCGGGATCGGGCCAGGCGGGGCGGGCGTGCTCCATACGCATCCGTCGGGCGCGTCCGGCCTGTGCGGGCGCATAGGTCGCGCTACAATACCGGCTTTTACGCGCCCTCTCTGGAGCTTCCATGGCTGTCCGTCTGAATCCGCTCGATCTGTACGACGTCCGTTCGCTGCTCAGCGACGAGGAGCGCATGGTGCAGGACACCGTCGGCCGCTTCGTCGACGAACGCGTGCTGCCGATCATCGGCGACTGTTTCGACCAGGGCCGCTTCCCGAAGGAATTGATCCCGGAGATCGCCGGCCTCGGCCTGCTCGGCGCGACGATCCCGGAGAAGTACGGCTGCGCCGGCATGAACGGCGTGAGCTACGGCCTGATCTGCCAGGAGCTGGAGCGTGGCGACTCGGGCCTGCGCAGCTTCGCCTCGGTGCAGAGTTCGCTGGTGATGTACCCGATCTACGCCTACGGCAGCGAAGCGCAGAAGATGGAGTACCTGCCGAAGATGGCGGCGGGCGAGGTGATCGGCTGCTTCGGCCTGACCGAGCCGCACGGCGGCTCCGATCCGGCCAACATGAAGACCCACGCCAAGCAGGACGGCGGCGACTGGGTCATCAACGGCGCCAAGATGTGGATCACCAACGGCAACCTGGCGCATATCGCGATCGTCTGGGCGCAGACCGATGACGGCATCCAGGGCTTCGTGGTGCCGACCGACACGGCCGGCTTCAAGGCGCAGGAAATCCACAAGAAGATGAGCCTGCGCGCCTCGGTCACCAGCGCGCTGTTCTTCGACAACGTGCGCGTGCCGGACAGCGCGCGGCTGCCCAACGTGAAGGGCTTGAAGGGGCCGCTGGGCTGCCTGACCCAGGCGCGCTACGGCATCACCTGGGGGCCGATCGGCGCGGCACAGGCCTGCCTGAAGGAAGTGCTCGACTACACCGCCGAGCGCATGCTGTTCGGCAAGCCGCTCGCCTCCAACCAGGCGATCCAGCTGAAGCTGGCCGACATGGCCCGGCGCATCACCACCGCACAGTTGCTGTCGTTGCAGCTGGGGCGCCTGAAGGACGCCGGCAAGATGCAGCCGACCCAGGTCTCGCTGGCCAAGTGGAACAACTGCCGCATGGCGATCGACATCGCGCGCCAGTGCCGCGACATCCTCGGCGGCGCCGGCATCACCACCGAGCACTCGGCCATCCGCCATGCGCTGAACCTGGAATCGGTGATCACCTACGAGGGCACCGAGACCGTGCACGAGCTGGTGGTGGGTCGCGAGCTGACTGGCATCAACGCGTTCTGAAGCGGGGTCGCATGGACCTGGATTCGTTGCGCATCGAAACCGAGCGGCTGATCCTGCGCCCGCCGCGGATGCAGGATTTCGACGCCTACGCGGCGAACATGGCCGATGCCGAGGCTGCGCGCTTCATCGGCGGCCAGCAGGCGCGCGCCGCCGCGTGGCGCGGCTTCCTGTCGCTGGCCGGTGCGTGGATGATCCAGGGTTTTTCCATGTTCTCGGTGATCGAGAAGCGCAGCGGCCAATGGATCGGCCGGCTCGGCCCGTGGCATCCGGCCGACTGGCCCGGCACCGAAGTGGGCTGGGGCCTGGCGCGCAGCGCCTGGGGCAAGGGCTATGCACTGGAAGGCTGCGTCGCCGCGATCGACTGGACCTTCGACCAGCTGGGCTGGAGCGAGATGATCCATTCCATCCATCCCGACAACCGCGCCTCGCAGGCGCTGGCGCAGCGGCTGGGTTCGAGCTGCCGCGGCCCGGGCAAGCTGCCCGCGCCGTACGAGGATTCGCCCACCGAAATCTGGGTGCAGACGCGCGAGCAATGGCGCCGGCGCCGCGCATGAGCCACCTCTCGCCCGCGCTTTACGCCACCCTGGCCGAGATCGTGCCCGAGCTGCACGTGCATTGCGTCGATCCGTGGTGCCTGATCGGGAGCGCCGCGGCGCTGCTGCTCGGCGCGCAGACCGGCGCCGCGGATGTGGACGTGCTGACCTCGCGCGCCGACGCCGAGGCGTTGATGGCGCATTGGGCGTCGCGGCGCGAGCCCGCGTTCACGCCGCCGGAGGCCGACCGGTTCCGTTCGCACTTCGCCCGCTTCCGCTTTCCCGGCGCGCCGGTCGAGGTGATGGGCGCGCTCGAGCTTCATGCCGACGATCGCTGGCGGCCGGTGCTGCCGGGGAAGCTCGTGCTGGCCGGCGTGAACGGCTTGGCCGTGCCGGTGCCGTCGGTCGAAGACCAGATCCGGCTTTGCGAAAGCTTCGGCCGTCCCAAGGACCTGCAGCGCGCCGCGCTGCTGAAACAGCTGGGAGGGGAAAGGCCATGATCACCATCTACGGCATGCGCGCTTCCGGCAACTGCTACAAGCTGCAACTGCTGCTGGACCAGTTGGGCCGCGACTACCGCTGGGTCGACGTGGACAGCGCCGGTGGCGAGACGCGCACGCCGGCCTACCTGGCGAAGAACCCGAACGGCAAGGTGCCGCTGCTGGAACTGGAGGATGGGCGCCGGCTGGCCGAGTCCGACGCCATCCTGTGCTACCTCGCCGAAGGCACCGCCTATTGGCCGAATGGATCGGGGCCCGAGGATGCCTGGTTACGCGCGCAGACGCTGCAGTGGCTGTTCTTCGAGCAGTACAGCCATGAGCCGTGCATCGCGGTGGCGCGCTTCATCCGCGGCTGGCTGCCGCCCGACCACCCGCGCCAGGCCGAGCTGCCCGCGCTGCTGCACAAGGGCACGCAGGTGCTGGCGGTGATGGAACAGCACCTGGCCGGGCGCGACTGGTTCGTCGGCGAACGCTACGGCATCGCCGACATCGCGCTGTACGCGTACACCCATTGTGCCGGCGACGGCGGGTTCGAACTGTCCGCATTTCCGAACATTCGTGCGTGGCTCGGTCGCGTGCAGGCGCAGCCCGGCCACACCCCGATGCAACATCTACCGCTGTAGGAGCCCGCTTGCGGGCGATGCCCTTGAAGAGCATCGCCGCGCAAGCGGGCTTCTGCAGAACATTCCCCCACCTCACCGACGACACGCCATGCCCATTCCGTTCAACCTCAGCGCCCGCCACAAGGGCTTCAACCGCGCCGAAGTCGTCGACCAGAACTTCATCGAGTTCGTGCAGCTGTGGCAGGGCGAGGCGCGCGCCGCGCCGCACGACGGCGAGGCAGTGCTGCCGGGCAGCGCGCTGGACGCACGCGGCTTTCGCGAGCTGCTGGAATCCCAATTGATCTCGCGCCACCTCGACCTGATGGCGCGCGTGCTGCGCGTGCAGAACAAGGTGTTCTACACGATCGGTTCGTCCGGCCACGAAGGCAACGCGATGGTGGCGCGGCTGACCCGGCACACCGATCCGGCGTTCCTGCATTACCGCTCCGGCGGCTTCATGGCCGAGCGCTTCCGCAAGATCCCGGGCATGGACCCGGTGATGGATTCGGCGCTGTCCTTCGCCGCCAGCAAGGACGATCCGGCCTCCGGCGGCCGCCACAAGGTGTGGGGCAGCAAGCCGCTGTGGGTGCTGCCGCAGACCTCCACCATCGCCTCGCACCTGCCCAAGGCGCTCGGCACCGCGGTGGCGATCGAGCAGGCGCGCCGCATCGGCCACCAGCTGCCGATCCCCGACGACAGCATCGCGATCTGCTCGTTCGGCGACGCCTCCAGCAACCACGCCAGCGCGCAGACCTCGTTCAACGCCGCGGCATGGACGGCGTACCAGAAGCTGCCGGCGCCGGTGCTGTTCGTGTGCGAGGACAACGGCATCGGTATCTCGGTGAAGACGCCGACCGGCTGGGTCGCGGCCAACTACCAGCATCGCGCCAACCTCGATTATTTCTTCGCCGACGGCCTCGACCTGGCCGAGGGCTATGCCCAGGTGCAGCGTGCGGTGGAGCATTGCCGCACGACCCGCCGGCCGACCTTCCTGCATCTCAAGACCACCCGCGTGATGGGCCACGCCGGCACCGACTTCGAGATCGAGTGGCGCAGCATCGAGGAACTCTTTGCGGTCGAATGCTCCGACCCGCTGCTGCGTTCGGCCGACATCGCGCTGGCGTCCGGCCTGTATTCAAAGGACGCACTGCTGGATCTGTACGAAGCCACCCGCAAGCGCTGCTTCGCCGCTGCCGAGGATGCGGATTCGCGCCATCGACTGACCTCGCTGGAAGACGTGATGGCCCCGCTGGCGCCGTACACGCCGGCCGCGGTGAAAGCCGAGGCCACGCGCGCCGACTATGCGGAGAAGCGGCTGGCCGTGTTCGGCGGCGAGGCGAAGCTGCCGGAGAAGCTGCCGCCGCGGCACCTGGCGATCCAGATCGGCCAGGCGCTGCACGATCTCTTGGCGAAGTACCCGGAGGCGCTGCTGTTCGGCGAGGACGTGGCGCAGAAGGGCGGCGTGTACACCGTCACCAAGGGGCTGAACAAGACCTTCAAGGGCAGCCGCGTGTTCAACACGCTGCTCGATGAAACCATGATCCTGGGTCTGGCCCAGGGCTACGCCAACATGGGCATGCTGCCGATCCCGGAGATCCAGTACCTGGCGTACTTCCACAACGCCTGCGACCAGATCCGCGGCGAGGCGGCGTCGCTGCAGTTCTTCTCCAACGGCCAGTACCGCAACCCGATGGTGATGCGGGTGGCCTCGCTGGGCTACCAGAAGGGTTTCGGCGGCCACTTCCACAACGACAACTCGATCACCGCGCTGCGCGACATTCCCGGCCTGGTGGTGGGCTGCCCCAGCCGCGGCGACGACGCGGCATTGATGCTGCGCACGCTGATGGCGCTGGCGAAGGTGAACGGCCGCGTGTGCGCCTTCCTCGAGCCGATCGCGCTGTACATGACCAAGGACCTGTACGAAGCCGGCGACGGCCAGTGGCAGTTCGACTATCCGGCACCGGACCAGGCGATGACGCTGGGCGAGGGCCGCCTCTACCACGAGGCGGCGAACGACCTGGTGGTGTTCACCTTCGGCAACGGCGTGCCGATGGCGTTGCGTGCCGCGCGCACGATCGAAAAGGAACTGGGCTGGCAGGTGCGCGTGGTCGACCTGCGCTGGCTGGCGCCGCTCAACGACGCCTTCATCGCGGCACAGGCGAAGACGGCCAGGCGCATCATCGTGCTGGACGAGGGGCGCAAGAGCGCCGGCGTGGGCGAGGGCGTGATCACCGCGATCGTCGAGGGCGGCTGCGGTGCCACACCGATGAAGCGCGTGGTCGGCGCCGACACCTTCACCCCGCTGGCCGGTGCGGCGCTACTGGTGCTGCCGGGCGAGGCCGACGTGGTGGCGGCGGCACGCGGGCTGGCGGCAGGCTGACCGCGGCCGGCTTTCAGCGCTCGCGTTTCTCCACCACGTGCAGGTGGGGGCTGGTGCGGGGCGTCAGGCTGTCGGCGTGCAGGCAGACCCGGTTGCGGCCGCCGAGCTTGGCGTCATACATGGCCTGGTCGGCGCGATCGACCAGGGATTCCACGTCGTCGCCTTCCCGGCGTACGGCGATGCCGATGCTGACGCTGAGCAGCAACGAGTCCTCACTGACAGGTATCTCCAGCCGATGCACGCGCCGGCACAGGCGGGTTGCCACCTGCATGGCCTGCTGCGCCGGGATGCCGTCGAGCAGGGCGACGAACTCCTCGCCGCCGTAGCGCCCGAGCAGGTCGGTGGGGCGCAGCTCGGCGGCCAGTGCCTTGGCCACCGCGACCAGCGCACGGTCGCCGGCGTTGTGGCCGTGGCGATCGTTCAGCAGCTTGAAATGATCCAGGTCGAGGAACAGCAGCGCAATCGGCCGCGGCGGTCCGCCGGACAGCAGGGTGCTGGCGCGCTCGGTCCAGGCGCGGCGGTTGAGCACGTTGGTGAGCGCGTCGTGGTCGGCCAGCACCCGCACGATGTCGCGGTCGTGGCGCAGCCTGAGCGCACGGTCGGCCAGGCCGATCGACAGCACCACCGCCTCGAACGCGCCGCCGGCCAGGCTGGCGTCGTTGAGCCAGTCCAGTCGCGGCAGCGCGCCGCCGACCTGGGCGCTGGTCAGCGCGGTGAGCAGCAGCAGCGGCGTCCAGCCGGCCAGGAAGAACCACGCCTGGCGCGAACCGCGTGCCGCGGCGACGATGGCGGCCACCAGCAGCAGCACCGCACCGATCATCAGCAACGGGTTGAGCAGCAGTTGCGCCACGTCGACCAGCAGCGGGATCCGGCTGCTGCGCATCAGCACCAGCTGGATCATGCCGACGGCCAGCGCCGTGACCGGCACCCGCAGCAGCGGTGCGTAACGCTGCAGTTCGCAGAAGCGCATCATGAACAGCGAGGCGAACGCGACCGACAGCGCCACCGCGGCCGAACCGGCCAGCAAGGCCATGCCCGACAGCCACTGCCATTCCATCGGATGGAACACGAAGCCGGTCTGGATGCCCTGGATCAGCGCGTAGCAGAGCACGTAGCCGGCGTACCACGCATAGGTGACGTCACGCAGCATCAGCGCGAAGCTCAGCGCCATCAGCACCATCGTCAGCATCACCGCGAAGCAGGCGCTGGCCAGCACCAGCCAGCGCGCGTCGTTGCGCGCGTACTCGCCCGCGGTTTCCAGGTGGAAGCGGACCGGTGCGCTGAGCGTCTGCGATGGTTCGAACTTCAACAGGATCGGCGCCGACGCGGCCAGGCCGGCCGGCAGCTGCCAGGCCAGCCGGCCGTGGCCATGCAGCGATTCGCTGAAGTCGTCCAGCGCCAGCGTCTGTGGCTGGGCGCCGCCGAACACCGTGACCGTGCCCAGCGTGGCCGGGTAGATCGTCAGCACCCGCGCGCTGTCGTCCCAGGGCGGCTGCGCCGTGATCACCACCCAGTTGCCGGCATCGCCCTGCGGAAACCGTTGCAGCAGGGACGGGTCGAAACTTTTCAGCAGGCCGGCGTGGTACTCGCTCAGCACTGTCTGCGGGGTATCGCGGGGATGCGCCTCGCGCCAGGCGCCGTTCAGCGGGGTGGCGGCCTGGGCCGTGCCCAGCCCGAACCAGCAGAGCAGGCCGAGCACGAGGCCGCACCACGACCGCCTGCGGCGGGCCGTTGTCGGCGTTGTGGTCAGCCTCTCCATGTCTTCCCCCCGCTGTGCGAGCGTCTTGCAGGACTGCCGGTGGATGATGCGTTTGCCGGCCGTCCCATGGCCTCCACGTCCCGGCATCAGGTGGGGGCATTCCCCGCCATGCTGGCCCTTTCCGTGCCGGACGCGCGACGGCGCGAGCGACAACCGTTGAACGTGCATCATCCTTCGTTTTTGTATCAAGCACGGGCCGTGCCACGGCGCTGCGCCTGGCGAATCCCCCGGCCATGCCCCGGTGGCCGGTGCTCCGGGCGAGCGTGGCATGGCCGGCGGCAGCCGAGGTGGTTCAATCCGGACGCGGAGGGTCATCCGTGGCGGCATCGAGGCATTGTGCAAAGCGCGGGACTCGACGGCCAGTGACTATCGTCAGCCCCGGCGCCGGAAACCGCCGGCGCGGCGGTGGCTCGGACTCAGGCCGGCCGGCGCGCGCCCAGCATCACCAGCAGTTCCTGCGCGCTGCGGATGCGCTCGCTGGCGCCGGGGAGCTCCAGGATCACCTTCAGCTTGTCCTGGCCGTCCAGCTTGTACACGCGCGGCTGGCGCTGGATCAGCTGGATGATGGTCATCGGGTTCACCTCGGGCTTCTCGCGGAACACGATGCGACCGCCGTTGGCGCCGAAGTCGAGCTTGCGGATGCCGAGCGGGGTCGCCATCAGTTTCAGGCTGGCCACGGCGAACAGCTGCCGGGTCGGCTCCGGCAGCAGGCCGAAGCGGTCGATCATCTCCACCTGCAGGTCGCGCAGCTCGTCCTCGCTGCGTGCGCTGGCGATGCGCTTGTACAAGGTGAGGCGGTGGTGCACGTCGGGCAGGTAATCGTCGGGGATCAGCGCAGGCAGGTGCAGCTCGACCTCGGTTTCGTGTTCGCTGCTCAGGTCGAAATCCGGCACCTTGCCCGACTTCAGCGCGCGCACCGCGCGGTCCAGCAATTCGGTGTACAGGCCGAAGCCGATCTCCTGGATCTGGCCGGATTGCTCGTCGCCGAGCAGCTCGCCGGCGCCGCGGATCTCCAGGTCGTGGGTGGCCAGGGTGAAACCGGCACCGAGTTCTTCCAGCGAAGCCAGCGCCTCCAGCCGCTTCTGCGCATCGGCGGTGATCGAGCGGCGGTCGGGCACCACGAGATAGGCATACGCGCGGTGGTGCGAACGCCCGACGCGGCCGCGCAACTGATGCAGCTGGGCCAGGCCGAAGCGGTCGGCGCGGTCGATGATGATGGTGTTCGCGGTGGGGATGTCGATGCCGGTTTCGATGATGGTGGTGCACACCAGCACGTTGAAGCGCTGGCGGTGGAAATCCGCCATCACGCCTTCCAGTTCGCGCTCGGGCATCTGGCCGTGGGCGATGCGGATGCGCGCGTCGGGCACCAGTTCCTCCAGCTCGCGCACGGTGCGCTCGATGCTCTGCACCTCGTTGTGCAGGAAGTACACCTGGCCGCCGCGCGACAGCTCGCGCTGCAGCGCCTCGCGGATCGTCGCCGGGTCCCACGCCGAGATGAAGGTGCGCACGGCGGTGCGGTGCGCCGGCGGCGTGGCGATCAGCGACAGGTCGCGCAGGCCGGCCATCGCCATGTTCAGCGTGCGCGGGATCGGCGTGGCAGTCATCGTCAGCAGGTCGACCTCAGCGCGCAGCTTCTTCAGCTGTTCCTTCTGGCGCACGCCGAAGCGCTGTTCCTCGTCGACGATGACCAGGCCGAGATTCTTGAACTTGACGTCTGGCTGCAGCAGCTTGTGCGTGCCCACGATCACGTCGATCTGGCCGTCGGCCAGACGCTTCAGCGCCTCGTTCACTTCCTTGGCGGACTTGAAGCGCGACAGCACGTCGACGCGCACCGGCCAGTCGGCGAAGCGGTCGGCGAAGTTGCGGTAGTGCTGCTGGGCGAGCAGGGTGGTCGGCACCAGCACGGCGACCTGCCTGCCGGCGGTGGCGGTGGCGAACGCGGCGCGCAGCGCCACCTCGGTCTTGCCGAAACCGACGTCGCCGCAGATCACCCGGTCCATCGCACGCGGCGCGGCCAGGTCATCCAGCACCGCCTCGATGGCGCTTTCCTGGTCGGGAGTTTCCTCAAACGGAAAGCTGCTGCCGAACTCTTCCACCAGCTGGCGATCGATCGGCAGCGACTCGCCGCCGCGGGCCTGGCGCTGCGCGTAGATCGCCAGCAGCTCGGCGGCCACGTCGCGCACTTTCTCTGCCGCCTTCCTGCGTGCGCGTTCCCACGCATCGCCGCCCAGCGAGTGCAGCGGCGCCAGCTCCGGCGCGGTGCCGGAGTAGCGGCTGACCAGGCCGAGCTGCGCCACCGGCACGTACAGCTTGTCGCCCCTGGCGTACTCGATGGTGAGGAACTCGCCGTCCATGCCGCCCACGTCCATCGAGACCAGGCCCTGGTAGCGGCCCACGCCATGGTCGACGTGCACGATCGGTGCACCCGGAGTGAGCTCGGTGAGGTCGCGGATGATCGCTTCGGGGTCGCGTGCAGTGCCGCGGCGGCGCTTGCGCTCGCGCTCGCTGCGCACCCGCTCGCCGTACAGCTCGCGCTCGGTAAGTACGGTGATCGCGGGTTTGGTCAGCGCGAAGCCCTGTTCCAGGCTCGCGATGGTGATGGCAAAACGTTGTGCATCTTCAGCAAGGAAGGACGTCCAGCCGTCCACGTTGTCCGGTTTCATCCCGGCGCCGGCCAGCGTCTCGACCAGCGCCTCGCGCCGCCCCGCCGAATCCGCGGCGATCAGTACCCGGCCCGGATAGCTGGCCAGGAAATGCCGCAGCGACGTGCCCGGCTCCTCGCCCTTGCGATTCAGCGGCAGCTCCGGCGCCGGCTGGGTGCCGGTGTCGACGGCGTGCTCGTGGCCGGGCTCGACCACCTCCACGCGCAGGCGCTTGTTGAGTCGCTCGCGCAACTGTTCCGGCGGCAGGTAGAGTTCGGCCGGCGGCAGTACCGGGCGTTCGATGTCGTGCGCGCGCTGGTCGTAGCGTTCGGCGGTCTGCGCCCAGAACTGGTCGGCGGCTTCGCCGGCGCCTTCGCCGAGCACGAACAGCGCATCGTCGGCGAGGTAGTCGAACAGCGTGGCGGTTTGTTGGAAAAAAAGTGGCAGGTAATACTCGATGCCGCCGGGCGTGACGCCTTCCTTCATGTCCTGGTACAGCGGACAGCGGCGCACGTCGATCGGGAAGCGCTCGCGCAGGTTGCCGCGGAACTCCTTCGCCGCTTCCTCGGTGAGCGGAAACTCGCGCGCGGGCAGCAGCTCGACCCGGTCCACCGGCTGCTGCGAACGCTGGGTTTCCGGATCGAAGCTGCGGATCGACTCCACCTCGTCGTCGAACAGCTCGATGCGGTACGGCTCGGCGGTGCCCATCGGGAAGATGTCGAGCAGCGCGCCGCGCACCGCGAAGTCGCCCGGCTCGGCCACCTGCGGCACATGGCGGTAGCCGGACGCTTCCAGCCGGCGTTGCTCGCCGGCGAGATCCAGCTTCTGGCCCTTCGCCAGCACCAGCCCGGAGCCGGTGATGTGCGAGTGCGGCGCGATCCGCTGCATCAGCGTGGCCACCGGCACCACCAGCACGCCGCGCTTCACGCTCGGCAGTCGATACAGCGTGGCGACGCGTTGCGAGACGATCTCCGGGTGCGGGCTGAACACGTCGTACGGCAGCGTTTCCCAGTCCGGGAAGTGCAGCACCGGCAGCCCACCGGCGAAAATCTTCAGTTCCGCTTCCAGCGCCTGCGCGCGCTGGGTGTCGCGCGCCACCACCACCAGCAGGCCGTCGTGCGCGCGCGCCGCCTCGGCCAGCAGCAGTGCCCGCGCGGAGCCGTGCGGCGGCGTCCAGTGGCGGCACTGTTTCGGGCTGGTGGGCAGGGGCGGGTGCTTGATCGGGCTGGGCATAGCCGACAAGTGTAACGCGGCGGCCCGTGCAGGCCGGCTGCGTTTCTACAGCTTCAGCGTGATCTGTGCGGTGCCCGGCTCGTCCGGCAGCATCCGCTGGGCGAAGCCCAGCTCCTTGCACAGCTGCAGCATCGGCCGGTTCTCCAGCAGCACGTAACCCCACAGCTCGGCCAGGCCGCGGCGGCGGCAGTCTTCGACCAGGTGCCGCATCAGCAGGGCACCCAAGCCGCGGCGGCTCCAGTCGTGCTCCACCAGTACCGAGAACTCGGCGCTGTCGGTGGCCTCGTCCACGTAGATCCGGCCCACGCCGCGCATCTCGGCCGGCTTGATGGATTCGTCCATCAGCACGTAGGCGGTCTCGAGCTTGGAATCGATGCGGCACAGCCGCTGCGCCATCGGCGTCGGCAACTCGGACATCGCATGCAGGAAACGGCGGCGGATATCCTCCGGCGACAGCCGGGTGAAGCAGCGCTGCATTGCCGCCACGTCGCCCGGCTCGATCATGCGCAGCACCAGTTCGCGGCCGTCCTCGGTGCGCACCTGTTCGCCGCGCGGCGCGGGCCGCACGTGCGGACGCGCGAAGCGCTCGCTGGCGCGTGGCGGCAGCGAGGCGTAGCGGGTGGGAGCGGCGAAGTCGATGGCGGGGATCATGGCAGGTCCGTACTTTTGCGTATTGTGTGCAATGCAACATGAATTTGCAATGACGGGGCTCGTGGCGAACCGCCGTGGATGCATGGCAACGGCGCCCACGCCGGCGAACCGATGTTGCGGCACGGAAGGTGGCTACGCGGGCAGACAGGCGCCGCACCGCCCCGCACAATGCCGGCTGGATTTTCCCGGAGCACCGCATGACCCGCCAAGCGAAGCACGGTCTCAGCGCCGCCCAGCTGGATGCATTGTGCGGCCACTGGCCTGGCGTCAGCCGCGATACCAAGTGGGGCGTCGACAGGGTGTTCAGCGTGGGCGGCAAGATGTTCGCGGTGATGCCGTCGGACGGCAGCGAAGGCGGCCGGCTGTCATGCAAGGTGGCCGACCAGCGGTTCCTCGAACTCACCGACCAGCCTGGCATCATCCCCGCGCCGTACCTGGCGCGCGCGCACTGGATCTCGATGGTCGAACCGCAGCGCTTCGCCACGGCGGAGCTGGAGGCATTCGTGCTCGATGCCTATACGCTGGTGCGCGCGAAGCTGACGAAAAAACTGCAGGCGGCACTGGGGCCGCTGCCGACCGTCAAGGCAAGGAAATGAAACAGCATCTCGGCGCCCTGGCGCTGCTGGTCGCCGATTACGACGAGGCGATCGCCTGGTACACCCGCGCGCTCGGCTTCGAACTGGTCGAGGACACCGACCTGGGCGGCGGCAAACGCTGGGTGCTGCTGGCGCCGCCCGGTTCCAGCGAAACGCGTTTGCTGCTGGCCAAGGCGAATAGCGACGAGCAGGCCTCGCGCATCGGCAACCAGACCGGCGGCCGCGTGTTCCTGCTGCTGCACACCGACGACTTCCAGCGTGACTGGCAGCGCATGCGCGCCCAAGGCGTGCATTTCCGCGAGGAGCCGCGGCACGAAGCCTACGGCACGGTGGCGGTGTTCGAGGACCTGTACGGCAACGGCTGGGATCTGCTGGAAGCGAAGCGCTGAGGCGTCACCAGATCAGGTCGTCCGGCACTTCGAACTGCCGGTAATACTCGTCGTCCGCGCCGCTGCTGCTGCCGGCTTCGGTGCGGCCGTGGTCGAGCACGATCATCGTCGCATCGCGTTCGCGGATCTTGTCGGCCGCCACGCGCGGCAACAGCTCGTAACCTTCGCCGTGGCGCACGATCACCAGCGTGCCGGCGGCCAGCTGCGCGCGCAGCGGTTCGTTCACCAGCACGTTTTTGATCCTGTCGCCGTCAGTGAAGCGATAGGCAATCTCGCCCTCGCGCTTCACCTTGTGCGCCTCGACGATCTGGCGAACCTGCGCCCGCGCCTCGTTCGCGCGCGCCTGCGCATTGCGTTCGGCAGCAATCGCGCGATCGCGCTCGGCCTTCTCCGCCTGCAGCCGCCGCGCTTCCAGTTCCTCGGCACTCGGCGCCACCGGTGCCTTGCCCTGGTGCTTCTTCGCCTGCTCGCGCACGACCTGCGCCGCCTTGGCCTTGTTGACGAGACCGGCTTTGAGGAGTTGTTCCTGGAGAGGGTTGCGCATGGGACTTGCCGGGAATGCCTTGCGGGGGAACGGGAGAAGTATGCCGCGGCGGCTCAGTCCGCGTTGTCCGGCTCGAAGAAGCTCCAGCGCACATCGCCAAACTCGGCCTTCATCGCCGCCTCGACAGTGTTGATCGCGTCGATCAGGCTGGCGGTGGGCTGCATGCGCGCCTTCACTGCGACCATCACGTCGGCACCCATCTGCAGGGTGATCAGGTTCAGCACTTCGGCGACTTCCGCGCGCGCGTTGAGGAAGGCCAGCAATTCCTTGCGGCGGCGCGGTTCCACGCCCTGGCCGATCAGCAAGGCCTTGACCTCGATCGCCACCAGCACCGCGACCACGATCAGCAGCGCGCCGATGGCGATGGTGCCGGCGGCGTCGAACATCAGGTTGCCGGTGAGCATGGTGGCGCCCACCGCGAGCGCGGCCAGGCACAGGCCGACCAGGGCGGCCAGGTCTTCGCCGAAGATCACCAGCAGTTCGCTGGAGCGGGTTTCGCGGAACCAGGTCCACAGGTCCTGCGTGCCGCGGGCCTTGTTTACTTCCTGCAGGCAGCCGCGCATCGAGATGCCCTCCACCACGATGCCGAACATGAGCACGCCCAGCGCCAGCCACGGCCATTTCAGCGGCTCGGGATTGGTGAGCTTGTGCACGCCCTCGTAGATCGAGAACATGCCGCCCACGCTGAACAGCAGTATCGCCACCAGGAACGACCAGAAATACAGCGCGCGGCCCCAGCCCAGCGGAAACTCGTCCGACGGCGGCCGCTTCGCCTGGCGGATGCCGAGCAGCAGCAGGCCCTGGTTGCCGCAGTCGGCCAGCGAGTGCACCGCCTCGGCCATCATCGCGCCGGAGCCGGTCACGAAAGCGGCGACCAGCTTGGCCACGAAGATGGCGAAGTTGGCGCCAAGCGCGAGGAAGATGGCCTTGACCGGGTTGGCGGCGTGACCTGACATGTGCAGTTCCTTCGACGATGGCCGTGAAGTGTAAGCCACCCGATGCGATGAGGATTCGCCGTAGGAGCGCACCCTGTGCGCGATGCTCTTCGTCACGTGACGAAAGGCATCGCGCACAGGGTGCGCTCCTACGGGAGGCGAGGGCGTTCCGGGTTCGGGGGGAGGTCAGCGGATGCCGACGCCCAGGCCCACGCCGAAGTGCACGTTGTTGCGCCCCTTGTTCATTTCCTCGGCGGTCCAGACATGCGACTGCGCCACGCTGACCAGCGGGAACACGTAGTCGGCTTCGCCGACCTTGCCGGCACGGCTGCCGTTGAGCTTGCCGTTGACCGTCATCAGCGCGCCGGCGGGGTAGTCCAGCGGCTCCACGTAGCCGGGCATCACGGCGATGAAGCGGCCGTTGCCGCTGTCGTTCGCCTTCGGGCGTTGCGAGGCGTCCAACGGGTAGGCCAGCAGTTCGATCTCGCTGTGGTCGGCGAATACCTTGACCTGCACGATACGCCCGCCCCAGATCACCTCGCTGTTGCTGAATTTCTCCGGCGATTGCGCGACCTGGAACGGTGCGGCGGTCACCGTGGCTGCGCCGGCCTTGTAGATCGGTGCGGGAGCGCAGGCCGCCAGCATCAGCACGGCGGCCGGCACGGCGAGGCGGATCAGCAGGGAGGTGGGGCGGCTGCGCATGGTCGTGCTCCTGGAGGAACGCTGGCGGGTGCGTCGAGCTTAGCGGCGACCCGGCGACCGCGGTAGTCGCGAGGCGGGCAGCGGGCTGGGCGTGTTCAGCTGGCTGCCGGCTTCGTCCAGCAGCCAGTCCAGCTTCCATTCGGCCGGGCGATCCTGCGAGAGCAGGCCGGCCAGCACGCGCAGCGGTTCGCGCAGGGTGTCGTCGAGGTTCCATGGTGCGTTGAGGATGACCATGCCCGAGCCGTTGAGGCGCAGCGGCGAATCGTCCGGATGCACCAGCAGCTCGGCGCGCAGGATGCGTTTCACCCCGCTGTGCTGCAGCTTGCGCAGGAACGGCTGCACCTGGCTGCGCAGCTTGATCGGGTACCACACCGCGTAGACGCCGGTGGGCCAGCGCAGCAGGGCCGACTTCAATGCCTGCTCGATCAGCTTGTACTCGGCCTCCTGCGCCTCGTACGGCGGGTCGATCAGCACCAGGCCGCGCTTTTCCTTCGGCGGCAGCAGCGCCTTCAGCGCCTCGTAGCCGTCGCGCTGGTGCACGTGCACCTGTGGATTGCCGCGGAACAGCTCGTGCAATTTCGCCGCTTCCTCGACGTGCAGTTCGCACAGCTGGGCGCTGTCGCCGGGGCGCAACAGTCGGGCGACCTGCAGCGGCGAGCCGGGGTAGTGCTTCAGGCCCTGTTCGTTGCCCTCGCCGCCGAGGATGCCGTCGCGCCAGCGCCTGAGCAGCGGCGGCACCTTTTCGGCCGGGTGCAGGCGCGCGATGCCGTCCCTGTGCTCGCCGGTCTTCTTCGCCTCGAAGCCTTCCAGCGGATAGCTGCCGCTGCCGGCGTGGGTGTCGATGTAGCAGAACGGCGCGGGCTTGGCCTGCAGCGCCTCGACCAGCGCGAGCAGCACGACGTGCTTGAGGACATCGGCGAAGTTGCCGGCGTGATAGGCGTGGCGGTAATTCATGGCGGTCACGGCGGGCGGGGGAGCCCAGTATAGAGGCCGGCAGCGGGCTCCCCGTCGCAGCACGTAACCTTTCCTGCACATCGACCGGCGCAGGCTTTGCCTGTTGCAGTGTTGCAACCGGCCAGGCACGCCGCTTCGGCCGTCCATCTGCGCGGAGAATCATCATGACGTTCTCGCCGAAAATCATCGTTTCGACGGCCACCCTCGGCCTTTGCCTGGCGTTCGGCACAGCCAGTGCCCAGGACAGCGGAAGCATGGCGCCGGCGCCGGCGTCGAGCAGCATGGGCCAGATGGGAGGCATGCATCACAAGATGATGCGCCACAACAAGAACGGCAGCATGCACATGATGCCCGCCACGGTCAGCTCGGTCGACAGCAAGACCGGTATCGTCGAGGTGAGCTCGGCCGGCATGTCGCTGCGCGTGCACTTCCCGCCGGCGTCGGTGGCGAACCTGAAGGCCGGCGACAAGATCACCCTGCACATGGGCTATACCCAGTAGTTCGCCCGGTGGCGGACGAACCGCGGCGGGCTTCGGTCGTCTCGCGATGGAGCCACGTCCAGGGTTGAGGCCCATCGGCACGCCCCCTATGCTGTGCCGATGAGCCGCTCGCCACGTCACGCCGCATGCTTGCCGTCCTTCCGGGCGATGGCCTGGCTGGCGTGGCTGATCCTCGCGCTGGCGCCGGTGCACGGCATGCCGCGCGGGGCGGCTGGTGGCACGCTTCAAGCCGCGCCCGCGTCGACCGTCGCCCAGCTCGCCGGCCATGGCGACCACGCCATGGCCGATCAGTCCGGTTGTTGCGACGACCGGGGCCACGACGCGCATGGCTCGATGGGTTCGGCCTACTGTGCGGCGGCGTGCGGCAGCATCCTGCCGGCGTTCGCCTTGGCCGGGCTGGTGCCGGTGGCACCGGAACCCTGGCATGTTTCGCCATCCTTCGCGTCGGCGCCCAGCGTTGCGCAGGCGCCGCCGCTGCGGCCGCCCGCCGGCTGATTCCGCGCACTGCGACCACGCCTTCACGCTCGCCCGACGGTGAACGTGAAGGCGGCCCATGACCGGCGTCGACTGCCGATGCCTCCACCGAAGGATGCCCACGTGAATCCCTTTTCCCCACCGCCCGCGACCGATCTGTCGCGGCGGCGCTTCGTGCAGGGCCTGGCCCTGGGCGGCGCGGCGGCCGGCCTCGGCCTGCTGCGTCCGCCCAATGTCTGGGCGCTGACCAGCCCCGGCCAGCCCAGCGTGCTCGGCGGCACCGAGTTCGTACTCGACATCGTCGAGGCCACGGTCAACTTCACCGGTGCGGCGCGGCCGGCGGCCACCGTCAACGGCGGCGTGCCCGGTCCGCTGCTGCGCATGCGCGAGGGCACCACGGTGAACCTGCGCGTCAGCAACCGCTTGCGCGTGCCGACCTCGATCCACTGGCACGGCATCATCCTGCCGTTCCGGATGGATGGCGTGCCCGGCCTCAGTTTCGACGGCATCGCGCCGGGCGAAAGCTTTGTCTACCGTTTCCAGCTGCGCCAGAGCGGCACCTACTGGTACCACTCGCATTCGGGTTTCCAGGAGCAGAACGCGCTGTACGGCCCGCTGGTGATCGAGCCGGCCGGCCGCGAGCGCTACCCCGCGGACCGCGACTACGTGGTGATGCTCAACGACTGGACCGACGAGGATCCCGCGCGCATCTACGCCAGACTGAAAAAGCAGAGCGACTACTACAACTTCGCCCAGCCGACCGTGCCGGATTTCTTCCGCGATGTGCGCGAAAAGGGGCTGCGCCAGGCGCTGGCGATGCGCCGGATGTGGAACGCCATGCGCATGAACCCGACCGACCTGGGCGACGTCTCCGGCTACACCTACACCTACTTGATGAACGGCACGACGCCGGCCGGCAACTGGACCGGCATCTTCAGGCCCGGCGAGAAGATCCGGCTGCGCTTCATCAACGGTTCGTCGTCCAGCATCTTCGACGTGCGCATTCCCGGCCTGAAGATGACGGTGATCGCCGCCGACGGCCAGGACGTGCAGCCGGTGGCGGTCGACGAATTCCGCATCTCGGCAGCCGAAACCTACGACGTCATCGTCGAGCCGCAGGAGGAGCGCGCGTACACCCTGTTCGCGCAATCCATCGACCGCAGCGGCTACGCACGCGGCACCCTGGCGCCGCGTGCCGGCATGGAAGCCGAGGTGCCGGCGCTGGACCGGCGCCTGTGGCTGGGCATGCAGGACATGATGGGCGCGATGTCGCATGCGGACCACGGCGGCGGCCACGCCGCGATGCCCGGCATGGAGCATGGCGGCGTGGCGGGCATGGCGACCAGTCCCGCACCGGTGGTGCGTCATGCCCGCACCGAATACGGCCCCGGCGTGGACATGCGTGTCGACACGCCGCGCAGCAACCTCGACGACCCGGGCATCGGCCTGCGCGACAACGGCCGCCGCGCGCTGACCTACGCCGACCTGCACACCGTCGGCGGCCCGCTCGACGCGCGCGAACCCGGTCGCGAGATCGAGCTGCATCTGACCGGCAACATGGAGCGCTTCATGTGGTCGTTCGACGGCATCAAGTTCCCCGACGCCAAGCCCATCCATTTCAACACCGGCGAGCGCCTGCGCATCGTGCTGGTCAACGACACCATGATGAACCACCCGATCCACCTGCACGGCATGTGGAGCGAGCTGGAGAATCCGCACGGGCAGTTCCAGGTGCGCAAGCACACCATCAACGTGCAGCCGGTGCAGCGCATCACCTATGCGGTCACGGCCGATGCGCCGGGCCGCTGGGCCTACCACTGCCACCTGCTGTACCACATGGAGGCGGGCATGTTCCGCGAGGTGGTGGTGGCATGAAGACGCCTCGTCGCGACACCTCGATCGTTCCGCTCCGTTCGGCGCTGCTGGCCGCGCTGCTGCTGGCGTTGCCGCTGGCGGCAGCGGCGCAGAGCGCGCCGGCTTCGGCGGGCAGCACCGCACCGGTGGACATGGGCGCGATGCCAGGCATGGATCACGCCGGCATGCACGGCATGGCGATGCCGGCCAGCGCCGGCAGCAGTGCGCCACCGGCGGCGAAGACGCTGGTCAAGAAGGCGAGGAAGCGACACGTCCCCGCCCCGCCGGCTGCTGCGCCCGCCGGCGCGCACCCCATGCACGGCATGGACCATGGCGCGATGCCGCCGATGGACCACGGCTCGATGCAAGGGATGGACCATGGCGCGGCATACGACACGGGAGCGATGCCGGACAGGGCCATGGAGCCGATGCCGGGCGGCCGTGCGCCGGCGGACGCACGCAGCGGCGATTATTCCGACGGCATCGCCGCCAGTCCCGCGCACGCGCTGCACATGCACGGCAGCGCGCCGGCCGGCATGCTGCTGGTCGATCAGCTCGAAGCGTTTCACGGCCGCGACGGCAACGGCCAGTCGTGGGAAGGCGCAGGCTGGTACGGCAGCGACGCGGACAAGCTGTGGCTGCGCAGCGAGGGCGAGCGCACTGGCGGCAGGCTTGACGATGGCGAGGTCGAGGCGTTGTGGGACCACGCCGTCGCCGCGTTCTGGAGTACACAACTGGGTGTGCGCCACGACTTCGGCGCCGGCCCGCGGCGCAGCTGGGCCGCGTTCGGCGTGCAGGGCCTGGCGCCGTACTGGTTCGAAATCCAGGCCACCGCCTATGCCGGGCCTGCCGGCCGCAGCGCGGCGCGCCTGCGTGCCGACTACGAACTGCTGTTCACCCAGCGGCTGATCCTGCAGCCGGAGCTGGAGGTCAACCTGCACGGCAAGTCCGACCCGGCACGCGGCATCGGCAGCGGCATCTCGGACGCGAAGCTGGGCTTGCGCTTGCGCTACGAGATCCGGCGTGAATTCGCGCCATACATCGGCGTAGTCTGGACGCGCCGCTTCGGCGCCACGGCCGATTTCGCCCGTGCCGATCATCAAGCAGTTTTCGACCGCCAATGGGTCGCCGGCCTGCGCATCTGGTTCTGAGGAACGCCCATGAAACGAGCCATCATCACCGTCGTGATTCTCTGCGTCGTCGTCATCGCCGGCGTCGGTGCCTTCGTCGGGTCCGGCGTCTACAACATCGGTGCCGACGCCCACCACACGAAACCGGTCTACGCGCTGATGCAGGCGCTGCGCCAACGTTCGATCGCGCACCACGCGAAGGACATCGTCGTGCCCAAGCTTGACGACCCGCTGCTGATCCTCAAGGGCGCCGGCCAGTACGCGGCGATGTGCACCGGCTGCCACCTGGCGCCAGGCATGGCCGAAAACGAAATGCGCCCCGGCCTGTACCCGAAGCCGCCCGAGCTGGCGAAATTCCGGCCCGACCCGCGCGCGGCGTTCTGGGTGATCAAGCACGGCATCAAGATGAGCGCGATGCCGGCGTGGGGCGCCAGTCACGACGACGCCACCATCTGGAGCATGGTGGCGTTCCTGCAGAAGCTGCCCGGCATGACACCCGCACAGTACAAGGACATGGTGGCGAAGGCGCCGCCGGACGAGGACATGCACAGCCATGGCGACGCCGACGAGGACGCGCATGGCGGCGGCACCATGGCGGGCATGGACATGGGCGAGGATGGCGGCCACAGTCATGGGGCATCGGCGCAGGGCGACCACGGGCATGCGACGCCCGCCAGCTCCGCGGCGGCCGCGCCGTTGTCGCTTGCGGGAATGCAGCCCAAGGCGGCGCCGGCCGCCGAGGCCGCGGCGCAGGCCTTCCACGCGGCCCTGCAGCACGGCGACCGTGCGGCGGTGCTCGCCCTGCTGGCGCCCGACGCCAGCATCAGCGAGGGCGGCCGCACGGAGTCCCGCGATGAATACGCGGGCGGCCATCTGGGCGAGGACATCGCCTTCCTGAAAACGGCGCGGATCACGCCGGTCTCGCTGGGCTCGATGCCGATGGGCGACACCGCGATGGTCGGCAGCGAAAGCGACCTGCAGGCCACGATCAAGGGCAAGCCGGCCATGCTGCGCAGCCGCGAGATGCTCAACCTCAGGAAGGATGGCGCCGGCTGGAAGATCGTGTCCGTCCAGTGGGAAACCGCCCCCGTGCCAGCACAATGACCAGGAGAATGACGATGAAGCGTTGGCTTTCCCGCGCGGGCATCAGCCTGCTGTTTGCGATGTTGTTCGCGCCGGTGGCGCTGGCGGCGAACGCGTTCGATGTCTACAGTGACCCGTCCTGCGGCTGCTGCGGCGCATGGGTCGAGTACATGCGCGCGCACGGCTACACCGTCAGCGTGCACCAGGATCAGCCGATGGCGGCGGTGAAAGCGCGCTTCGGCGTGCCGGCCCGTGCCCTGTCCTGCCACACCGCGCTGATCGACGGCTACGTGGTCGAGGGGCATGTGCCGGTGGAGGACATCCGCCGCCTGCTGGCCGAGCGGCCGAACGCGCGCGGCCTGGCCGCGCCCGGCATGCCGATGGGTTCGCCCGGTATGGAAGTGGGCGCGCCCGAGCGCTATGACGTGGTGTTGATCGGTCGCGACGGCTCGACCCGGGTGTATGTGACCCACGGCCCAAAGGCGTGATCGCCGTGGCCGGTGTGCGAAGGCCAGGCCAGACCATGCCATCGCCTGGGCGCATCATCGGTGAGGCTTATACTCCATCAGGCGGGCGGCGAAAGATGCATGATCAAGGCGAGCCAGTCACGTGAACGAGCATCAATCATCTGTGGCGGCGAACGCGTGTGCCGGTATCTGCACGTCTGCCCCGTCGATCGAGGCGCTCAACAGCGAGTGTTTTTGCCTCGGTGTGGACGCCCAGGCACTTCATGCAAGCCTCGACGGCGTTCTTGGCGCGCATGGGTTGCCCGAGGCACTGGCAGTCTCTCACCCTCATTTGTTTTCCGTGCTGCCGATCTATGTTTCGCGTCGTCGCCTTGAACAAGCGGCAAAGGTGGTCGCCGCCATCGAGGAAGTGACCGCCTTGCCGACCTACCGGTTGGCAGTGATGGCATGGGCCCCCGACATAGCCCGCTTCGAGCCAGGATCACCGGGTGGATTGCTGGGGCTGGATTTCCATATGGGAAGGAACGGACCTCAACTCATAGAGATCAATACCAATCCGGGCGGCGTATTGCTCAATGCGGTTCTCGGGCAGGCACAGCGCGCGTGCATGTCCGAAGTGACCAAGCCGCCCACAGCAATCGATGGCGTGGACGTCGCCGTTCTGGAAGTCATGCTGACGGAGTGGCGTCTGCAACGCGGTTCCACGCCACTGGGGCTCGTGGTCATCGTCGACGAGTCGCCGCAACAGCAGTACCTCTATCCGGAGTTCGTGTTGTTTCGCGAACTCTTTCGGCGGCATGGCTATCGCGCCGAAATTTGCGGCCCCGAAGACCTGGTCCTGAAGCAGGATCGCCTTTGGCTGGGCGAAAACGCCGTCGACATGATCTACAACCGTCTGACCGACTTCGCGTTCGAGCAACCTGCCCACGCCGCCATACGGATCGCCTACCTGGCCGGCACCGTGGCCGTAAGCCCGCATCCGCGGGCGCACGCGCTGTACTCGGACAAACGCAACTTGAGCTTGCTGGGCAACCGCGACTTCCTGGAATCGATCGGTGCCAGCCAAGTCGCGGTGGACACCTTGTGCGCAGGAGTCCCGAAGACCGAATTGCTGACGCCGCAGAATCGCGACGCGATGTGGGCAGGACGGCGTCATCTTTTCTTCAAACCGTCCGCCGGATTCGGCAGCAAGGCCACATACCGCGGCGACAAGCTCACGCGTCGGGTATGGGACGAAATCGCCAGTGCCAGCTACATCGCCCAGGAAATCGTGGCGCCCAGCGAGCGCCTCGCTGACCTACATGCGGCTCCGTTCAAAGTCGATTTCCGTTGCTATGCCTATCGCGGCAAGGTGCTGCTCTACGCCGCCCGGATGTATCGGGGGCAAACCACCAACTTCCGGACTCCCGGTGGTGGATTTGCCCCCGTGTTGACGGGCATGGACCGTTGACGCCGCTGCCCATGCTTCTGAATGTCGGCGGGCGTAGTCAACTCGGATCATTGCAGGCGTTCCCAAGCTCCGAGTCTGGCAATTCCGTCAGCCATCTCCCTTTCCTCGTCTACGTGCGGTGCGAACGTACGGACTCGTGCGGCTTCGCGGGAAAAATTCTCCGAAAAAAAGCTCGTTCAAGTCGCTGTCGATCGCCAGGCCAATTCGCTCAGGAACATCCACTACGTTCGCACGGATGGCGGGCGCGTGCATGTCGGCGCCATCCGGGAAGGCAAGGATGTCGATGCCGCTGATAGAGGCGACCATGGCGGCGACGTCCTGAACGATGCCATCCACATAAACTGCAGTGGCGCGTTGCGCCTGTTCCGATGGGGACGTCAATGATTCGTGCATGTCGCCGGACTCGCCCGATGGCCCCTTCAGGCCGCTTTCCTTCCACAGCATCCGCTCCAGGTTCGCCGGCGAAATGCCGAGGTTGCGCTGAAGATGGAGTATGCCCGCAGGGGCGAGCGAACCAAACCGGGTGGACATTGCGGCCGCCGCGGCCGCTCACCCACTGTGCAAGCCCGAGGTCGTCCACGCGATGATCCGTGGCCGGCCGATAGGTCAGCTACCGCTCGTCTGAACTGAGTTCGATGGCCGTGCAGCAAGTCAGTGAAGGATTCATCGGGTCCCCCGTGGGCGAGTGCGCCCGAACAAGTCGTTGCAGGCTCCAGCCAGCAGTCCGGCGATCGACATGGCGTTGGAAGCGTGCGGAATGGAATCCGTGCTCACGACACGGGCTGCGCCGGCCTTGAGCAACTGGTCGTAGGCATCCTCGGCGAACACGGCGTGGATGGCGACGCACACCGCGGCAGGCAGGCCGATTCGGCGCAGGTGTCCAAGGGTTTCGATCACCGTGCACCCGGAGGAAACGATGTCGTCGACGATCACCGGTGTGCGTCCGCGAGCAGCCCCGGCATCGGGCAGGCTGACCTCGACATCGCGATCGCCGTGCCGCTGCTTCTGCAGTACTTGCCAGGGCAGGCCGACTTTCTGTGCGATGTCGGATACCCACTGTTCGCTTTCGCTGTCGGGTCCGATGAGCATGGCGTGGGGGACATTGTCACGGATCCACTCGGCCACGACCGGCGCCGCTGCCATGCGCGCCGCTGGAATGCGATACAGCCCGGAAAGCTCCGGGTTGCGGTGCAGGTGTGGATCGACCGTTACCAGCCAGTCGAAACTTTCCTCCAGAAATCGCGCGTACAACGGCGCGCTGATCGCCTCGCCGCGATGGAATCGCGTGTCCTGTCGCATGTAGGCGAGGTAGGGTGCCACCAGGCCGACCGAGCGGGCACCGAATTCGCGCGCGGTCGCCGCCGCGAAGCGCAGTGCGATCGACAGCTCGTCGGGGTGATGCAGGCTGGCAACGATCGCAACGTCCGCCCCTGACAATGCATCGTCGATGGCGACCAGCGACTCGCCGTCCGGGAATCGGCGCCAGTCCACGCAACCGACCCGCGCCTCCAGCGTGGGGGCCATGTTCTCAGCGATGCCGCGCTGCGATGGGAATGGAAGCAGAACCCGTGTCATGCGCCGGTCCCGATGGTGAAGACATCCCGCTGCGAAGCTGCATACTCGAGCGCGTAGGCCAGTTCACCCGGCGTCCGTGCGTGCACATGGAAAATCGGTTCCCCGGCACGCAGGGTATCGCCGATGCGTATGTGGCAATCAATGCCCGCGCTTTGACTGGCCGGTGCGCCGGCCAGTTTGGCGATCTTCGCGAGGCGGCGATTGTCGACGCCTTCGACAACACCGCTTCGCGACGCGAGGACCGGCCGCACGTGCGGTGCGAGAACAGGTTCGTGGAAGCCGCCTTGCGCCTCGCAAATCGCGAGGAACTTCCGCAGGGCTGCACCGTTTTGCAGCAGAGCCTCGGCCTGCGCGCGGCCCGTGTCTGACCTGGTGCCAGGCGCGATGTCGAGCAAGGCGCCGGCCAGATCGATGGCCCGTTCGCGCAAATCGCGGGGCGCATCCGGGATGCCACGCAGGACAGACAGGACGTCGCGCGCCTCCAGTACCGGCCCGATCCCGTAGCCCACGGGCTGACGGCCGTCGGTTCGCGCGATTGCCAGCGAAAGGCCCATGGCTCTCGCGGTGACTTTCAATCGCCCTTCCAGTGCATCGGCGGCGTCAGCGGTTCGCACCTTGGCGGTCGATCCGATCGGAATGTCGATCAGCACGTGCGAGGAGCCAGCGGCAACCTTCTTCGACAGCACGCTCGCCACAAGTTGCCCATCACTGTCGAAATCCAGTGGTCGTTCGATCCCGATCAGTACATCGTCGGCTGGACTCAGGCCCACGTTGCCGCCCCAGACGATGCAGCCGTTTTCGCGCTCGACCACGCGACGCATCGCGGCGAGATCCAGGGCCACTGCCGCCATGACTTCCATCGTATCGGCGGTCCCCGCCGGGGACGTGATCGCTCGCGAAGACGTCTTCGGGATCCGGTGCCCGGCCGCGGCGACGATGGCGACCACGAGGGGCGTCGTCCGGTTGCCGGGAAGGCCGCCCACGCAATGCTTGTCGAGTACCGTGTCGCTACCCCAGTCGATCCGTTGTCCTACCGAAACCATGGCACGCGTCAGGCCGATGGTCTCCTGGTGATCGAGCCGTTCGCCGGTACAAGCAGTCACGAATGCCGCCAATTCGATGTCGGACAGGCGGTTGTCCACGGTGTCACGCATCAGACCCAGGAAATCCTTTTCGTCCAGGCGCTGACCGAACACCTTGGCCCGCAGCGCCGGTGCCGAAGCCGGGGGAGACGGATGGCTGAACGTGGCCCAAGCGTCGGGACCCGGGTCGAGCGCTTTCCAGGCGGCCTCCGACAATGCGGCGACATCCAGGGCAAGCCGGTCATCCGTGACCACGTTGAGGGTGGCGACCACTTCGCGATGTCCGCTGCGGACAAGCACGCGGGTCAGTGCCGCGAACCCCTCCGCCCGGCACACGGTGCAATCGCGGTGCATGTAGACGACGGGCTGCCGATAGGTGTCGATGCCGGCCCGCTCCATTCGCAACCGGTTGTGGGTGCCATTCATTGGCGGGCATCCACTACAACGCGCTCCAGGTGTTCGGGTACGCGGGCGTCCCAGCCGAGCTCGCGCTGGATGCGCGCCCGCAGGGTGTCGGCTGCATCCGGATCGCCGTGGGTGACGTAGGTCATCCCGGGCACACGGGTTGCCCCGCCCATCCACGCCAGGAGCTCGTCGGCATCGGCGTGGCCCGAGAAGCTTTGCAGCGGGACGACCTCGGCACGAATCGGTACGTCCCGACCGAACATACGCAGACGGTCCGCACCACCGATCAGCGACGCCCCACGCGTGCCGCCCGCTTGGTAACCGGACAGCACGATTGCGTTGCGCGAGTCCGGAGCGAACGCCTCCAGATGGTGCAGTACGCGCCCGCCGGTGAGCATGCCGCTGGCGGAGATGATGATCATCGGGCCGCGGCGCTGGTTCAGCGCCTTCGACTCGTCCACGGTACGGACCATGGTCGCCAGCTCATACATGGCCTGGCATTCGGCATCCGTGACGTGGTGTTCGCCGTGATAGCGGTGGTAGATGTCCGTCGCATTGATCGCCATCGGACTATTGAGGAAAACCGGAATCCCGGGAATCTCGCCACGCTGGCGCAAGCGGGCGATATGCAGCATCAGGCCTTGTGCTCGGCCAACAGCGAAGGCGGGGATGACAATGACGCCGCCACGGGCCGCCACGCGGCGAATAACCGGAGCGAGCTCCGCTTCGGAGTCCATGCGAGCATGTTGACGATTGCCATAGGTCGATTCGCACACCAGCACGTCAGCCTGTTGCAGTGGCTGTGGCGGACGCATCATCGGGTCCTGGGTGCGACCGAGATCTCCGCTGAAATGCACAATCGTCCCGTTGATGTCGAGACTGATCTGCGCTGCCCCCAGCAAGTGGCCTGCAGGGTGGAAGCGGGCGCGCAGCCCGCGACCGATCTCCAACTCACGGTCGAAATCATGGGTGACGAAGCGCTCCAGCGCCGTGTCCGCATCCTCGGCCGTGTACAGCGGCGTGGGATGGGCATGTTTTGAGTAACCCTTCTTTCGCGCGTACTTGGCTTCCTCTTCCAGCAGGTGCCCGCTGTCGGATAGCAGCAGCGAACATAGGTCCCGGGTGGCCGGAGTGCAGATCACCTTGCCGCGAAAACCGTTGCGCACCAGCGCGGGAATGTAACCGGAATGATCCAGATGCGCGTGGGTCAGCAGTACGGTGTCGATGGTGTCTGGCGGTACCGGGAAATCGGCGCGGTTGCGATCGCGCAGCTGCTTGTAGCCTTGGAACAGACCGCAATCGACGAGAACCCGTTGTCCCGACGATTCGATCAGGTAGCGCGAACCGGTCACCGTGCCGGTGGCGCCCAGGAAATGCAGCAAGGTACGTGCGGGATCGCTCATGGGTTGGCCTGTTGTGGATGAGGAAGCGTCCGGCACATGCTCATGGCGTGGCCACGGTTGGCGCGGTCGAGGTGGGGTTGTACTCGGCGGCCCGGCCCAGTTTCATGCGGCGCAACAGCAATGCATTGGCCGCGACGATGACCGAGCTGCCGGACATCGACAGCGCGGCAATCTCGGGCGACAGCACGAACGGATAAAGTACGCCGGCAGCCAGCGGGAAAGCGATCACGTTGTAACCCACCGCCCACCACAAGTTCTGGTGCATCTTGCGCAGCGTGCCGCGGGCGATGGTAATTGCACGCACCACGTCGTACGGATCGCTGCGCATCAGCACAATGTCCGCGCTGTCGATGGCGACGTCGGTGCCTGCGCCGATGGCGAATCCGACGTCGGCCTGGGTCAGGGCCGGTGCGTCGTTGATGCCGTCACCGACCATGCCCACACGCCGGCCCTGGGCCTGGAGCTTCTTCACCTCGTCGGCCTTCTCGCCCGGAAGCACGTCCGCCAGCACGATGTCGATGTTGAGCTCGGCCGCGACGCGCTCTGCGGTCGGGCGGTTGTCGCCGGTGATCATGGCGACCTTGACCCCGCGGCGGTGGAGCTCGGCGATGGTGTCGCGCGACGTCGGGCGGACTGCATCGGCGATCGCGATCAATCCGATCAAGGCCCGTTCGCGGCCCACGTAGATCACGGTCCGGCCACCGCTTTGCAATCTTTCCGCCTGCGTCTGCAATGGCTCCAGTGCGACGCCCCCGTCGATCATCAGCAGGCGGTTTCCGAGCAACAGCTTCGCGCCCTCGACGGTGCCAGTGGTACCCCGGCCATCGACGTTGCTGAAGGCTGCTGCTTTCATGGAGACAGGCGCTGCGCGCTTGAGGATCGCTTGTGCCAGCGGATGTTCCGAGTGGGACTCCACTGATGCGGCCAGCGCCAGCATCCGTTCCTCCGTCCAGCCATCCGCCACGGCGACTTCGACCACTTCGGGCTGCCCCACGGTCAGGGTGCCGGTCTTGTCGAAAATCACCACATCCAGCCGAGCACTTTGTTCGATTGCCTCGGCATGCTTGAACAGGATGCCCTGTTTCGCCCCCAGTCCCGTGCCGATCATGATGGCCATCGGAGTGGCCAGACCCAACGCATCCGGACAGGCGATCACGAACACCGTGATAGTAAGCGTGAGCGCGAACAGCAACGACTGGCCGATCCACCAGAACCAGACGGAAAACGTGAGCAGGCCGATGATGATCGCGGCCAGCACCAGCCACTGCGAGGCCCTGTCGGCAAGCAGTTGGGCGGGTGCCTTGGAGTTCTGGGCTTCCTGCACCAGCGCGATGATCTGGGCGAGGGCGGTCTCCGAGCCAACCTTGGTGGCGCGGTAGGCAAAGGCACCGCTCTTGTTGATCGCGCCACCCACCACCAAGCTGCCCGGGTCCTTGCGTACAGGCATCGATTCGCCGGTCAGCATCGACTCGTCCACTTGCGAGCTGCCTTCGATGACCTCGCCGTCCACGGGAATCTTGGCGCCGGGACGAACCACCACGGTGTCGCCGATCACGACCTCGGCGGTGGGAACGTCGACTTCGGTGTGGCCCCGTCGCACCACCGCGCGTGGCGGCGAGAGCTTGAGCAGTGCCCGCATCGCGTCGGATGCGCCGGCCCGGGCGCGCATCTCCAGCCAGTGCCCCAGCAGGACGAAGGTCAGCAACACCGCGGAGGCCTCGTAGAAGTTCGGCCCTTCGAAGAAGAACGTGGTGCCGATGCTGAAGCCGTAGCCGGTACCGACGCTCAGCAGAACCAATACGGCCATGTCGAGTACGCCATGGCGCAGCGACCGGATGGCGGCAGTGAAGAATGGCCAGCCCGGGTAGATCACCGCGCCGGAGCCGAGCAGGAACAGCCAGAGATCCTTGTCCAGCCCGAACGGCACCGGTGGCGGCTGCATCAGCCCCATCGGTGACCACAGGAATACGGGAATGGCGAAGATCAGCGCGACAACAAAACGCCGTTGCATGTCCCGAGCGGCAGCGTGGAGGTCGCCTCCGTGATGCATGCCTTCATGGGCATCGTGCAGGGCTTCGGACTTTTTGCCGGCGGCGGCGGTGCCATGCCCGGCATGATGATCGGCATGGGCGGCCGCCGTACTGGGGGCGGCTGTCGGCGTCGGCACGTGCGCTGCGTGCGCGCCGTGGTCCGCATGCGCGTGGGATGTGGTCACGCCGGGAGTGCCCTGGTTGCAGGAGAATCCTGCGCCCCGGATCACGGCGGCAATCTGTCCGGGCGACAGCCGATCCGGGTCGTAATCGACTTTCAGCGTGCCGGACGGGAAATTCGCGTTCGCCGCCGATACACCCGGGATGGCTAAGACGCTGCGCTCCAACGTGGTGGCGCATCCGGCGGTGCACATCCGGCCGACGGGCCACACGTGGGTTCTCATCTTCGATGCGATTTTGTTCAAGGCGCAGCTCCGGAAGTACTGCCCATTCGCCGACGACGTGGAATGAAGCGAGGTACCTCGGTCATGTAGCTGGCATAGGCCTCGCCGAACCGCTTGAGGCTATCGCGCTCCTCGGCAATCGAGAGACGGGCGTAGACCCAGATCAGGACTGGATACATGGCTAGCGTCAGCAGTGTGGGCCATTGCAGCAGGAATCCGGTCATGATCATGAAGAACCCGACATATTGGGGATGTCGGATACGGGCATAGATTCCTTCGTGGGCGATCCGTCCATCGCGCTGGGCGCGGTAGAGCACCGGCCATGCTACCGACAGCAACCAGAAGCCCAAGCCGATGAGCACGAAGCTCGCGATATGGAACGGGCCAAGGTGAGGGTGCAGTCTCCAGCCAAACATCATTTCGAACACATGGCCGGCGTCGTGGCTCAGCCAGTGCACCCCCGGAAACTTCGACGACAGCCATCCCGACAGCAGGAACAACGACAGCGGGAAGCCGTACATTTCGGCGAACAGCGCTACAACAAAGGCGGAGAACAGGCCGAAACTGCGCCAGTCACGGGCGTTCAAGGGCATGTAGAAGCTCCAGGCGAAGAAGATGAAGAAGGCAGCATTGGCGGCGGCGAGTCCCCACATGCCGTAGCCGGGAATGGTCGTGTTCATGGCCGATCCTCTTCTCGCCGATGGGTGCCATTGGTCCTGTGTTCAGTGGCACCCGAACGGGCGTCACTCGACGGGGAAGGGCTGTCGCCGGACCGATGCTGCCGTGAGTGCCGATGGCCGTCGTACCCGCCATGGCCACCGTGGCCGAACATATGTAGCAGCGGACAGGCTGCCAACAATAGAAAGGGTAGATACGGCAAACCGAGTGCGAGGTGAGCCCGGTGCTCGGTAAACAAGTAGAACGCGGCAATCGCGAGCAGAAGCCAGAACGCGACGCGCCATTGCCACCGACGCTCAGGATAGTCGTTGGTGTGCCCTCGTAACTGTGGGCGTGGGTCGCCAAGGGATGGGTCATTCTTCATCGCTGGGTCCCCCTGGTGAAACCAAACGGGTGGTCGATAGCACTCATCCGTGAGCGCTTTGCTGTGGCTCAACTCTGCGCGTTCAGAAGAACGGGAACTTGGCCTCGGTCAAATGGATGGCATGGATTCAAGTCTGGAGTTTCGCAGGGACTGGAGCGAAGTATGGGCGGCTACAAAAAGGGGTGGATTGATCGTGGTCAAGAGGGTGCCGCGGGATTTGCAATCGCGGTCTTGTGAATGTGGCCTTCTGGGCGGCCAGACGGCCATATGACTGGATCTGCTGTGGATGAAAGGCAATGCTGCAGCACAACGTCGCGACTGGGCCTCAAGCCAGAGGCGCCCGCCCTCGATCGGTGTCTGCTGCCAAGGTGCCCCCATACAACATCAGATGCAGATGGGATGATGCCGTGTGCGCCCGTACGCCAGGATCATCATGAAAGTGTGGGGTATCCGCTGTCCTGAGTTGTCCTTAGTTGGGCGCTGCGCGTTTCCGCAAGGTCACGTTGCCCGCTCTGGATGACCGCGTGACTCGCGCATGCGAGCACATTGAACATGGCCGGTGAACTTGAAGTTGATTCAAGTCAAAGCAACCTTGTATTCATCGAGATATATAGCTATTCATGGTCCGTCCGTTCCACATGCATCCCGCCACACGCCGCCGCCTTGCCTGGCTGGTGACGGTGCTGCTGCTCTGGCAGCAGGTGGCGCTGGCTGCCTACGTCTGTCCAACGCTGCCGAAGGCAACGGGCCAGTCGACGGCGATGACCTCAATGCCGGCGGTGGACCAGACCTGCGCGCAGATGCAGGGGGCTCCTACCGACCCGCTCTGCGACAAGCATTGCTTGCCCGATCACGCCACCCAGGTCGATGTCCGCACCGCCTCGGTGCCACTCAACGTGCTGACTGCGCTGCCGCCGATGCTGTTGTCCGTGGCGGCCGTGACGTTGCCGTCGAACCGCACCCTGGCACGGCTCGACCGTTTGCGCGCGCCGCCACCCGCGCCCATGTTGTTGTACTGCACACTCCTGATTTGATCTGACCCGTCGCGGTATCCACCGACGTGGCGTCATGCCCGCTTTGGCAAGACGCAAATGCAGATCGACGGAGTGTTCACTCATGTTGTCCATTTATTTCGCCCGACACCTGATGGTGGCGGGCCTGGTTCTGCTCCCGTGGGCGGCGGCGCATGCCGCCGAACCGCCACTGACCCTGGAAACAGCTGTCCGGCAAGGCCTGGCGCGCGCGCCGCAACTTGAAGCGCGCGCCGCCGACATCGCGGCGACGCGCGAGGAGGCGGCGCGTGCCGGCCAACTGCCGGATCCCACGCTGACGTTCGGGCTTTCCAACTACCCGGTCACAAGCCCGGGCGCTTTCAGTCTGCGTTCGGACGAGATGACCGCGCGTACGGTCGGCGTGATGCAGGCCATTCCATCGCGCACAGCGCGTCGCGCGGAGCGTGCGCTGGCCAGCGCACGGGTCGATGCGGCGCAGGCCGACAGCGTGGTCGCCGCGCAGGGCGTGCGCGAGCGCATCGCCGATGCGTGGATCGACGTATGGGCGGCCGAGCAGCAGCACGCGCTGCTGCTCGGCCTGCATGACGAAGCGGCATTGGCCTGGCGGATCGCGCAGGCGCGCCTGCGCGGCGGCGAGGGCAGCGCGGTCGATGCACTGGCGGCGCGGGCCGAGATGGCCACGCTGGACAATCGGATCGAGGCGGCCGAGGTGGATCTGGCGGCCGCACAGGCGGGCCTGCAGCGCTGGCTGGGAACGTCGCCCGGCGCGCTTGCCGCGACGCAGGATTTCAGCCGGTTGCCGGTGGACGCCGACCGTCTGGTGTCCACCGTCGACCGGCAGGCACCGCTGCAGGCGTGGGCCGCGCGCGAGCAGGTGGCGCAGGCGGCGCTCGAGCAGGCGCGCGCGGCGCGCCACCCGGACTGGAGCGTGAGCGCCAGCTACGGCCGGCGCGCGCCGGGCCTGTCGGACATGGTGATGCTGGAGGTCGGCGTCAGCCTGCCGCTGTTCACCCGCAACCGGCAGGACCGCGGGATCAGCGCCCGGCAGGCGCAGTGGGACGCCGTGCAGGCCGATCGCGAGGACGCGCGCCGCGCCCAGCGCGAGGTGGTGACGCGGGCGCTGGCGGCGTGGCAGGGCTGGGGGCGGCAGATCGCACGCTACCAACAAACCCTGCTGCCGCTGGCGCGTGACCGCGCACAAACCGCGCTGGCCGGTTACCGCGGCAGCGGTTCGCTGCAGCCGTGGCTGGATGCCCGCCGCGCCGAGATCGAGCTGCGCCTGGGCTACGCCGATGCGCTGGCGGCACGCGCACGGCTGTGGGCGTCGCTTGCCTACCTGCTGCCTTCGGAGACAACGCCATGAAGCGCCTGTTGATCATTCTTGCCGCCATCGTCGCGGCTGCTGGCCTGCTCGTCGCCGGCTATCTCGGCGGTCGTCACCGGGCCCCCACCGCGCCCGCGCAGGTGCATCCGTCGCCGGCTGCGCCGGAGCCTGCTGGCAAGGTGCTGTACTGGTACGACCCGATGGCGCCGGAGCAGCATTTCGACCGCCCCGGCCTGTCGCCGATGGGCATGCAAATGGTGCCGCGGTATGCCGACGCCAATGCGGCCGGGGCGTTCGTGCGGATCGATCCGGCCACCGTGCAGAACCTGGGCGTGCGCACCGCACCGGTCGAGCGCCGCGTGCTGTCGACCACGCTGCGCGTGCCCGGCACGGTGGCGTGGAATCCGCGCGAGGCCACCACGGTCAGCGCCCGCGTCGATGCGGTGATCGCCAGGCTGCAGGTGCGTGCGCCGTACGCGCAGGTGGCGGCGGGCCAGCCGCTGGCCGAACTGCTGGCGCCGCAGTGGAGCAGCGCGCTGGCCGAGTACGACGCGCTGCAGGGCGCGCGGTCGGCCGACGCGAAGGCCTTGCGCGGCGCCGCGCGCGAGCGCCTGCAGGTACTCGGCCTGACCGCTGTGGACATCCGCGCTGTGCGCCGCGGCGCGGGTGCGGCGATCGCGCTGTATGCGCCGCAGGCCGGCGTAGTCACCACGCTGGAGGTGCGCGAAGGGCAGCGGGTCAGCGCCGGGCAGACCCTGCTGACCTTGAACGGCCTGGCCACGGTGTGGGTCGAGGCGGCGGTGCCGCAGGCGCTCGCCGGTGCGGTGCGCGGCGGTACGCCCGTCACCGTCACGGTCGATGCGCTGCCGGGCCAGGTGTTTCATGGCAGCGTGGAGGCGCTGTTGCCGGATATCGACAGCGCCACGCGCACCCGGCGCGCGCGCATCGTGCTGGCCAACCCGGGCGATCGGCTGAGCCCGGGCATGTTCGTCACCGTGCAACTGCATCCGGCCGATGGCGTGGCGGTGCCGGTGGTGCCGGACGACGCGCTGATCGCGACCGGCCAGCAGACGCGGGTAATCGTGGCCGAAGCGGGCGGCCGTTTCCGCCCGCTCGCCGTGCGCACCGGACGCTCGGCCGACGGCTACACGGAGATCCTGGCCGGTCTGCACGGCGGCGAGAAGATCGTCGTGTCCGGCCAGTTCCTGATCGATTCGGAGGCCAGCCTGTCCGGTGCGCTGGAGCGCTTGGGCGATGGCCGGGAGGCGCCCGCAGCGGCTACCAGCGCGGCGAACCATGCCATGTCCCACCCGATGCCGACGGGAGACAAGCGATGATTGCCGCGCTGATTCGGGCCGCGATCGCGAACCGCATGTTGGTCTTGCTGGCCGCGCTGGCGCTGGCCGCGGCCGGCGTGTTCTCGCTCATGCGTACGCCGCTGGACGCCTTGCCGGACCTCTCCGATACCCAGGTGATCATCCGCACCAGCTGGGCCGGGCAATCACCGCAGGTAGTCGAGGATCAGGTCACCTATCCGCTGGCCACCACCATGCTGTCGGTGCCTGGCACCCGCACGGTGCGTGCGTATTCGTTCTTCGGTGACTCCTACGTCTACGTGCTGTTCGACGACGGCACCGACCTGTACTGGGCCCGCTCGCGCGTGCTGGAGTACCTGAGCCAGGTGCGTGACCGGCTGCCGGCCGGGGTGAATCCGTCGCTGGGCCCCGACGCCACCGGCCTGGGCTGGGTCTACGAGTACGCGCTGGTCGACCGCAGCGGCAAGCACGACCTCGGCGAACTGCGCGCGCTGCAGGACTGGTTTTTGCGCTACCAGCTGAAGACCGTGCCGGACGTGGCCGAAGTGGCCAGCCTGGGCGGCATGGAACGCGCCTGGCAGATCGTGCCGGACCCGCCGGCGCTGGCCGCGCGCGGCATCACCGTGGCGCAGCTGACGGACGCGGTGCGCGCGGCCAACGGCGCCGGCGGCGGCTCGGTGATCGAGCAGGGCGAGGCGGAGTTGATGGTGCGCAGTGAAGGCTATCTGCGCAGCCGCGAGGATTTCGAGCGCGTGCCGGTCGACACCAACGCGGCTGGCGTGCCGGTGCTGCTTGGCGAGGTCGCCACGGTGCGGCGCGGGCCGAGCTTCCGGCGCGGCATCGCCGAGCTGGATGGCCAGGGTGAGGTGGCCGGCGGCATCATCGTGCTGCGTTCGGGCAAGAACGCGAAGGCCGCGATCGAGGCGGTCAAGGCCAAGCTCGCCGAGCTCCAGCACAGCCTGCCGGCCGGCGTCGAGATCGTGCCGACCTACGACCGCGCGCAGCTGATCGATGCGGCAGTGAGCAACCTGTGGGGCAAGCTGCTGGAGGAATTCCTGGTGGTCGCGCTGGTCTGCGCGCTGTTCCTCGGCCACCTGCGCTCGGCGCTGGTCGCGGTGGTCAGCCTGCCGCTGGGCGTGCTCGTCGCGTTCATCGCGCTGCACCTGCAAGGCGTGACGGCGAACCTGATGTCGCTCGGCGGCATCGCCATCGCGATCGGCGCGATGGTCGATGCGGCGGTGGTGATGATCGAGAACGCGCACAAGCACCTGGAACACTGGCGCGATGCGCACGACGGCAAGGAGCCGCAAGGCACGGCGCGCTGGTCGCTGATCGCCGACGCGGCGGCGGAAGTCGGCCCGGCGCTGTTCGTCAGCCTGCTGATCATCGCGCTGTCGTTCATCCCGGTGTTCGCGCTGCAGGGGCAGGAGGGCAAGCTGTTCAAGCCGCTGGCGTTCACCAAGACCTACGCGATGGCGGCGGCGGCCGGGCTGGCGGTGACGCTGGTGCCGGTGCTGATGGGTTACCTGATCCGCGGGCGCATCCGCCCGGAACACGCCAATCCGCTCAACCGCGGCCTGATCGCGCTGTACCGGCCGATCCTGGAAGCGGTGCTGCGCTCCCCGAAAACGACCCTGGCGCTGGCCGGGCTGTTGCTGCTCACCGCGCTACTGCCGCTCGGCCGGCTCGGCAGCGAATTCATGCCGGCGATGGACGAAGGCACGCTGCTGTACATGCCCACCGCGTTGCCCGGATTGTCCGCGGGCAAGGCGGCGCAGCTGCTGCAGCTCACCGACCGCATGATCAAGAGCGTGCCCGAGGTCGACCACGTATTCGGCAAGGCCGGCCGTGCCGACACCGCCACCGATCCGGCGCCGATGGAGATGTTCGAGACCACCATCACCTTCAAACCGAAGGCGCAGTGGCGCCCGGGCATGACGATGGACAAGATCAAGGCGGAGCTGGACCGGGCGGTGCGCGTGCCGGGCCTGACCAACCTGTTCGTGCCGCCGCTGCGCAACCGCATCGACATGCTGGCTACCGGCATCAAGAGCCCGATCGGCATCAAGGTGCTGGGCTCCGATCCATCGACATTGCAGGAGGTGGCCGATCGCATCGAGACAGTGGCTCGGCAGGTGCCTGGCGTCGGTTCGGCCATTGCCGAGCGGGCGGCCAGCGGTCGCTATGTCGACGTGCGCATCCGCCGGGTCGATGCCGCGCGCTATGGCCTGACCCAGCAGCAGCTGCAGCAGCTGATTGCCACCGTAGTCGGCGGCGAGCCGGTTGGCGAGGTCGTCGCCGGACGCGAGCGCTATCCGATCGTGCTGCGCTACCCGCGGGCCGAGCGCGATTCACTCGCAGCATTGAAGGCATTGCCGATCGTCGCGGCGAACGGCGTGCAGCTGACCCTGGGGCAGGTGGCCGAGATCGAGGTAGTCGCCGGGCCGCCGATGCTGAAAAGCGAGAACGGCCAACTGGCGACCTACGTCTACGTCGATACCGCCGGCCGCGACCTCGGCGCGGTGGTGGCGGATCTGCAACGTGTGGTGGCGCGCGAGGTGCGCCTGCCGCCGGGCATCACGCTGGCGTGGTCGGGCCAGTTCGAATACCTGGCGCAGGCGACGCAGCGGCTGACCCTGGTGGTGCCGGTGGTGCTGCTGATCGTGTTCGTGCTGATCTACGCCGTGTTCCGCCGGATCAGCGAGGCGACGCTGATCATGGCCAGCGTGCCGCTGGCGCTGGTCGGCGGGCTGTGGCTGGTCTGGCTGCTGGGGCATGCGGTGTCGGTGGCGACGATGATCGGCTTCATCGCGCTGGCCGGCGTCGCCGCCGAGTTCGGCGTGGTGATGATGCTGTACCTGCACCACGCGTGGGACCGCCAGCTGGCAGCCGATCCGCACTCGGGTGCGGCCGAGCTGGACGAGGCGATCCGCGAAGGCGCGGTGCAGCGCGTGCGGCCGAAGGCGATGACGGTGGCGGTGATCCTCGCCGGCCTGCTGCCGATCCTGCTCGGCCACGGTGCCGGCTCCGAAGTGATGCAGCGCATCGCCGCGCCGATGATCGGCGGCATGCTCACCGCGCCGTTGCTGTCCATGCTGGTCATCCCCGCCGCGTTCCGCCTGCTGGTGCTGCGCCGGCTGCGTCGGGCCGGTGATGACAGCGATCAAGCAGGTGCAAGCGGAGTAGGGTAAAGACCCATGACGAGCGAACCCATCCTGCGCAGCACGCTGACCTGTCCGCATTGCGGCCACCAGGCCACCGAGACCATGCCGACCGACGCCTGCCAGTTCTTCTACGACTGTCCGGGTTGCGGCGAACTGCTGCGGCCCAAACCGGGCGACTGCTGCGTGTTCTGTTTCTGGGGCAGCGTGCCGTGCCCGCCGATCCAGCAGCAGAAGGGCTGCTGCGGCTAGCGGCCCGACGATGGCTGCGGGTTGCGCGGCCGGGCGCCGCGTCGTGCATTGCCCTTCGCGTTCAGCGCATCGCAGCGGCGCTGCCGACGGGCGTCCGCCGGAACAGCGCATAAAGGAACTGCTGGGTGGTGCCGAACGGAGTCGCGTGGAACTCCAGCGTGCTGTCGAGCAGCGCGAAGCCGTCGCCGAGCGCGCGGGCAAGCCCCTCGGCATCGTAGCGGACCGTATCCAGACCGCTGCACTTCAGCGGGCCCTGCGGCCCGAAGGTGGCCAGTACCGCGTGGCCGCCCGGCTTCAGGGCACGGGCCAGCTGCTGCAGATAGCGCGCGCGTTGCTCCGCCTCGGTCAGGAAGTGGAACACGGCGCGGTCGTGCCACAGGTCGTAGCGGGCCTGCGGCAGCGGCGCGTCGAGCAGGTCGGCCGCCAGCCAGGTCACCGCGTCCGCCGACTTGCCCAGGCGTTCGCGGGCGACATTCAGGGCCTCGGCGGAAATGTCGAGCACGCTGAGGTCGCGGTAGCCGCGCGCAAGCAGGTCGTCGACCAGGGTCGATGCGCCGCCGCCTACGTCGAGCACGGCGGCGCCGTGGTCGGGCGCGGCGCGCTCGATCAGCGCCAGCGAGGTATCCAGATGTGGGCGGTACCAGCTGACCGCATCCGGTGCCTTGCTCCGGTACACCGTTTCCCAGTGCTGCTGCTTGTCGGTCATGGGCTGCTCCTCGGGAATGCCGCTGACGATGGATCAGTCGACCATGCCGTGGCTTTCGGCGGTGCCGAGCAGTTCGGGCTGCGTGGTGCCGCGTGCCCGCCGGTTCAGCAGCGGGTGCATGAACACCGCGGCCAGGATCACCGCCACGCCGGCGTAGAACCAGCCGTCCAGCTCATGCTGCTCGCCCAGCAGCACGATCGCCAGCACGATCGCGTAGACCGGCTCCAGGTTGGTGACCATCTGCGTGCCGAACGCGCTCATGTGGCGCAGCGCCACCAGCGCCAGCGTGAACGGCAGCAGGGTGCAGCCGAACGACAGCGCCAGCAGCAACAGCGCATCGTGCATGCCCGGCAGCATGAACGCCGGGCCGGCATGCGGAATGAACGGCGCGAGCAGGGTGAGGAAGACGGTGCCGGTGCCCAGCTCGATGAAGGTCACCGTGAGCGGGTCGCCGTGCTCGACCAGCCGCTTGTTGAGCGAGCCGAAGAACGCCACGAACAGCGCCGACAGCACGCCCACCGCGATCCCCGCGCGCATGTCGTGCGGCACGCCGCCCACTACCATGACTACACCCGGCACCACCGCCACGCCGATCAGCAGCTCGCGCGGGTCGAACTTGCGCTTGGCGATCCACGGTTCGATGAAAGCCAGGAACACCGGCCCCAGCGCGATGCAGGTGGCGCCGACCGAGGCGTTCGACAGCTTGATCGCGGCATAGAAGCTCAGCCAGTGCAGCGACACCAGCACGCCGATGCCGGCATACGCCCAGATCAGCCGCGCCGGCATCGCGCGCAAGCCGCGCCAGACCCGCGGCATCAGCAGCAGCGCCGCCACCACCAGCAGCATGCGCCACCACACCAGCGGCAACGCGGGCAGCGTGATCAACTTGCCGAGGATCGCGGTGAAGCCCCACAGCAACACGCAGAAATGAATCTGCAGACGGGCCTGGTTGACGGGTTGCATGGGGGTCGCACGAGGAGGAGTGCCGTCATTCTAGCGCCGGTCATCGTTGGCGACGTGCCTGATGCTTACTTCTTCGCCGCCGGTTTGCTCGCCGGTATCACCTTGCCGGAGCTGCGCAACTGCTGCAGCACGGCACGACAGGTGTTGTCGCCGTCGTCGCCGTGGCTGGGTGCGACCAGGGCGAGCAGGGCGGCCGGCGCGGCGACCGTACCGAGAGCGACGGCGCCGGCGCCGCGCGCCAGCAGCGGGCCGGCGTGCACGCCGACGTCCGGGTTCTTCAGCGTGCCGCGCACGTACAGCGGCGAGCGCAGCGAGAACACACGGAAGCCTTTGGTGTGCGGTTTCACGTCCAGGTCGAGCTTTTCGTTGGCGAAGTTCACCGTGCCGGTGACGTTGATCAGTGCGTCGTCGGTGTCGAACACGAACAGGCGCATGTCGAACAGGCCGTTGCTGGCGGCCATGTCGGCGGCCGCGCAGTTGATCTGCACGGTCTTGTCGCCGAACAGCTTGCCGATGACGATGTTGCCGACGTTGAGGCCGGCGGTTTCCAGCAGGGTCTTGCTGATCGCACCGTCGTTCATCAGCAGCTTCAGCTCGCCGTTCGCGCTGCCGAGCAGGGCGGCGATGGAATTGCCCTGCGCATCGAGCGCGGCGTCGCCGTTGATCTCGCCGAAGCTGGTGCGCATCGGTTCGAGGGTCGGGAACAGCTGCTTGAGCCTGAGATGGCGCGCATCGAGCTTGAGCAGGCCGCGCATCGGTGTGCGGCTGCCGTCGAGGGTGATGTTGCTGCGCACGGTGCCGCCGGCCAGCCCGAAGCTCAGCGGGTCCAGGTACAGGGCGCCGTTGTTCATGACCAGATGGGTGGCGAGCGAGTCGATCGGCAGCGCCGCGCCGCGCACGATGCGCGCGCCGCTGAAGCTCACATCCGCATCCATCGCCTGCCAGCGCTCGGTGCGGAACGGTTCGACCGGCAGCAGCTTGTCGGCCGGCTGCGGCGTGGCGTCGCCGCGCTGCATTTTTCCGGCGTTGGCATCGGCGCCGATCAGCGGTGCCAGGTCGGCGAATTGCAGCAGCTCCGAGTGTACGTCGCCGCTCAACTTGGGGCGCTTGCCGCCGGTGACGAAGACCAGGTTGCCGGCCAGGTCGCTGCCGCCGACGCGGCCGCGGAAGTCCTGGTAGCTGTAACGGCTGCCGCCGCGATGCAGTGCGGCCTTCAGATGGCCTTCGGTGGCGTAGGGTGGCGTGTCGGGCAGGGTGAGGCCGGTGAGCGGATACAGCTTGGCCATGCTGGAGCCGGAGAACCACAGGCGCACGTCCAGCGCGCCCAGGTGCAGCGGATCGGTCAGCGTGCCCACGAGGGCGATGCGGCTGTCGCCGATACGCAGGTCGGCCTGCAGCGGGAACGGCCTGGTCGTATCCTGCAGCGCCAGCACGGCGCCGGTGCGGCCCTTGCCGGTAAGCGGACTGCCCTGGTAGCTGCCTTCGGCGGTCCAGCTGAACTGGTAGGTCGTCGACGCGGTCGCCTGGCCGACCGGTTCCGGCGTGACGTTGCCGCCGGCCATGGCCTTCTTCGCCGCGGCACCGACCGTCTTGCCGGCCTGCTCGCGCGCATCGCTGGATTGCTGCGCCACGATCTGCTCATAGGGGATGGCTTCCTGCAGCGGCTCCACCACCAGCTTCAGCTTCACCCGGTTGGCGGCATCGTCGAGAGTGATCAGGCCCTGGTCGAAACCGATCGTGCCCAGCTGCAGCTTCCAGGCGGAGGGTGCGGTGTTTTCCGGCGGCGCGAAATCCCAGCTGGCGCGCCCCGACTTGTCGCGCTCCAGGTCGGCGGTGGGGCGCACCAGCTGCAACGTGGGCACGTCGATGCGGTGCGTCAGCAGCGCCGGCAGCGACAGCCGGAAGCGCAGCGCGTCGAGGTGGGCGAACTGCGGCCGCGCGGCCCAGCCCGGGTTGGCGATGCGGATGTCGCGCGCGGTGAACTCGGGCCGCGGCAGCAGCGAGGCGAACCAGCTGCCGTGGCGATCGCGCTGCCAGTCCACGGTGAGCTCGCCATCGATCGCGAACGGGCGCCCGATCGCCTGGCTGACCTTGTCGGCGATGAACGGCTTCATGCGGTTCCAGTCGAACGTGGCGACGGCGACCAGCAGCAGCGCAAGCAGCACCAGCAGCGTGCCCGCGATCGAGCTGAGTACTTTCCGGCGGCGTTGCATCCCTCACTCCCGCGGCGGTGGGCCCGCGCGTCGCCTGGACGCGTCGAAGCATCGCCGCCAGTGATAGCCGCAGCGATGCATAGGCAGTGTCGTGATGGTCGACGGCTTTCAGACCCCGTTCACGCGCACTGGCCGGGCAGTTCCCGCGGCGGCTCAGGCGGCGACCTGGCTCTCCGCCCGCCGGCTGATGCAGTACACCGCCGCCGGCGGCAGGTTGAGCAGCGCGCTGCCGACCCGGTGGGCCTGCAGTTCCAGTCGCGCGAGCAGGGCCGACGGCAGCGGGCAGCGCGGGCCGTAGGTGAACTGGTAGAACATGCCGCCGCTGCGCAGCTGGCGCTCGAACACGCCCTGCACGATCGCTGCGACCTGGGCCGGCGGCATCGACAGCAGCGGCAGGCCGCTGACCACGGCACAGGCGCGCTCGTCGCCGAACAGCGGTGCGGTATCGCCGAGCCGGGCCGCGTCCATGCGCAGGATGGTCGCCTGCGGATAGCGCCGGCTCAGTGCATCGGCGAAATGCGGGTCGGCCTCAATCAAGGCCAGCCGGTGCAGCGGCACGCCGCGCGCCAGCAGGGCACGGGTCAGCGCGCCGGTGCCGGGGCCCAGTTCGATCACCGGGCCGTCCAGCGCACCGACCCGGCTGGTCATCAGCCGCGCCAGCGCGGCGCCGGACGGCGTTACCGCGCCGATCCCGCGCGGGTCGCGCAGCCAGGCACGCAGGAAGGCCAGGGTATCGTTCAATGGCATGCAGTGGTTTCCGCGCTCGGCTGGAGATGCAAGGTAACCGACGCGGGTGAACAAAATGTTTGCGGCGACGCGGCGGCCTCAATGCGCCGGTTTCGCCTCGCGCACCGGCACGTCGATGCTGCACAGGTCGACCTTGCCGGCCGGCCGGGCATAGAACGCGTTGTGGCCGTTGCGTTTCGCCTCGACCAGTGCGGCAAAGCTGGCGCTGTCGGTGCGCAGCACCTCGATCGCCGGGCGATCCTTCGCCGGGAGGTCGGCGGCCAGGCGTACCGATTCGATGGTGATGCGTTGCGCCGGCTTCGCGTAGAAGCCCATCGGTTCCGGCCCGCGCGGCAGGCCGGACAAGAGCGGCATGCCTTCCAGCACCCGGCCGGCCACGGCGAGGTTGCGATCCAGCCGGCGCGGCGCCTGGCCGATCACCGCGTACAGCGAACTGCCGCTGCCGGTTTCCGGCGCCACGTCGCGCGCCACGCCGACCATGCCGTAGCAGTGCGCCAGCCACTGCTGCCCGGCGGCGGGGTCGCGCGCCACCGGGAAGCCCTCGCTGAAGCCGACCTCGGGCGCGTACACGTCGCCGTCCGGCAGCGGCGTCCACGCCAGCTTCGGGTCGATCGCACGGGTGAATTCCGGCAGCAGCGTCTTGCTGGCCTTGCCCAGCGAACGGAGCTTGCTCTTGTCGCCGTTGTCGTCGTCGTTCGGGTCGCCCCATTGGGTGACGAAATTGTCCTGCACGCGGATGATCGCCAGCCCGTCGAAATAATGCCCACGCACCAGGGTGCGGATGTTCGCCGCGTGCAGCGGGGTGAAGTCCGGCGCCAGCTCGATCACCACGCCTCCGGTCGGCAGTTGCATGATTATCAGGTTCTGCGGGTCCGGCGTGCGCCACTCGACTGGCGTCGACTTGGCCAGGATCTCTTTCGTGGTCGGCGTGGGCTTGGCCTGCCCATCGGCGAGGGCAGGCAGTGCCAGCAGGCTGCTGGTCAGCGCGAGTGCGGCGATGAGGTGGCGGCTAAGCATGGCATTCCCCTGGTCAACGAATGGACAAGGGCTGCAACTTAGCAGAGTGCGGCTGGGGCATGACGCCAAAGTGCATGCCGGCGCGAAGACCGAGGCCCGTGCGACGGGGAAATGCCCTGTGCCCACTTCGCCAGACCACGGACAGCAAAGCATTGTGTGTCGTGGCCGGATCAAATACTCGCCAACGCACAGCAAGTGCGGACCGTGGGGTGTTGGCGAGCGGTTTGGCGATCTGCGGCAACGCCGCAGATCGCATCGGGAACACCCGGTTACCTGGTGATGATCACGTGGTGCATCGGCGCCAGTTTTGCCAGCAGCTTGTTCTGCGCACGGAACGGGACCCCGTGCTTGTTCATCGCCGTCTGCAGGTCTTCTACCAGCGCGTTGAAATTCGTGCGGTTCACGCCCATGCCCTTGTGTACCGAGGCCATGTCGCGCCCGGTATAGGTGCATGGTCCGTCGAGGATCACGCAGAACTGGTCGACGAGCTCTTTCTTGATGTGCTCGCGGTCGGCGTTGGCGAAGAATGGTCGGGTGACCGGGTCGGCCATCAGGTTGTCCATGAAATCGTTCACCAGCGTGACGAGCCCGGGTTTGCCGCCGAACTCGTCGAAGACCGGTTTGAGCGCCGGGTCGCGTGGAGCCGAGGCGGCCTCCGTGGTGGACTGGTCCGACTTGGCGGGCGCATCCTGCGCGAGGGCGTGATGGCTGATCAGCAGGCCGGCGGTTAGCGCGGCGGCGGCAAGGGAATGCTTGAGCATGGGCTTGATCCTCGTATCGGATGATGGGGTCGTCAGAAGCCGACCTGCACGGACGCGTACAGGCCGCGCTGGTTGTCCTTGATCACGATGTTGCCGAGGTTGGCGTAGGCCAGCGTCAGCGAGACGTGCTTGGTCGGCGCCCACGCGACGAAGGCGTCGTACCAGTCGTTTTCCTTGGCGATGCCGAGGTTGTTCGGCTTCTGGCGGTATTCCGCGCCGATGGCCCAGTTGCGGCTGAGCAGGTAGGCGACCGAACCTTCGAATTCGGCCTGGTAGCTGTCGTGCTTGTCGCCTCCGAAGCCGAGGATGCCGATCTGGTTCGCCTTGGTGAAGCGCAGCGTGGCGTTCAGCAGCAGGCTCTGCGACAGGAACAGCTTGGTCGCGCTGACGTAGTAATCGGTGCCTTGCGAACGCTTGGCGCCGACGAACTTCACCACGGCGTCCTGGTTGTTCTTCTTGTACTGCATGCCGACGGACACCTGCGGCACCCAGCTGTCCTGGTCGAGCACGGCGTCGCCGAACAGCCGCACCTTTGCGCCGAGCACGTTCTGCCTGAAGGTGAAGCCGTTGCCAAGCCCCAGCAGGCCGCCCACCTTCTCGGTGTCGAAGCGTTGCTGCGCGAACGAAATTTCCACCCGGTCATACAGCCCGACCATCACGCCGGCGTCGTCGAGGTGGTAGTCCTGCGCGTTCACGCGGGTGTAGAACGCGTTGGCGCCGATCTGGTCATTGGTGCCGTAGCCGCCGATCAGCGCCCATGGCGTGAGGCCGCCGCCTGCGGCGCCGCCGATTTCCGAGACGCCGCCGGTGAGCAGCAGCTTGCCGCTGACACCGGCCGGCGTGCTCGAGCCGCCGTCGTCCGCGGCGGCCGTCAGCGAAACCAGTGCGCCGGCCAGCACGAGCCCACCGAGCGCGATTGCCCGGTTCATACGATGCTTGTACATGAATTTCTCCTCCCGTGTCGGCGCGACACTGCGCCGCACATGCAGGTACGGGGCATCGGGGCGGGCGGATGCAGCGCGACGATCATCAATGCATCAGGGCGATGTGCCAGGTGCCGTTGATGCCATCCCCGCGTTGGTCGCCAGGCTTCGCGTCACCCGCATAGCGGTACAGCGGATGGCCTTTGAACGCCCACTGCAGGCTGTGGTCGGGGCGTGCGGTCACGCTGAAGCCTTCGCTCGCCGTCACGTTGGCGTCGGCCGCATAGGGCGGCCACAGGCTGGCGCATGGACCGCTGCATTCGCTGCGCCCGCTGTCGCCGTCGGCATCGAAGACATACAGCGTCATGCCACGGGCGCCGACAAGCTGGTGCTGCGCATTGGCGGTCGGCGGCGGCTGGGCGGCCATTGCGAGCGCCATCATCATGGCGCCGACGACCAGCCAACCTGAGAGGAACAATGAACGTTTCATGGCGATACTCCGCGAGTGGATGGAAATGCCGGCTTCAGCGCAGATACGCAGCCCGTGTCTCCGCGGATGCGGCATCCGTGGCGTTTTTCATGGACTCGACCCGGCCGCTTGCCACTGTTGCGGCAGCTTGCGCAGCTTCGACACGTCGCAGTCGAGCGGCTCGACGCGCGCGACCATTGGGAAGGACGCCAAAGCTGGTGCGAGTCCGGGAAATCAGAGGGGCGTACGGAGTTCTGATGCGCGGGGTGTCGTGCCAAGTGGCCGGTTGGCCAAGGCATGACTTAAGGCCCATGCACTAGTGTCAAGTTCGTACTACAGTTCACTCAACGCCATGCGGCAGTACGGGTGAGCGACGTGGATGACAGCGCCAGCCAGTTGAAGAAGTTCCAGAAGGAGCTTTCCAGCGGCACCGTGTCGCTGGTGCTGCTGGCAGTGCTGGGGCAGTCGCGCCAGCCGATGTACGGCTACCAGATCGCCAAGCGGCTGGAAGAGGTGGGCGAAGGCGTGCTGGCCGGCAAGCAGAGCGCGCTGTATCCGGTGCTGCGCAACCTGGAGGCGGCCGGCCTGCTGGCCAGCGAGGTCGAGCCCTCCGTCAGCGGGCCGCCGCGCCGCTATTACCGCATCACCAAACCGGGGCGCGAGGTATTGCGCGAATGGGTCGCCGCGTGGAACGCCACCCGCGATTCCGTCGATAACGTCTTGCAAGGAGGGGTGTAATGAACGCGCCACGCACGATCGCCGAATACCTTGAACAACTGCGTGCCGCGCTGCGCGGCGCCGATCCGGCGCTGATCCAGGACGCGCTGTACGACGCCGAGGAACACCTGCGCGCCGAGCTGGCCGAGCAGCCCGGCCGCAGCGAAGCGGCGATGCTGGAACACGTCGTCGGCAGCTACGGCGCGCCGGACGAGGTGGCCGAGATCTACCGCGACCAGGAGATCAGGATCCAGCGCGCGCTGCGTCCGCCGCCGCCGCCGAAGCGGCGTTCGCTGGCCGGGCGCTTCTTCGGCGTGGCCGCCGATCCGCGCACCTACGGCGCGCTGTTCTACATGCTGCTGTCGCTGGCCACCGGCATCTTCTACTTCACCTGGGCGGTGACCGGCTTGTCGCTGTCGGTGGGCTTGTCGGTGCTGATCATCGGCCTGCCGTTCATCGTGCTGTTCTTCGGCAGCGTGCGCGTGCTGTCGCTGGTGGAGGGGCGCATCGTGGAGGCGATGCTTGGCATGCGCATGCCGCGCCGGCCGGTGTACCCGACCACCGGCATGACCCTGCTGCAGCGCATCGGCAGCATGTTCACCGACGTGCACACCTGGACCACGCTTTGCTACATGTGGCTGATGCTGCCGCTGGGCATCGTGTACTTCACGCTGGCCGTGACTTTGCTCAGCGTGTCGGTGGCCTTCATCGGCGCGCCGCTGGCGATGTTGTTCCGCGACGACAGCTGGGTGTCCTGGCCGCGCCAGGTCACCGTGGACTGGGGTTTCGGCGCACATGTGCCGGGCTGGGGCGATGCGATCGCGATGTGCGTGATCGGCATCGTGCTGCTGTTCGCCACCCTGCACCTGGCGCGCGGCCTCGGTCGGCTGCACGGGCATGTCGCCAAGCACATGCTGGTACCGCGCGCGGCGGATTGAGCGTCGCCCAGTTACCATGCGGGCTTTGCCGGACCGACCGCCGATGCCCAAGACCTACGACCGCGCCTATTTCGACAAGTGGTATCGCGACCCGCGGCACGCCGTCGCCTCGCCGGCGGAGCTGAAGCGCAAGGTGGCGATGGTGGTGGCGCAGGCGGAGTACTACCTCGGCCGGCCGATCCGCAACGTGCTCGACGTGGGTTGCGGCGAGGCGACCTGGCGCGCGCCGCTGCGTGCATTGCGCCCGGACATCGCGTATCGCGGGCTGGATGCCAGCGAATACGTGGTGGCACGTTACGGGCGTAGCCGCCACATCGGCCTGGCGCGCTTCGGCCAGCTGGAACAGCTGCGCTTCGACATCCGCTTCGACCTGATCGTGTGCACCGACGTACTGCATTACCTGAGGCCGGCCGAGATCCGCGCCGGGCTGCAGGGCATCGGCGAGATGCTGGAGGGCGTGGCGTTCCTGGAAGTGTTCACCAGCCGCGACGACGTGGCCGGTGACCACCACGGTTTCGTGGCGCGCGCGCCGGCCTGGTACCTGCGCGAGTTCGGCAAGGTGGGCTTGCTGCCGTGCGGCTCGCATTGTTATCTCGGGCCGCGGCTGGAGCGCCACGTCGCGGCGCTGGAACGGGCGCAACTGCCGGCCTGACGCCCGGATTGCGCTCCCGCCAGGGAATCCGGCCGCGGGGCGTTTTCGTCCGCTATTCCACCGTCTTGTGCTTGTAGCGGCACAGGTCGCGGATCGGGCAGTGCGGACAATCCGGCTTGCGCGCCTTGCACACGTAGCGGCCGTGCAGGATCAGCCAGTGATGGGCGTCGCGCTTGAACTCGGCCGGCACCACTTTTTCCAGCTTGTCCTCCACCGCGCGCACGTCCTTGCCCGGCGCCAGGCCGGTGCGGTTGGCGACGCGGAAGATGTGCGTGTCCACCGCGATGGTCGGCTCGCCGAAGGCGGTGTTGAGCATCACGTTGGCGGTCTTGCGGCCCACGCCGGGCAGCGCCTCCAGCGCCTCGCGCGTGCGCGGCACTTCGCCGTGGTGCTGTTCGACGAGGAGGCGGCACAACGCGATCACGTTTTTCGCCTTGGCGTTGAACAGGCCGATCGTGTTGATGTATTTCTTCAGTCCTTCCTCGCCCAGTTCGAGGATCGCCTGCGGCGTGTTCGCCACCGGATAGAGTTTCTTGGTGGCCTTGTTGACGCCCACGTCGGTGGCCTGCGCCGACAGCACCACGGCCACCAGCAGCTCGAACGGCGTGGTGTAGGCGAGTTCGGTGGTGGGGTGCGGGTTCAGCTCGCGCAGGCGGGTGAACAGTTCGACCACGTCGGCGCGCTTCACGGATTCGGCTCCTGTCGTTTTGCCTTGGCGCGCGCCAGCGCGGCCAGCACCGGGTTGGCCGCGGCGAGAGTGTCCACCGCCGCCTTGCGCGCGGCCAGCTCGGCCTCGCGCTCGGCGGCTTCGCGCGCCAGCCGTGCCTCGCGGCGCCGGAAATGTTCGCGCGCCGCGTCGGCATGCGCCTGGTCGATCTGCGCGGGCGGCATCGGTTCCAGCACGATGCAGTCGACCGGGCAGGCCGGCACGCACAGCTCGCAGCCGGTGCAGTCGTCGGCGAGCACCGTATGCATGAGTTTCGACGCGCCCACGATCGCGTCGACCGGGCAGGCCTGGATGCACTTGGTGCAGCCGATGCAGTCGGCCTCGACGATGCGCGCCAGCATGCGCGGTTTTTCCGTGCCGCATGCGAGGTCCAGCGGCAACACGGGGCGCTGCAGCAGCGCGGCGAGTTTCGCGATGCCGGCGTCGCCTCCGGGAGGGCAGCGGTTGATGTCCGCCTCGCCGCGCGCGATCGCTTCCGCATACGGCCGGCAGCCGTGGTAGCCGCATTGCTCGCACTGCGTCTGCGGCAGCACGGCGTCGATGCGGTCGGCGAGGGTCACGAGCTCAGTCATCGTGTGCAGGTGCTTCGGTTTTGGCCCCCAGCTTGCCCCATTCCGCATAGGTGTCCGGCGGAGTCGCTTTCCAGTGGTGACCGCACGACTTGCAGCGTTCTCTCCACTTGAGAGCGGGCCATATCGGCAAACCCAGGAAGCATCCGAAGAAAAAGGCCCAGCCGCGATAGTTGGGGTTCTCTTCGATATCGCTGCTGTGACAACGTGGGCATTGATCGTCGTCTTCGACGCGATAGTCGCCGCGCCTCCAGTGATCGAGCACGTCACTGGCCTGTTCGAGGCATGCATCGGGCACCATGACGACCGAGCCACCGAACGCGATGACCTGGTACCACTTGAGACGCGACAGACCGTTTTCAAACACGAAGGCGGTACAACCTTCCTCACGCAACAAACCGGCGACGATTTCTGCCTCGGTGTGGTCGAAGGATTGGTGGACGCATCGCATGTGCGATCTCTCAATCAGCGCACGGTGGCGCCTGGCTTGGCGCCCGGGTCGGCGTCGAGCAGGAACAGGTCGCTGCCGCCGTCGCCGGCCGAGAGGATCATGCCCTCGGACAGGCCGAAGCGCATCTTGCGCGGGGCCAGGTTGGCGATGAATACCACGTTGCGGCCCACCAGTTTCTCCGGCTCGGCGTAGGCGGCGCGGATGCCGGAGAAGATCTGCCGCGTGCCCAGCGCGCCGGCGTCCAGTTCGAAGCGCAGCAGCTTGTCGGAACCGTCCACGAACTCGCAGGCGGTGACCTTGCCGATGCGCAGGTCGAGCCGGGCGAAATCGTCGATGCCGATGGTGGCGGGCGTGGCCGGGGCCGGCTCGGCGATCGCGGCGGCGGGTTTGGCGCTGTCGTTCATGGCTTTCTTCTTTTTCGGGACGGCGGAGGCTTCGGTGGGACCGCCGAGCGAATCCTTCGAGGCCTCGACCATGGCCTCGATGCGCTTGGGATCGATGCGGCCGAGCAACGGCTCGAAGGCTTGGATGGCGTGATTGCGCAGCGCGGCGCGGGCGTCGTCGAAGTCGGTGATCGGCGCGGCCAGGAACTGCTCGGCGGCAGCCACGGTGATTGGCAGGATCGGCTTGAGCATGCCGGCCAGCAGGCGGAACGCGGTCAGCGCAAACGAGCACACCTGGTGCAGCTCGTCGCGGCGGCTTTCGTCCTTGGCCATCGCCCACGGCGCCTTGGCGGCGATGTGGCCGTTGACCAGGTCGGCCATCAGCACGAAGCGGCGGGTAACCTCGGCGAAGTCGCCGCTGTCGTACAGCGCGGCGATGCCGTCGTAGTGTTCCAGCAGGGTGTTCCACAGCGCGGTTTCCTCTGCGCTGAACTGCGGCGCCAGGCGGCCGCCGAAATGCTTGTGCACGAAGCCGGCGGTGCGGCTGGCGATGTTCACCCACTTGCCGACCAGGTGCGAGTTGACGCGTTCCTCGAACGCCTTCAGGTCCAGATCCACATCGACCGGCGCGTCGCTGAGCATGCTGGCGAAGTAATAGCGCAGGAATCCCGGATGCAGGCCGGCGTCCAGGTAGGTGCGCGCCTGGATGAAGGTGCCGCGCGACTTGGACATCTTCGCGCCGTTCACCGTGAGGTAGCCGTTGACGTGCAGCGCGGTCGGCGTGCGGAAGCCGGCGCCGTGCAGCATCGCCGGCCAGAACAGGCCGTGGAAGTTGATGATGTCCTTGCCGATGAAGTGATGCAGCTCGGCGCTGCTGTCGGCAGCGAGGAACTCGTCGAACTTCAGTCGCGTGCGGTCGCACAGTGCCTTGAAGCTGGCCAGGTAGCCGACCGGCGCGTCCAGCCACACGTAGAAGAACTTGCCCGGCGCGTCGGGGATCGGGAAGCCGAAGTAGGGTGCGTCGCGCGAGATGTCCCAGTCCTTCAGGCCGCCGTCCAGCCATTCGCGCAGCTTCGCCGCCACGCCGCTGTTCGCCACCGGCTTGCCGTGGGTGAATTTGCCGGCGAACCAGTCGCGCAACAGGCCCTCGAACTTGCCCAGTTCGAAGAAGTAGTGCTCCGAGTCGCGCAGCACCGGCGTGGCGCCGGACATCACCGAGGTCGGGTTGATCAGGTCGGTCGGCGCGTAGGTGGCGCCGCAGTGCTCGCAGTTGTCGCCGTACTGGTCCGGCGTGCCGCAGTTCGGGCAGGTGCCCTTGATGTAGCGGTCCGGCAGGAACATCTGCTTTTCCGGGTCGAACAACTGCTGGATCTCGCGCCTGGCGATGTAGCCGGCGTCGCGCAGGCGCGTGTAGATCAGCGTCGACAGCTCGCGGTTCTCTTCCGAATGGGTGGTGTGGTACTGGTCGAACGCCACGCCGAACGCGGCGAAATCCGCCTCGTGGCCCTCGCGGATGCCGGCGATGAACGCCTCCGGCGTCATGCCGGCCTTTTCCGCAGCCAGCATGATCGGCGTGCCGTGCGCGTCGTCGGCGCAGACGTAGGCCACCTTGTGGCCGCTCATCCGTTGTGCGCGCACCCAAATGTCGGCCTGGATGTAGCCCAGCAGATGGCCCATGTGCAGCGGGCCGTTGGCGTAGGGCAGGGCGTTGGTGACGAGCAGGCGGCGACTCATGGGGCGTATTCCGGTGATGACTGCGCATTATGCCATGGCCGCCCGGCCGCACCGGCCGTGGGCGGGGCTTCCGGCGCGATCCGGGCTTGTTTGGCGGTGCGCTGCGACGATCCGTTCGATTGCGTGTTTATACGCATTTGTGTACATTTATGCGTGTTTGTGGAAGTGGAGTAAGCGTGCAGACAAGCAGCATTCCCCTGACGGCAGACGTGCGGAACGGGCTGGCATCGGCCATCCGCGCCACCCGCCTGGTCTTCCTGGTCTCCGGCATCGGCATGGCCGCGTGGGCGCCGATGGTGCCGTACGCGAAGGCGCGGCTCGGCCTCGACGAGGCCGGTCTCGGCATGCTGCTGCTGGCTTTCGGCGGCGGCTCGATGCTGTCGATGCCGCTGGTCGGCTGGCTCACCCATCGCTTCGGCAGTCGCCGAGTGATCGGCGTCGGCGGCTTGCTGCTATGCCTGGCGCTACCGCTGCTGGCGCTCGCGCCGGGCGTGGCCACGCTGGCGCTCGCCCTGTTGTATTTCGGCGCGGCGCTGGGTGCGGTGGACGTGGCGATGAACGCGCATGCGGTGGAGGTGGAGCGGCGCGACGGTCGTCCGCTGATGTCGGGCTTCCACGGGCTGTTCAGCATCGGCGGCTTGAGCGGAGCGGCGGGCATGAGCCTGCTGCTGGCGCTGGGCATGCCGTTGACCGCTGCCGCCGTGGCGATGGCCGCGCTGCTGGCGGTCGTGCTGGTGACGCAGTGGCCGCGCCTGATCGAGCACGTCGACGCTGCCGGTGAACGCGCGGCGTTCGGCATGCCGCGCGGCATCGTGCTGGCGCTGGGCTTGCTGTGTTTCATCAGTTTCCTGGCCGAGGGTTCGATGCTGGACTGGAGCGCGGTGTTCCTGCGCGACTTCCGCGGCTTCTCGGTGGCTTCCGCCGGCATCGGCTATGCCGCCTTTTCGGTGGCGATGGCCATCGGGCGCCTTGGCGGCGACCGGATCGTGGCGCGCTTCGGCCCGGTGCTGACCGTGCGCCTGGGTGCCTGCACCGCGGCGGCAGGCTTCCTGCTGGCGTCGATGCTGGCGTGGCCGCCGGCGGCGCCGATCGGCTTCGTGCTGGTCGGGCTGGGCGCGGCCAATATCGTGCCGGTGATGTTCGGCGCGGCCGGTCGGCTGCCGGGCACCTCGCCCGGCATCGCCATCGCCACGGTGACCGCGCTGGGTTACGCCGGCCTGCTCAGCGGCCCGGCGCTGATCGGTTTCCTGGCCCAGGCCAGCAGCCTGCCGGTGGCGCTGGCGGCGGTGGCCGGGTTGCTGTTGCTGACCGCCGCCTCGGCAAGGCTGGTGCGGTCGTGAGTGCGCCGCGCTTCGACACCGTGGTGTTCGACCTCGGCGGCGTGCTGCTGGACTGGAACCCGCGTCATCTGTATCGCCGGCTGTTCGACGACGAGGCGGCGATGGAGCGTTTTCTGGCCGAGGTCTGCACCGCGCACTGGAACGAGCGGCAGGATGCGGGGCGACCCTGGCGCGAGGCCATTGCCGGGCTCAGCGCGCAGCACCCGCAGCATGCCGGGCTGATCGCCGCCTACCGCGAACGCTGGGACGAGATGCTGCGCGGGCCGATCGAGGGCAGCGTGGCCATCCTCGACGAACTGCGCGCACGCGGCGTGCCGCTGTACGCGCTGACCAACTGGTCGCAGGAAACTTTTCCGCTGGCGCGGCAACGCTACGGATTCATGGCGGCCTTTCGCGGCATCGTGGTGTCGGGCGAGGAGCGGCTGATCAAGCCCGATCCGGCGATCTTCCGCCTGTTGCTGTCGCGCCATGGCCTGGAGGCCGCGCGCACGGTGTACATCGACGACGCGCCGCGCAACGTCGAAGCCGCGGCACGGCTGGGCTTGCATGCGCTGCACTTCCGCGATCCCGCCACCCTGCGCGCCGAGCTGTGCCGTGCAGGCCTGCTGGAGGCGGCGCATGGCTAAGCCGCCCCTGCCCGGCGAGCTGCTGCCGCAGGAGCGCCAGCACGAGATCCTGCAGCGCTTGCGCAGTCGCGGGCGGGTGGTGGCGGCGGAGCTGGCGGCGGAGTTAGCGGCGTCGGAGGATTCGATCCGCCGCGACCTGCGCGAACTGGCCGCGCAGGGATTGTGCCGACGCGTCTACGGCGGCGCGCTGCCGCTGTCGGCGGCGGTCGCGCCGCTGCAGCAGCGGCGCAGCGAACAGGTCGGCCGCAAGCTGGCGCTGGCGCGCAAGGCGGTGAGCCTGGTGCGCGAAGGACAGGTGCTGCTGATCGACGCCGGCTCCACCAATGCCGCGATCGCTGCGGCGCTGCCCGAACGGATGAACCTCACCGTGATCACCAACGCGCCGGACATCGCGCTGGCGCTGATCGAGCGCGAGGGCTTCGAGATCCTGCTGCTGGGCGGCCGCATCGACCCGCGGATCGGCGGCGCGGTGGGTGCGCAGACCCTGCAGGAACTGCAGCGCGTGCGCGCCGACCTGTGTTTTCCCGGCGCCTGCGCGATCGACGCGGACAGCGGCCTGTGGGGTTTCGACAGCGAGGAGTCGCTGCAGAAGCGGGCGATGATCGAGGCCAGTGGCGAGACTGTGGTGGTGGCCACCAGCGACAAGCTGGGCACGGTGGCCACGCACCGGATCGCGCCGATCGCCGAGGTGCAGTACCTGGTGGTCGAGCATGCCGTCGGCCGGCCGGTGCGCGCCGCGTTCAGCGCCCGCGGCGTCAGCGTGCATCGGGCCGAAGCGGCGGCTGACTGATCGGCCGCACATGAAAACGCCCCGCACCGGCCGGCAGTGCGGGGCGTCGGTTCAGCTACCGCGATGCCGGGTCAGGGCTGTCGTTCCCAGATCTGCGAGCGGCCGAGCAGGGCAAAGCCGATGTAGCCGTGCACGTCGAGTTTCTGCCCGCCGTCCACCAGCTTGAGCTTCACCTTGTAGACCTTGCCGTTCTTCGGGTCGAGGATCCTGCCGCCGCTCCACTCGTCGCCGTCCTGGCTGACGCCCCACATGAAGGTCATGCCCACGATCGGCTGGTTCTTGCGTTCGCCGTCGCACTTGGTGCACAGCGGATGCTCGCCGTCGCGCGCCACGTCTTCCGGGGTGCGGTTCAGCAGCTGCACGATCTTCGCCTGGTACTCGCCGTTGTGTTCGGTGATCTCGACGATCGACTTCGGCTGGTGAGTCGTGTCGTCGATGGTCTTCCAGGTGCCGACCGGGGTGTTGTTGGCGGCCAGTGCGGCGCCGGCGGCCAGCAGCAGGCCGGCGGCGAAGGTGAGGCGGAAAGCAGGCTTCATGGATGGTCCTCCCGTACGAAAGCGTATGGAGGCGAGACTGGCGAGGTTCGGCGGGAGCGTCAAGCTGCATTGCGCCATGCCTGTCGCTGACCCAGGTCAGCGGGGCGGCGGCGACGGACTGGCATAATGGGCGTCTCCGCAAACACCCGAGCCGACATGACGCAGGCGAACGAAACCCTGGTCCGCCAGATCCTTGGCAGTCTCATCGACACCCATACCGGCGCGCCGCTGGGCGAGGCCGTGCGTGCGGTCGGCGTCGACGGGGCGAAGGTGTCGGTGGACCTGCAACTGGGCTACCCGGCCGCCGGCGCCATCGACAGCCTCGCCGCGCGCGTGCGCCAGGCGCTGGAAGCCGATCCGGCGATCGACTCGGCCACGGTTTCGATCACCAGCCGCATCCACGTGCACAAGGTGCAGGGCACGCTGGGGCCGTTGCCGAACGTGAAGAACATCATCGTGGTGGCGTCCGGCAAGGGCGGCGTGGGCAAGTCCACGGTGTCGGCGAACCTGGCGCTGGCGTTGCAGGCCGAAGGCGCGAAGGTCGGCGTGATGGACGCGGACATCTACGGTCCGAGCCAGCCGACCATGCTCGGCGTACACGGCAAGCCGGCCTCGCCGGACGGCAAGAGCATCATCCCGATGCAGGCGCACGGCATGCCGGTGATGTCGATCGGCTTCCTGGTGGAGGAAGACACGCCGATGATCTGGCGCGGCCCGATGGTCACCCAGGCGATGATGCAGCTGCTCACCGACACGCGCTGGGAGCAGCTCGACTACCTGATCGTGGATCTGCCGCCGGGCACCGGCGACATCCAGCTCACGCTGTCGCAGAAGGTGCCGGTGGCCGGCGCGGTGATCGTCACCACGCCGCAGGACATCGCCCTGCTGGACGCGCGCAAGGCGCTGAAGATGTTCGAGAAGGTCGAGGTGCCGGTGCTCGGCGTGGTGGAGAACATGGCCACCCATGTCTGCTCCCACTGCGGCCACGAGGAAAACATCTTCGGCGAAGGTGGCGGCGAGCGCATGGCCACGCAGTACGGCGCGGCCTATCTCGGCTCGCTGCCGCTGGACATCCGCATCCGCGAGCAGGCCGACGGCGGCAATCCCACGGTGGCGGCGATCCCCGATTCCGAGCTCGCCATGCGTTACCGCGAGATCGCCCGCAACGTGGCCGGCCGGCTGTCGCGGCAGCCGCGCAACAAGTCGCTGGGCCTGGGCAAGATCGTGGTGCAGGGCGTGCCGGCCGCATGACGGCGGCGGCGCAGCGCGTGCTGTGCCTGTGCGGCAGCCTGCGCCGGGTGTCGTCGAACCGGGCGGCGCTGGAGGCCGCGCGGCAACTGGTGCCGGCAACGCTGGAGCTGGTGCTGTACGACGGGCTCGGCCGCCTGCCGCTGTTCAATCCGGACGACGAAGCCGCTGCCGTGCCCGCGCCGGTGCGGTCGCTGCGCGAAGCGGTGGATCGCGCCGATGCCTTGTTGATCGCCTGCCCCGAATACGCCCACGGCGTGCCCGGCGCGTTCAAGAACCTGCTGGACTGGCTGGTCGGCAGCCTGGAGTTTCCGGGCAAGCCGGTGTTGCTGCTGAACACGGCCGCGCGCGGTTCGTACCATGCGCAGCAGGCGCTGGCCGAGATCCTGCGCACCATGTCCGCCCAGTTGCTGGCGGCGCAGCCCCTGCCGGTGGCGCTGCCGGGTGCCGGCTGCACGGCGGCGCAGGTGCTGGCCAGCGCGGAACGTCGTGCGGAATTGCGCGCGGCACTGGACATCCTGGCCGATATCCCGCGCCCACCGTAGGAGCCCGCTGGCGCGCGATGCTCTGCTTTTGTGAATCCCGAATCCCGAATCCAGGCTCCAAAAGCATCGCCCGCCAGCGGGCTCCTACGGGCGACGGCGACCCGTTCGGCTGGCGCGGCGGCACCCCGACCATGTATTTTTGCCGCTTTACGCCCGGCCCGACCGGGTGCTGCCGCTACCGACCGGAGACCGCGTGAGCATCAAATCCGACAAGTGGATCCGCCGCATGGCCGAGAGCCACGGCATGATCGAGCCGTTCGAGCCGGGCCAGGTCAAGCTGCGCGACGGCAACAAGCTGATCTCCTACGGCACTTCCAGCTACGGCTACGACGTGCGCTGCGCGCGCGAGTTCAAGATCTTCACCAATATCAACTCCACCATCGTGGATCCGAAGGCGTTCGATCCGTCGAGCTTCGTCGATGTCGAGGCGGACGTGTGCATCATCCCGCCGAACTCGTTCGCGCTGGCGCGCACGGTCGAGTACTTCCGCATACCGCGCAAGGTGCTCACCGTCTGCCTCGGCAAGAGCACCTACGCGCGCTGCGGCATCATCGTCAACGTGACGCCGCTGGAGCCGGAGTGGGAGGGCCACGTGACGCTGGAGTTCTCCAACACCACCCCGCTGCCCGCCAAGATCTACGCCAACGAAGGCGTGGCGCAGATGCTGTTCCTCGAATCCGACGAGGAATGCGAGACCAGCTACAAGGATCGCGGCGGCAAGTACCAGGGCCAGCAGGGCGTGACCTTGCCGCGCACCTGATCGCCTCCCTGAACGGGCGGCGTCCGGCGCTGCCCACGATCGCGGCCGGGCGCTACACTCCGCCGATGAACCGACACGTTTTCCAGGAGACACCGATGATCCGTTTTTCGCCCCTGCTTGCCCGTGCCGCCGCGGCCGCCATGCTGGGCAGCCTGCTGGTGCTGGCCGGCTGCCATCGCGGCAGCACCAAGGATGAGGTCAGTGCCGCCCAGGCCCAGGGCCAGTTCGACACCGTCATCAACGCCTACAAGGGCGGCCAATTCCTGCTGGATGGCGCGGTGCTGTCGGCGCTGGATGTCGGTAGCCATTTCGCCTACCTGAAAGAGCAGGGCAAGCTGCCGAAGACCGTGCTGCTGGAGCGCAGCGACGACTCGAAGGTGCGCAAGCAGCACCTCGAATACATGGCGCGCATGCAGCTCGATTACGGCTTCACCGTGTACTACGACGACGGCGGCACGCTGAAGAAGATCAACCCGGTGGATACCAAGGCACGCCGGCTGGAGGACTACCACGCGCCGGTGCAGATGAACGACGAGATGAAGGGCAAGTCCGCTGCCGGCAGCAGCTACGATCCCTCGCAGCAGCACTGACCTGCGGCGGTTGTTCTTCGCAAGCCCGCGGCCAGCGCCGCGGGCTTTTCATTGGCCGTTTTCGCCACTCAAGCGGTCAGCGCGTGCCGCAGCGCCGCGATCAGCACAGCGGCGCCTTCGTCGTCGCGGGCCACGCGGATGCCATGCCCCCACACCGGCCCCGGCCACGCCGCGTCACCTTCGACCCGCGCGATCACGTGCACGTGCAACTGGCGCACGATGTTGCCGAGCGCGCCCAGGTTGAGCTTGTCGCAGGGCGCCACGGCGCGCAGCGCGGCGGCTGCGCGGTTCGCTTCCTGCCACAGCACGGCCTGTTCGTCGCCGTGCAGGTCGGCGATCTCGACCAGGCCGGCGCGGCGCGGCACCAGGATCAGCCACGGCCAGCGCGCGTCGTCCATCAGCAACAGCTCGCACAGCGGCAACGAGGTGACTGCGCGGGTATCCGCCGCCAGCCGGGGATCGAGTGCGAAGCCGGCCCCGCTCATGCGCCGGCCAGGTGTTTTTCGAAAAACGCCAGCGTGCGCTCGAGCGCCAGTTTCGCGCTGGCCTCGTGGTAGGGCGCGCTGCCGTCGCGGTTGAAGGCGTGGTCGGCCGGGTAGGTGAAGACTTCCATCTGCGGCAGCGCCTCGCGGTGCTTGGCCACCATTTCCGGCGTGATGCTGCGGTCCTTCTCGCCGAAGTGGAACATCACCGGCGCCCGCGGCGTCTCGTGCAGGAACGGCAGGTTGCGCGCGCCGTAGTAGCTCACCGAGGGCAGGCCCAGGCGCAACGCGGCGAGCAGGGCCACGGTGCCGCCCCAGCAGTAGCCGACGGTGCCGATCCTGCCGGCCGAGGCGATCGACTCGGCGGCGCTGGCGACGTCTTCCAGCGCGCGCTCCAGACCCAGTTCGGCGATCAGCTGCTTGCCCTTGTTCGCGCCGACCTGGTCGTAGCCCAGTTCCACGCCGCTCTCCAGGTGGTCGAAGAATGCCGGCGCGATCGCGGTGTAGCCGTGCGCGGCGAAGCCGTCGGCGACGCGGCGGATATGCGCAGTGACGCCGAAGATTTCCTGGATCACCACGATGCCGCCCTTTGGCTTGCCCTGCGGCTGGGCGAGGTAGCCGCCGATGCACTGGGTGCGGGTGGTGGGGATGTTGATGTGCTGGCCCATGGCTGGCTCCTTGGCGGGGATCGCGTGAAGTCTAGCCTCGCCGGTGGCCGCGCCGCACTGCCGTATAATTCCCGGTTACTCCGCATGTTCCCGGTGACGCCCCGCATGTCCCAGACCGCCCACAAGATCGGCTTCGTCAGCCTCGGCTGCCCCAAGGCGCTGGTCGATTCCGAGCGCATCCTCACCCAGCTCAAGGTCGAGGGCTACCAGATCGTGCCCAGCTACGGCGAGGCCGACGCGGTAGTGGTGAACACCTGCGGCTTCATCGACGCGGCGGTGCAGGAGTCGCTGGACTCGATCGGCACCGCGCTCAACGAGAACGGCAAGGTGATCGTCACCGGCTGCCTGGGCAAGCGCGAGGCGCTGATCCGCGAGGCGTACCCCGACGTGCTGTCGATCAGCGGTCCGCAGGATTACGCCAGCGTGATGAGCGCGGTGCACGAGGCGCTGCCGCCCACGCACGACAAGTTCCTCGACATCGTGCCGGACACCGGTGTGAAGCTGACGCCGAAGCACTACGCGTACCTCAAGATTTCCGAAGGCTGCAACCACCGCTGCAGCTTCTGCATCATCCCCTCGATGCGCGGCAACCTGGTCTCGCGTCCGGTCGACGAGGTGCTCATTGAGGCGGAGAAGCTGGTCAAGGGCGGCGTCAAGGAACTGCTGGTGATCTCGCAGGACACCAGCGCCTACGGCGTGGACCTCAAGTACGCCGAGCGAGATTGGCGCGGCAAGGCGTACCGCACGCGCATGACCGAGCTGTGCGAAGGCTTGTCGGAACTCGGCGCGTGGACGCGGCTGCACTACGTCTACCCGTACCCGCACGTGGACGAGCTGATGCCGCTGATGGCGGCGGGGAAAATCCTGCCCTACCTCGACATCCCGTTCCAGCACGCCAGCCCGCGCATCCTGAAATTGATGAAGCGCCCCGGCAACATCGACAAGACGCTGGAGCGCATCCACAACTGGCGCAAGCTGGTGCCCGAGCTCACCATCCGCAGCACTTTCATTGTCGGCTTCCCCGGCGAGACCGAGGCCGAGTTCGAGGAACTGCTGGACTTCCTGCGCGAGGCCGAACTGGACCGCGTGGGCGCGTTCGCCTACTCGCCGGTGGATGGCGCCAAGGCCAACGAGCTGCCCGGCGCCGTTTCCGAGGAGCTGAAGGAAGACCGTCTCGAACAGTTCATGGCGGTGCAGGCGGACATCTCCGCCGCCAAGCTGCAGCGCAAGGTCGGCCGCACGCTCAGGGTGCTGGTGGACGAGGCGAACGCCGACGGCGCGGTGGCCCGTTCGGCTGCCGATGCGCCCGAGATCGACGGCAGCGTGCTGATCGCCGACGGCCAGTCGCTCAAGCCGGGCCAGTTCGTCGACGTGGTGGTCGAGGCGGCCAGCGAACACGACCTGCACGCGCGCCTGGCGCATCCGCGGCTCAAGGTGGTGTAGGCGTCCATGCGCTACGTCGCGCCGGCACGCGACGCGGTCGATCCGGCGGTGTTCGGGCGGCTGCCGCTGGCGGCGTGGCGCGAGCATGCCGGGCTGATCGAGGGCCGCGACTGGCCGGCGATCGACGCGCTCAACGCCTGCCGTCCGGCGGGCATGCCCGAGCGCTTCGTGGCGCAGACGCACGAACTGCTCGCCGACGGCCTGCACTACGAGCAGCGCGTCGCCGAGCGCGGCGCCATCGCCACCCGCGAGCGCAACTGGCACGACCTGTTCAACGCGCTGGTCTGGCTGCGCCATCCCGCGATCAAGCGTGCGCTCAATGCGCGGCAGGTGGGCGAGATCGCCCGCATGGGGCCGAAGCAGCGCTCGCGCGCGCAGTACGCGCTGACCCACTTCGACGAGGCCGGCGTGGTCGTTGCCGTGCGCGACCCCGCACTGCTGGCGCTGTGGGATGCGCACGACTGGCACGGGCTGTTCTGGCGCCGGCGGCAGGCCTGGCTGGACGGCACGATCCGGCTGGAGCTGTTCGGTCATGCGCTGCTGGAGCTGGCCTTGAGTCCGGGGCGCCTGTTGGTGGGCAAGGCACTGGTGTTCCAGTCGGACAGCGATGCCGGCCTGCCTGCGCCGTGTGCCACGGCGATCGGTTCAGGGCGCCTGCTGCTCGACCCGCTGGAGCTGCGGCCGCTGCCGCTGTCGGGTATTCCGGGCTGGCATCCGGACAATGCCGACGAAGCCTTCCACCGCCATGCCGCCTGCTATCAGCCGCGGCGCGCCGGGCGCGCGTACCCGCCGGCATCGCCGATCCCCTGAGCAGACGGCCCGCACCTTGCTCCGACCGGCGATCACGTCTATATACGTGGCATCGGCGTGGGTGAAGGGGGACGGACGGTGAACATCGCAGGGCTTCGATCGCGCCAGGGGTACCGCCATCGCTGCCTGGCGACGATCGTCGCGGGCTTGTCGATCGCGTGGACGTGTGCCGGCAGCGCGGTGGCAGCGGAGCATGGCGCCGGCCAGCCGCCGTCGATCCGCTTCGGCATCCTGCCGATCGGCAGCGCCGCCGAATCGCTGGAACAGTGGCGGCCGCTGCTGGACGACCTGCGCAAGCGGCTGCAACTTCCGGTGACCACCGTATCGGTGGGCAGCTACGCCAGCCTGTCCGATGCGATCGGCGCACAGCGGGTGGACATCGCCTTCCTCTCCGGCAAGCTGGCGGTCGAGGCGGTGACGCGCCAGCACATGCAGGTATTCGCCCAGTTCGTGCGCAGCGACGGCGCCAAGGGCAACGTCGCCACGCTGGTGGTGCGCGCCGACAGCCCGATCCGCAACCTCGACGAGCTGCTCTCCACGCCGGGCAGCGGCTGGCGCTACGCGCGCAGCGAACACCTGTCGGTGACCGGCTATGTCGCGCCGGAGGCCTACGTGTTCGCGCCGCGCGGCCTCAACTCGGACACCTTCTTCGGCAGCGTGCGGGTAGGCGATCACCAAAGCAACCTGCTCGCGGTGGTCAATCGCGAAGTGGACGTGGCCAGCAGCAACAATCCTGACATGGACCTGTTCCGGCGCAATTTCCCGGGCGAGGCAGGGCAGCTGCGGGTGATCTGGCACTCGCCGCTGATTCCTTCCGGGGTGCTGGTGGTCCGCGACGGCATACCCCGGTCGCTGCGGCAGAAATTGACCGCATTCCTGCTCGGCTACGGCAAGTCCGCTGGCGAAGCCGGCGTGCGCGAGCGCGCGAACCTGGCCCGCATTCCCGACCTGGGCGGCTTCGTACCGGAGGACAACCGCGTGCTGGAGCCGTTCGTGGACATGCAGTACACGCTGCTGCGACAGCAGGCCGAGCACGGCCAGTGGGTCACCCCGCAGGCCCGACAGGCCCGTCTGGCGCAGATCGAGGCCGACCACCGCCGTGCCGTGCGGCAGCTGCAGCCGCGCTAGGTGCCGGTCGGCCCCGCCAGGGGCAAGGCCTATTCGTAATCCACCGCCAGCACGGCGAACCGGGCGACCCCGCCCGGCAGCTCGGCGCTGAATTCGTCGTCGACGCGCTTCTTCAATACTGCCCGCGCCAGCGGCGAGTCGATACTGATCCAGCCGCGCCTGGCGTCGGTCTCGTCCGGGCCGACGATGCGGTAGCGGTGGAGCTCGCCGGTGGCGACGTTTTCCAGTTCGATGCAGGCGCCGAAGAACACCGCCTGGCGATCGCCCGGTGCGCCTTCGGCCACCTTCAGCGCGGGGATGCGCTTGCTGAGGTAGCGCGCGCGGCGGTCGATCTCGCCGAGCTGCTTCTTGCGGTAGGTGTATTCGGCGTTTTCCGAACGGTCGCCCTCGGCGGCGGCCGCGGCGAGCGCCTTCACCACTTCCGGGCGCAGCACGTGCCACAGCTGGTCGAGCTCGGCCTTCAGCCGCTCGAAACCCGTGCGGGTGACGATCGCGGTGGAGCCGGGCGAGGGCGGGCGCCAGCGGCTCATGCCGGGCTGGCCAGCTGGCGCCGTTGCGCGTCGATCTCGCTGCGCAACGGATGATCCGGCCAGGCGGCGGCGAGCCGTTCCAGCAGCGCCGCCGCCTCGGCGCGCTGGTCGGCGTGGGCGGCGAGCTGGCGTGCGGCCAGCAGGCCGTAGTGTGGGGCGTGGGGATCGCGCGGCCAGTGCGCGAGGTAGCCGCGGCACAGCTGGATGGCGAGCCGGTTCATGCCCAGCCGGGCGGCCAGTTCGGCCAGCTCGCCGCAGGTGCGCGGGTCGTCCGGCACGAACGCGGCGTCGATGCCGGTGCATTCCTGCAGCACGCCGAGTGCGCGGCGCGATTCCTTCTGGGCGATCAGCGCGGCGATCCAGATCTGCCCGTGCACCAGCAAGTCCTCGCGCAGGCCTTGCCGCCGCAGCAGCTCGCGGTAGAGCTGGTGCACCGACGCCGGCGCAGTGCGCTCCTGCAGGCGGGCGGCCAGTTGGCGCAGCGCCGCCAGCGGGTCGTCGGCGGCGAGCCGGCGCGCCTCGTCGAGCAGGCGGTCGTCGGCGTCCTGGTGGGAAGCGGCGACGAGTTTCTCGGCCTCCGGTTCGAGGCCGAAACGCTCGTGGCGCTGGTGGATCATCGCCCCCATCAGGTGGAAGGCCAGCACGATCAGGTAGGTGTAGGCGAAGGCGAACAACGGCAGCGCCAGCAGTCGCGGCAGCAGTGCGGTGGTGACCGAGGCCAGCACGATCAGCAGGCCGAGCAGCAGGTTGATCGCTACGGGAATCAGGTAGGCGATCCCGAAACCGCCGATGACTCGGACCCAGTTCAACGGATTGATCGCCAGCGCCAGGTTGCCGTCGAATGCCAGCGACATGTCGATCGCCGGCAACACCAGGGCGGACAGGATCAATACCGGCCACAGCAGGTGCGGGAAGAACACGATGGCGACCACGCACAGCGCGACCACCAGCAGGTGGATCGCGGTGAGGCCCCAGCCGCTCGTGCTGTTGCCGTCGAAGCCGACATCCGGCGGGTCGGCATAGCCGTTGGCGGTGTGCAGCAGGCAGTCGGCGGCGTAGCGCCAGGTGGCAGCCCAGACCAGCGCACCGGCCAGCGCGCCGGTCCAGGAAGGCAGCAGGCCGACGTAGTGGATCAGCGCCAGCACCACGCAGGTGGGCAGTGCGGCGCCGCGCAACGGGTAGCCGAAGCCGGCCGCGAGGCGCTCGCCGAACGGCGTATCGGCGGGAACCACTTCAACGCGCGGCATCGGCGGCGCCTCAGCGCTTGCCGCCGAAGATGCCGCCCAGCACGCCGCGCAGGATCTGCCGGCCGAGCTGGCTGCCCGCCGTGCGTACCATCTGCTTGCCCATCGTCTCGATCATGCCCTGGCGCCGCTTGGTGCCGAACAACGCGTCGTGTACGGCGCCGCCCCAACCTGCTTCCTCGGCCTTGCCCGGCGCGCCGGTCGCCGCGGCGTCGGCGCTCGCCTTGTCGTCGGCGCGTTTGGCCAGCATCTCGGCGGCCGACTCGCGGTTGAGCGGGTTGTCGTACTTGCCGCCCACCGGCGAGCGCTGGCGGATGGTGGCGCGCTCGGCCTCGCTGATCGCGCCGATGCGGCAGCATGGCGCCGTCACCAGCACCTGCTCCACCGGTGAGGGCACGCCGCCGTTGCCCAGGGTGGAGGCCAGCGCCTCGCCGACGGCAAGCCTGGTGATCGCCTCGCTGACGTCGAGCTTCGGGTTGGCGACGAAGGTCTCCGCCGCCGCCTTGACCGCCTTCTGGTCGCGCGGCGTGAACGCGCGCAGCGCATGCTGGATGCGGTTGCCGAGCTGGCCCAGGATCACGCCGGGCACGTCGTCGGGGTTCTGCGAACAGAAGTACACGCCCACGCCCTTGGAGCGGATCAGCCGCACCACCTGTTCCACGCGCTGCAGCAGCGCCGGCGAGGCGTCGTCGAACAGCAGGTGTGCTTCGTCGAAGAAGAACACCATCTTCGGCTGGTCGAGGTCGCCCACTTCGGGCAACTGCTCGAACAGCTCGGACAACAGCCACAGCAGGAAGGTGGAGTACAGCCGCGGCTTGAGGATCAGCTGGTCGGCGGCGAGCACGTTGATGATGCCGCGGCCGCTCATGTCCTGGCGCATCAGGTCGGCCAGCTCCAGCGCCGGCTCACCGAAGAACTGGTCGGCGCCGTCGCTCTCCAGCTTCAGCAGCGCGCGCTGGATCGCCGCGATGCTGGTGGTGCTGATCAGCCCGTACTTCGCCGAGAGCGTCTTGGCGTTGTCGGCGGCATAGGTGAGCAGGGCGCGCAGGTCGGCCAGGTCGAGCAGCAGCAGGCCCTGCTCGTCGGCGGCCTTGAACACCACCTCCAGCACGCCTTCCTGGGTGTCGTTCAGTTCCAGCACGCGGCCGAGCAGGGTCGGTCCCATCTCGCTGACGGTCGCGCGCACCGGGTGGCCGAGCTTGCCGTAGATGTCCCAGAACACCACTGGGTTTGCCTGCGCCTTCCAGTCGGCGAGCTTGAGCTTGTCCAGCCGCGCCTTGAGCTTGTCCCCCGGCTCGCCGGCAGCCATCGCCAGGCCCGCCAGGTCGCCCTTGGCGTCGGCCAGGAAGCACGGCACGCCCAGCCGCGAGAAACCTTCGGCCAGCACCATCAGCGAAACGGATTTGCCGGTGCCGGTGGCGCCGGCGATCATGCCGTGGCGGTTGCCGTAGTGCGGGTCGAGGCTGACGCTGGTGCTGTCGTTGCGGCCGATCAGGATCTCAGTCATGGCGTTCCATCCATTGCAGGTCAAGCGATTGTAACCAAGCCGGCGACGCTGTCGCGGCGCGTTGAGTCGAAGCCTTGCGCCCGCTATGGTGGGCGTTTTCCGCAGGTAGAAGTTCGTGATGCCGTCGTGTTCCGTTGTGCGTACCCTGCGTCTGGCTCCGCTGGCCGTCGCGATCAGTCTGCTGGCCGCCTGTGCCAGCACCGGCGGCGCCAGGCCGGCCACCCCGCTCGACGCGCTGTACGGCGAACTCGACCAGGCCAGCAAGGGCTACGAGACCGCCCTGCAGCAATCGCGCGAAGGCGACCTGCAGGCCTCGCGGCTGAGCCTGACCCACTCGCTGGATCGCCTGAAGGAGGCGTCGGCACGTTGCGGCAATACCGCCGGCTGCGATCCGCAGCGGTTCTTCTCCGCGTTCGACCACCTGCTGCGCCTGAAGGACGGCGATTTCGGCAGCGGCCAGGATCTGGACAGCGACGTCGATCCAGCGCAGGCCGCGCTGGCCACCGGCAGCACCGGTGCCGCCAGCCTGCCGCAGGCGCAGCGCAGCGTGACCCTGCTGCACGGGCAGAAGCTGTCGCAGCTGATCGCGATGAACGGGCCGGTGAAGGCGGCGCTGGAGATGTGGCTGACCCAGTGGCGCCCGCAGTTGATGGATGCCTGGGTCAACTACCAGTACCTGCGTTACCAGATGTGGCCGCAGTACCAGAAGGCGGACCTGCCCGAGGCGCTGCTGTTCGGCATCATGGCCAAGGAATCCGGCGGCAAGGTGCACGCCGTGTCGCGCTCGGGTGCGTCGGGGCCGCTGCAGTTCATGTACGCCACCGGCATGCGCTTCGGCCTGGGCAGCGACAGCGGCTTCGACTTGCGCTTCGATCCGGCCGCCTCGGCGCGGGCGAACGCGGAGTACATCAACGAGCAGTTGCGCGTCTTCAACGACAACCTCGAACTCGCGCTCGGCGCCTACAACGGCGGCGAAGGGCGCATGCGCCGCACGGTCGGCGACGATACCGCGGTGAGCTTCTACGACCCGCGCATCTATGACCAGCTGTCGCAGGAAACCCGCGACTACGTGCCGGCGGTGCTCGCCGCGGCGTGGCTGTTCCAGCATCCGGACAGCTACAACCTGCGCTTCCCGAAGGTCGACGGTGCGCCCGGTACGGTCACCCTGCAGCGGCCGGCCTCGTTGTCGGAGCTGACTGTCTGCCTGGGCTCGGCCGGCGGAATGAGGGATGGCTGGTTCCGCACCCTGCGCAACCTCAACCCGCGGCTGGACCCGCAGGTGACCCAGCCGGCCGGCACGCCGCTGCAGTTGCCGAAGCTGCTGGAGCGCGCCTACGCCACGCGCTGCGTCGATGGCCCATGGCCGATCCTCGCCGGCGACCTGCACCGCGCGGTGGTGCCGGTGGTGGCGGCCCCGGTGGCGCCGGTGCCGGTGCCGAGGGGCACCCGCCGCTACACCGTTCGCCGGGGCGACACGCTGATCAGCATCGTGCGCAAGCTGCATTGCTCCAGCGTGCAGGAAGTCGCCGAATCGAACGGGCTGAAGCATCACCGCATCAGCATCGGGCAGACCTTGAAGCTGCCGGTCTGCCGCTGATCCGCTGCCGCGCCGTACGCCTTCAGGCGACGGCGCTTTCCTGCACCCAGCTGTTGCCGTTGTGGTTGCCGGCGGTGCCGGCGCCGTGAACTTCCTTCAGTTCGCGCAGCAGTTGCATCAGCTGGCGGTGTTGCGGCTGCAGGCTGGCGTGCGGGGAGTTCTTGGTTTCGTGATAGGCCACGGCCAGCCACAGCGCGATGCCGCGCAGCGCCACTTCGGCGTTGTTCGAACACGCGCGCTCGTAACCTGCCTCGGTGCCCTGACCCCAGGGCAGGTAGCGCGCTTCCGGCGCGGTGCCGTACAGGTGGGGAAAGTCGCTGCGCGAGGCTTGCCCGATCTCGCGCAGGGTGAGCGTGCCCAGGCGCTCGCGGCTGCGCTTGGGCAGGGCGCGCACGCTGCGTTCGATGTCGCGGAACTGCCGGCCCAACTGGCGCGCGCGCATCATCACGAGGAACGGAGTGAGTATTTGCATGGGATCCCCTTCGGCGCTGGAGTTTCGCGGCGCGCAGTGCGGGCGGCGAAGCCAGGAGCGTAGCGAAGCGATCGCTGCAATAGCGCCTAGGACGTCACAAAATGACGCACGGCGTCAGTTTGGGGCGATGCTCAGCGGCGTTCCAGCCGTTGCCCCAGCCGTTGGCCCACCTGCACGGCCTGCTGCGGCTGCAGGGCGTCCAGCTCGGCCGCGCCCTCGGGCAGCAGCAGGATCACGGTGGAACCCATGTTGAAGCGCGCCATCTCGGCGAAGCGTTCCAGCGTGACGTGCTGGCCGGCGAACGACTTGCGCCGGATCGACGACGCGTACGGCGGGATCACCAGGCCGTCCCACACTGTGGCCACCGAGGAGACCAGGATCGCGCCCACCATCACCACCACGAACGGGCCGTGTTCGCCCTCGAAGTGGCAGACCAGCCGCTCGTTGCGGGCGAACAGCCGCGGGATCGCCGCGACCGCGAACGGCGCCACGCTGAAGATGCGCCCGGGCACGTGCACGGTTTCCTTCAGCGTGCCTTTCAGCGGCATGTGCACGCGGTGGTAGTCGCGCGGCGACAGGTAGACGGTGACGAAGCGGCCGTTGCGGTACGGCGCGGCGGCGGTCTCGTCGCCGCCGAGCAGTTCGGCGGCGGTGTATTCCTGCCCCTTCGCCTGGAAGATGCGCCCGTCGACGATCGTGCCGGCCTGGCTGATGCGGCCGTCGGCCGGCGAGAGCAGGGCGGTCGGGTCGGCATCGGCCTGGCGTGCGCCGGGCTTGAGCTTGCGCGTGAAGAACGCATTGAAATGCTGGTAGGCCAGCGGGTCGGGCTGCGCCGCCTCGGCCATGTTCACGTCGTAGTTGCGCACGATGGTGGCGATCAGCCAGTTCTTCCACGGCGCGAAGGTCCAGCGCGTGGCCCAGTAGACCACTCGCGACAGCGCGCGGTGCGGCAGGATGTACTGCAGGAATACGTTGAAAGTCATCCGCCCAGTATACGGGGTGGACACCGCTGCAGGCCTTATAATGACCGGCCAATCCACCGCACCCTGGATCGCCGTGACCGCCGAGCTCGCCACCATCATCGACTTCATCCGCTACGGTGCCAGCCGCTTTTCGGCCGCCGGGCTCACCTTCGGCCACAGCCACGACAACCCGATCGACGAGGCCACCCATCTGGTGCTGGCCAGCTTGCACCTGCCGCCGGACATCCCGCCGGCGTACGGCGCCGGCCGGCTCACCGCGGCCGAGCGCGCGAACGTGCTGGCGCTGATCGAGCGCCGCGTCAGCGAGCGCCTGCCGGTGGCCTACCTGGTCGGCGAAACCTGGTTCGCCGGGCTGAAGTTCAAGAGCGACCGCCGCGCGCTGGTGCCGCGTTCGCCGATCGCCGAGCTGATCGAGTCGGGCTTCGCGCCGTGGCTGGACGAGCGCCACATCGAGCGCGCGCTGGACCTGTGCACCGGCTCGGGCTGCATCGGCATCGCGATGGCCGAGTACAACCCCGAGTGGCGGGTCGACATCGTCGACATCAGCGACGAGGCGCTGTCGCTGGCGCGCGAGAACATCGCCTTCCAGCACGTCGAGGGCTGCGTCGAGGCGATCCGCTCCGACCTGTTCGCCGGCGTGGCCGGACGCAAGTACGACCTGATCGTTTCCAATCCGCCGTACGTCACCGAAGACGAATACGCCGCGCTGCCCGGCGAGTACGCGCACGAACCGAAGCTCGGCCTGACCTCCGGCGTGGACGGCCTGGACCTGTGCCTGCGCATGCTGGACGAGGCGGCCGACCATCTCACCGACGACGGCCTGTTGATCGTCGAGGTGGGCGAGAGCGAGCACGCGCTGGCCGCGTTGCTGCCGGAAGTGCCGTTCATCTGGATCGAGTTCAAGGTCGGCCCGATGGGCGTGTTCGCGCTGGAGCGGCGCGACCTGGTCGAGCACGCGGCGGCGATCCGCGCGGCGGCGGCCGCGCGTCGCCCGGGCTGAGCGATGGAGCTGGTCACGGCGCGATTGCGGATCGACGCGTTGCGTCCTGACGATGCCGCGGCGCTGTTCGCCTGTCGTGGCGACCCCGCGGTGGCCCGCTACCAGGGCTGGTGTCCGGCCGACGTCGCCGCCGCTCGCACGTTCATTGATGCCCAACCGCTGCAGCCCGCGCATGGCTGGTTCCAGCGGGCCATCCGGCTGCGCGAGGACGGCACGCTGATCGGCGACCTCGGCGTGAACCTGCCCGAAGCGACCGGGGATTCGGTCGAGTTCGGCATCAGCATCGTGCCGGCACGGCAGGGCCACGGCTATGCGGGCGAGGCCGTGCGTGCGCTGTTCGATCATGTATTCGGCCAGCTCGGCCGGCATCGCGTCCACGCTTCGGTCGACCCGCGCAACCTGGCCTGCATGGCGCTGCTGCGCGCGCTGGGCATGCGCCAGGAGGCCCATCACCGCGAGAGCCTGTGGTTGCGCGGCGAATGGGTCGACGACGTGGTGTTCGCCCTGTTGGCCCGCGAGTGGCTGGCGCCCCCACCGTAGGAGCCCGCTGGCGGGCGATGCTTTTGTTCTGAATCTCCACCAGGCATCAAGACAAGAGCATCGCCCGCCAGCGGGCTCCTACCGGAGGCCACTGCCGGTATGCTTCGATCTTTAGTCCCGGATGTCCCGTGTCCAGCAATTCCTTCGGCAAACTGTTCACCGTCACCACCTTCGGCGAAAGCCACGGGCCGGCGATCGGCTGCGTGATCGACGGCTGCCCGCCGGGGCTGGCGATCAGTGCCGAGGAATTCCGCAGCGATCTCGATCGTCGTGCCACCGGCCGCAGCCGCTACACCTCGCAGCGGCACGAGGCGGACGAGGTGGAGATCCTCTCTGGCGTATACGAAGGCAGGACCACCGGCACGCCGATCGCGCTGTTGATCCGCAACACCGACCAGCGCAGCAAGGACTACGGCGACATCGCGTCGAGCTTCCGTCCCGGCCACGCCGACTACACCTACTGGCAGAAGTACGGCATTCGCGATCCGCGCGGCGGCGGGCGTTCCTCGGCGCGCGAGACCACCATGCGCGTGGCTGCGGCGGTGGTCGCCAAGAAGTGGCTGGCCGAGCACCACGGTGTGCGCGTGCGCGGCTACCTGGCGCAGATCGGCGAGGTCGTGCCGGATGCGTTCGACTGGGACGCGGTGGAGCAGAACCCGTTCTTCTGGCCCGATGCGGACCAGGTGCCGGCGCTGGAGACCTACATCAACGCGCTGCGCAAGTCCGGCGACTCGGTCGGTGCGCGCGTCGACGTGGTCGCCGACGGCGTGCCGCCGGGTTGGGGCGAACCGATCTACGGCAAGCTGGACGGCGACCTGGCCAGTGCGCTGATGTCGATCAACGCGGTCAAGGGCGTGGAGATCGGCGACGGCTTCGCTGCGGTCGCGCAGCGCGGCAGCGAGCATCGCGACGAGATGAACATGGACGGCTTTGCGTCCAATCACGCCGGCGGCATCCTCGGCGGCATCAGCAGCGGCCAGCCGGTGGTCGCCTCGATCGCGCTGAAGCCGACTTCCAGCATCCTGATCCCCGGCCGCAGCGTGAACCTGGCCGGGGAACCTGTGGAAGTGGTGACCAAGGGTCGCCACGATCCCTGCGTCGGCATCCGCGCCACCCCGATCGCCGAGGCGATGGTGGCGCTGGTGCTGATCGACCATGCGCTGCGCCACCGTGCCCAGTGCGGCGACGTGGGGGCGGTGGCGCCGCGCATTCCGTGATGAATCGACTATCGCAACCGGACCCGTGCCGATGACCGACAAGCCCCGCGTCTGGGTTTCGCGCCCCACCTTCCCGGGCATCGTCGCGCGGCTCGAACCGCACTTCGAGGTGACGGTCGAGCCGGAGGAACGCAAGTTCAGTCCCTCCGAGCTGGCGGCCGGGCTGGACGTGTTCGAAGGCGAGCCGGCGCTGCATCCGGGCCTGCTCGAACTGGACAACGTGGTGCTCAGCCCGCATATCGCCAGCGCCAGCACCGAAACACGCCGTGCGATGACCGCCCTGGCCGTGGACAATGTGCTGGCGCTGTTCGGCCATGGTCCGCAGGCCGGGCGGCCACCCACGATCCTCAATCCCAACGTGCTGGCCTGACCGCCGGCACGGCTTTCCACCCTGAGCGAAGAACACCACCCATGAGTCAGAAGAGCAGTTACAAGGTCGCCATGGTCGGCGCCACCGGCGCGGTCGGCGAGACCGTGCTGGCGATCCTCGCCGAGCGCGAGTTCCCGGTCAGCGAGCTGGTGCCGCTGGCGAGCGAGCGTTCGGCCGGCGGCAAGGTCAAGTTCGGCGGCAAGGACGTCACCGTGCAACTGCTGGACACCTACGACTTCGCCGGCGTCGACATCGCGTTCTTCTCGGCCGGCGGTTCGGTCAGCCGCGAGCACGCGCCGCGCGCGGCGGCGGCCGGTGCGGTGGTGATCGACAACACCTCGGAATTCCGCTACCAGGACGACATTCCGCTGGTGATCAGCGAAGTCAATCCGCACGCGATCGCCCAGTACACCAACCGCGGCATCATCGCCAACCCGAACTGCTCGACCATGCAGATGCTGGTGGCGCTGGCGCCGATCCACCGCGCGGTGCAGATCGAGCGGATCAACGTGGCCACCTACCAGTCGGTATCCGGCGCCGGCCGCAGCGGGATGGAGGAACTGGGCCGGGAGACCGCGGCGCTGCTGAACTTCCAAAGCGTGGAACCGGGCAAGAAATTCCCGGCCCAGATCGCGTTCAATGTGATCCCGCAGATCGACGATTTCCAGCCGAACGGCTACACCAAGGAGGAAATGAAGCTGGTGTGGGAGACCCGCAAGATCCTGGAGGACGAGTCGATCCAGGTGAACCCGACCGCAGTGCGCGTGCCGGTGTTCTATGGCCATTCCGAGGCAGTGCACATCGAGACCAGCGACAAGATCACCGCCGACGAGGCCCGCGAACTGCTGCGGCAGGCGCCGGGCGTGGTGCTGGTGGACGAGCGCAAGCCGGGCGGCTATCCGACCCCGGTGGGCGAGGCGGCCGGCACCGATGCGGTGTACGTCGGGCGCATCCGCGAGGACATCTCGCACGAGCGCGGGCTGGATCTGTGGATCGTCTCGGACAATATCCGCAAGGGCGCGGCGCTGAATGCGGTGCAGATCGCCGAATTGCTGATCGAGGATTATCTCTGACATGCGTTGGATGCCACTCATGGCGGCCGTAGGGTTTGTCACCGTGTCGGCGGCCTGGGCCGGCGACCGGGCGACATCGTTGCCGACCGCGCCCGCACCGGCAAAGTCGCTGTCGACGGTCCAGCGGCATCTGGCCGGCAGCCAGGCCGAAGTGAAACGGCTGAAGCAGGATCTGGACCGGCAGGAGTTGGACAGCCGGCGGGCCAGCGAACGGCTGAAGCAGCAGGACCAGGCCATCGCCGAGCTGCAGCGACGGCTGCACGAGTTGCAGGCCGGACCGGCCCCGGGCTCGCGTTGAAAAAGGCCGCTTCGGTGAGAACATGCCGCAGCAATGCATTGCAAGTATTCGCTGCAGCTATTGTTGATTGGCCTGCATGTAACTAAAGTGGCACCTCATTTGGGGCGGGCCGCCATGGCGGCAACGCCATGAACGAATTAGAGAGTCGCGCCAGGATCGTTCGGGGGAACATGCAATGAATCGTTCGTTGAAGTTGTCGATGCTGATCGTGCTGGCGCTGGGCAGCAGCCAGGCCATGGCGGTAGATCTCGGCCAGATCCAGGTCAAATCGGCACTGGGACAGCCGCTGCTGGCCGAGATCCCGCTGCATCCCGACAGCCCGGCGGAACTGCAGGGGCTCACCGTCCAGCTGGCGTCCAGCGAGGAATTCGCCCGCGCCGGCATCGCCGGCGGGCGTACCGCGATTCCCTTGCACTTCAGTGTGGCGAACGCCGGCGCCGGCCACTCGGTGATCCGCATCACCAGCAGTGCGCCGGTGGACGACCCCTTCCTCGACTTGCTGATCGAGGTAAACGGCAAGGCCGGCAAGAGCGTGCGCGAGTACGCCATCCTGCTCGATCCGCCGGGTGCGTCGGCGGCCGCGGCCGCGCCGACCGCACCAGCCGCGCCAGCCACCCCGGCGCCGAGCCAGCCGGCACCGCACACCCGGGCGCCGGTCACCGCGCCGGTGGCTGCCCAGCCCAAGCCGGCGGCACCCGCGCCGGCACCCGCACCGATCCAGAAACCGAAACCGGCGGCACCGGCGCTCAACAACGGCCAGTACGGCCCGGTCGAGCACGGCCAGACGCTGTCCAGCATCGCGCGCAGCGTGGCGCCGGCCGGCGTGGACGCACAGCAGATGATGCTGGCCCTGCAACAGGCCAACCCCGATGCGTTCTACCGCAACAACATCAATGCGCTGAAGAGCGGTTCGGTGCTGCGCGTGCCGACCTCGGCCGAAGCGCAGGCCATGACGATCGCCGCTGCAGTCGCCGAGGTACGTCGGCAAAACAGCGACTGGCGTGCCGGCGTGCCGGGCAAGCCGACGGTGGTGGCCGATGCCGCCACCCGCGCCAGCAGCACCGCCACGCCCGCCCGCGCGCCGGATGCCGGCGACCGGCTGGCGCTGGTGCCGGCGAAGGAAGGCAGCAGCGCGGGAACCCGTGGCGGCGGCGCGGGCGACAAGTCCAGCGTCGGCCTCCGCCAGGATCTCCTGCGCACCCAGGAAAGCCTGGCCAGCCTGCAGCAGCAGAGCGCCGACCTGAAAGGCCGCCTGAAGGATCTGGCGGATATCAACAGCAAGAACGAGCGCCTGCTGTCGCTTAAAGACAACGAGATCGCCGAGCTGCAGGCCAAGCTGGCCACCGCGCGCAAGGCTGCCGGCATGCCGCCGGCCGCGACGCCGGTGGCCGCCGCCAGCAGCGCGAAGACTACGCCCGTCGCGGCCGCCGCGCCCACGGAAAAACTGGAAACCGCCACAGCCATGGCCAGCACCGCCGCCGGCGTGAGCGCGGCGCCGGTGGCGGCCGGTTCGACCGCGGCAAGCACGCCGGTGGCTGCCTCCAGCCTGGCCGGCGCACCGGCCCACGGCGCGTCCGTGGTGACCACGCCGATCGCGACACCGGCGCCGGCCAAGCCGGTTGAGAAGCCGGCAGCGATGCATCCGGCCAGCGTGCCGGCGACGCTCGAGCAACCGTGGTACATGCAGACCTGGGCCTGGGCGGCCGCGGCCGGCGCCGTCGTGCTGCTGATCCTGCTGGCCATGCTGGGACGTCGGCGCAAGCCGGCAGCCGACGCGCCGAAGGCCGCGTCGTCGTTGGCCGATCGCTTCGGTTCGGCGCCTGCCGCCGGTCAGGACTTGCCGGGCGACGATGTCGACCAGGACGAGCTGCTCGACCAGTTGGCCGAACACCCCGACGACATCGGCCTGCACCTGGAACTGGTCACCCTGTATTACTCGCGCCGCGACGTCGAGCATTTCGAAGCGGCGGCCGAGGCGATGCACGCCCACATCACCGATCCGCAGCAGGACGAGTGGCAGGACGTGCTGCACATGGGCGAGGACCTGGTGCCGGGCCACCCGCTGTTCGACCATCACGCCGAATCGGCAGTGCCTGACGACGCCGAGGCGCGCGGCGGGTTCAACATCGACGACTATGCCGACAAGGCCGACGCGCCAACGGTGGTTTCCTCGATGCCGCCGCCGCTGCCGCCGGGCGCGTCCAAGCCCGTCAGCGAGTACAACTTCAATTTCGATCTGACCCGGGCTGTCGTCGAACCGCCGGCCCGCCCGGCGCCGGCCGCGGACGACGCCACCGTGGCCGCCCCGCTGGCGGCGAGCCGGCCGTCGGCGCCCGCCGAGCCCGTGTCGAGCTGGCACTTCGACGAAGAAGACAGCACGCCGCTCGCGGCCGATGGCGGCCACGACCTGGGCGAGTTCAACGATGACCCGGTGGACACCAAGCTCGACCTGGCCCGTGCCTACATCGACATGGGCGACGCCGAAGGCGCCCGCGCCATGCTCGGCGAGGTGGTCAAGGAAGGCAGCCAGATGCAGAAGGACACCGCCAAGCGCCTGCTCGACAGCCTGCACTGAGTCACGGCGCGCTTCCCGCGGGATAAATCGGGCCGGCCCTTGCCGGCCCGATGCCGTTGCGGCCTGCTAATCTTTCTGCTTTCCGCGGACCCCTGCACGACTCCATGCGCATTGCCCTGGGCATCGAATACGACGGCACCAATTTCAGCGGCTGGCAGCGCCTGAAGGCTGACGTCAGCGTGCAGGGCGTGCTGGAGGAAGCGCTGTCGAAGGTCGCCGATCATTCGGTCGAGGTCAGCTGCGCGGGACGCACCGATGCCGGTGTGCATGGGCGCTGCCAGGTCGTGCACTTCGACACCGAGGCGCGCCGCGACATGCGCGGCTGGGTGCTGGGCAGCTGTTCCAACCTGCCGGCCAGCGTGGCGGTGCTGTGGGCGCAGCCGGTGCCGGACAGTTTCCACGCGCGTTACGCGGCACGCAGCCGGCGTTATCGCTATCGCCTGCTGAACCGGCCGGTGCGCGCGGCGCTGGATGCGCGCTATGTCACCTGGGAGCGCCTGCCGCTGGATGCCGAGCGCATGCACGCCGCCGCCCAGGCCTTGCTCGGCGAGCACGACTTCAGCGCGTTCCGCGCCTTGTCCTGCCAAGCCGCGCACCCGCGCCGCAGCGTGCTCGCGGTGGGCGTGCGGCGCGAGGGTGAGCAGCTGTTCGTCGACATCGAGGCGAATGCATTCCTGCACCACATGGTGCGCAACATCGTCGGCTCGCTGCTGCCGATTGGCCGCGGCGAGCAACCGGTCGAATGGATGGCCGAACTGCTGGCTGGCTGCGACCGCCAGGTGGCCGGGCCGACCGCACCGTCTTCCGGGCTGACCTTCATCGGCCCGCGCTACGAGGCGCACTGGGGCCTGCCGCCGGACGTCTGCCTGCCGGGAGCCGGCCGGTGACCCGCATCAAGTGCTGCGGCATGACCCGGGTGGGCGACGCGCTGCTCGCCGCGCGGCTCGGTGCGGACGCGATCGGGCTGGTGTTCACCGCGCGCAGTCGGAGGCAGGTGACGCTGGCGCGGGCACGCGAGATCGTGGCGGCGCTGCCGCCGTTTGTGGCCAGCGTGGCCTTGTTCATGGACGACGAGCCCGGCCTGGTGCGGCAGGTGCTCGATGAAGTGCGACCCACGCTGCTGCAGTTCCACGGCAACGAGAGCGATGCCTGGTGCGCGCAATTTGGCCGTCCGTTCCTGAAGGCCATCGCAATGGGCGAGGGCGTGGCGGCGTTGCCGTGGCTGCGGGAGTACCCGCAGGCCGCAGGTGTGTTGCTGGACGGCCATGCGGCCGGCGAGGCCGGCGGCAGCGGCAGGACGTTCGACTGGTCGCTGCTGCCGCGCGATCCGGCGCAGCCGCTGGTCCTCGCCGGCGGCCTGCATGCCGGCAACGTGGGCGAGGCCGTGCGCACGGCGCGCCCATGGGCGGTGGACGTGGCCAGCGGGGTGGAGTCGGCACCTGGGATCAAGGACCCGGCCCGGCTGGCAGCCTTCATCCGCGCGGTGCGCGCGGCAGACGCGGCGTGAGCGGCGCGCCGGCCGCCATCGAGGAATGCCGCGATGGCGACGGTGCGCCCGCGCTTGCCGACCTGGTCGGCCATGCGCGCCCGCTGGTGATCCGCGGCCTGTGCCGCGACTGGCCGATGGTGGCCTGGGCGCGGCAGTCGGACGACGCATTCGCGCGGGAGCTGGCGCGGCGGGACAACGGCAGCGAGGTCGATGCGCTGCTGCTGCCTGCGGGCGAGGGCGGGGTGATCGGCTACAACGCGGCGTTCGACGGCTTCAACTACACGCATCACCGCGTCTCGATCGGCCAGGGCCTGCAACGGCTGGCGCAGTACAGCCGTCAGCCGGAGGCGCCGGGGCTGGCCATGCAGAGCGCGTTGATCGGCGCCTGCCTGCCGGGGTTGCTGGACGACCACGCGCTGCCGTTCCTTGATCCCAGCATCCAGCCGCGCATCTGGATCGGCAACCGGGTCACCACGCCGGCGCATTTCGACGAGTACCACAACGTCGCCTGCGTGGTGTGCGGCGTGCGGCGCTTCACCCTGTTCGCGCCGGAGCAGGCGCGCAACCTGTACGTGGGGCCGCTGGATTTCGCACCCACCGGCGCGGCGATTGGCATTGCCCGGCTCGACCGTCCCGACGACCCGCGCTATCCCGGCCTGAAGCTGGCGCTGGCTGCGGCGCAGGTGGCGGAGCTGCATCCCGGCGACGCGATCTACATTCCGCCGCTGTGGTGGCATCACGTGGAATCGCTGCAGCGGATCAACGCGCTGGTGAACTACTGGTGGAAGCCGGTGCTTGCCGATGGCCATGCGCCGGACACGGCGCTGGGCTGTCTGATGCACTGCATCCTCGCCTTCCGCTCGCTGCCGCCGGCGGAACGGGCGGCGTGGAGGGAGCTGCTGGGCTACTACGTGTTTGGCGACGAGGATCCCGCCGCACACTTGCCCGCCGACCGGCGCGGCATCCTCGGCCCGCTCACGCCCGGCCAACTGGCCGAGATCAGGGCCTCCATCCGCCGCTATCTGTGACCCCGTTCGGTCGGGCTTGCCGCTAAGATGGCTGCTTGCCGCAGTGCGGCATGCCCTTCCTGAGTGACGATATGAGCCAGATCGTGGACTACAACGCTTACCCCGACGCGCACGGCCGCTTCGGCAACTACGGCGGCAGCTACGTTGCCGAGACCCTGATGGCGCCGCTGGCCGAGCTGACCGAAGCCTACCTGCGCCTGCGCGAGGATCCGGCCTTCATCGCCGAGCTCGACCGCGACCTCAAGCACTACGTCGGCCGGCCCAGTCCGATCTACCACGCCGAGCGGCTGTCGCAGCACGTCGGCGGCGCGCGCATCCTGTTCAAGCGCGAGGACCTCAACCATACCGGCGCACACAAGATCAACAACACGGTCGGCCAGGCGCTGGTCGCGCGCAACATGGGCAAGACCCGCATCATCGCCGAGACCGGCGCCGGCCAGCACGGCGTGGCCAGTGCCACGGTGGCGGCGCGGCTGGGCCTGAAGTGCGTGGTCTACATGGGCGCGGTGGATATCGAGCGGCAGAAGATCAACGTCTATCGGATGAAGCTGCTCGGTGCCGAGGTGGTGCCGGTGACCTCCGGCTCGAAGACGCTGAAGGACGCGCTGAACGAGGCGATGCGCGACTGGGTCACCAACGTCGCCGACACCTTCTACATCATCGGCACCGTGGCCGGCCCGCACCCGTATCCGCTGATGGTGCGCGACTTCAACGCGATCGTCGGGCGCGAGGCGCGCGCGCAGATGCTCGAAGAATACGGTCGCCTGCCCGACGTGCTGACCGCCTGCGTCGGCGGCGGCTCGAACGCGATCGGCCTGTTCCATGCCTTCCTCAACGACGCCGGCGTGCGCATCGTCGGCGCCGAGGCGGCGGGCGAGGGCATCGCCACCGGCCATCACGCCGCGTCGCTGGCGGCCGGCCGGCCCGGCGTGCTGCACGGCAACCGCACCTATGTGCTGTGCGACGACAACGGCCAGATCACCGAGACGCACTCGATCTCGGCCGGCCTGGATTATCCCGGCGTCGGCCCCGAGCACGCGTTCCTGAAGGATACCGGTCGCGCCGAGTACGTCGGCATCACCGACGACGAGGCGCTGGCCGCGTTCCACCTGCTGGCGCGCACCGAAGGCATCCTGGCCGCGCTGGAATCCAGCCACGCGGTGGCGCAGGCGATCAAGCTGGCGCGCGAGTTGCCGAAGGACGGCATCGTGCTGTGCAACCTGTCCGGCCGCGGCGACAAAGACGTGCACACCATCGCGGCGCGCGAAGGAGTCGAGGTATGAGCCGCATCGACCGCCGCTTCGCCGCACTGAAAGCCGCCAACCGCACCGGCCTGATTCCGTTCGTCACCGCCGGCGATCCCTCCCCGCAGCACATGGTGGCGCTAATGCATGCGCTGGTCGACGCTGGCGCCGACCTGATCGAGCTGGGCGTGCCGTTCTCCGACCCGATGGCCGACGGCCCGGTGATCCAGCACGCGAGCGAGCGGGCGATCGCGAAAGGCGTGGGCCTGGCCGACGTGCTGGGCTGGGTCGCCGCATTCCGCCAGCACGATGCGGACACGCCGATCGTGTTGATGGGTTACCTCAATCCCATCGAGACGCACGGCTACGCGCGCTTCGCCGGAGAGGCCGTGCAGGCCGGCGTCGACGGCGTGCTGCTGGTCGATTGCCCGCTGGAGGAGTCCGCCGTGCTGCAGCCGCTGCGCGACGCTGGGCTGCAACGGATCCTGCTTGCCGCACCGACCACCGAACCCTCGCGTATGGCGCAGCTGTGCGGTTCGGCCGAGGGTTTCCTGTACTATGTCTCGTTCGCCGGCATCACCGGTGCGGCACACTTGAGCACCGGTGACATCGCCGCCCGCGTGGCCGATGTCCGTGCCCGGGCGAAGGCGCCGGTGGCGGTCGGTTTCGGCATCCGCGATGCGGCGAGCGCGAAGGCGATCGCCGGTTTTGCCGATGCGGTGGTGATCGGCAGCGCACTGGTGGATCGGCTGGCCGGGGCGACGGACGCCGGGGAAATCACCCGGCGCACGCAGGCGTTCCTGGCACCGATCCGCGCCGCGCTGGATGCCCATTGAGGGCACGCACCGCCGGATGGTGGCGCACTCACGAATAGTCAGGGTGATGCAATGAATTGGCTGCAGAAAATCATGAACCCGCGCACCCGCCCGCACGCCACCAACGGCGGCAAGGGCTCGGTGCCCGAGGGCGTGTGGGAGAAGTGCGGCGGCTGCGGCACGGTGCTGTACAAGCCGGAGCTGGAGCGCAACCTGATGGTCTGCCCCAAGTGCGGCCATCACCATTACATCAGTGCGCGCGCGCGGCTCGATGCGCTGCTCGACGAAAGTTCGGCGCAGGAACTGTGGGCCGGCCTGGAGCCGACCGACCCGCTGAAGTTCCGCGACTCGAAGAAGTACCGCGACCGCATCGTCGCCACCCAGAAGAAGATCGGCGAGAAGGATGCGATGGTCGTGATGAGCGGCCGGCTCAAGGGCCGCCCGCTGGTGGCGGCGGCGTTCGAGTTCGCCTACATGGGCGGCTCGATGGGTTCGGTGGTCGGCGAGAAGTTCGCTCGCGCCGCCGAGCGCGCGCTGGCCGACCGCAGCGCGCTGGTGTGCTTCTCCGCCACCGGCGGCGCGCGCATGCAGGAGGCGCTGTTCTCGCTGATGCAGATGGCCAAGACCTCGGCCACGCTGGCGCGCCTGCGCGACGCCGGCGTGCCGTACATCAGCGTGCTGACCAACCCGACCACCGGCGGCGTCTCCGCCAGCCTGGCGATGCTGGGCGACATCAACATCGGCGAGCCGAAGGCGCTGATCGGCTTCGCCGGCCCGCGCGTGATCGAGCAGACTGTGCGCGAGACTTTGCCGGAGGGTTTCCAGCGTTCGGAGTTCCTGCTCGAACACGGCGCCATCGACCTGATCGTCGACCGCCGCGAGATGCGCGACAAGCTGGCCGACCTGCTCGGCATCCTGATGAAGGCGCCGCGCGCGGCCTGAGCGGGTGCTCTGCCGGCGATGATGCGATGCCGCCTGCGGGCGGCATCGTCGTTAGCGCTGGCGGGTTTTCCACAGCGGCTGTGGAAGCGTTCGGGCAAAGCCTGTGGACAAGCCGCTTTCGCCGTTGATCCATCAAGCACTTGCTACGCGCTGGTCACGAGTTGCGCATGACGGCGCCGCGTGTGGCACCGGTTTTCCACAGCGATTGTGGAGCGCGGGCGGCAAAGCCTGTGGACAAGTGTGCTATCTGCTTGAGCGCAAAGGCGGGGCCGACGGCGTGCGCAGGTTCTGCGCAGTGCCGTACTCAGCCGAGCAACGATGCCAGCCATAGCGACGCGCTGCCGAGGCCACCGCCGATGACGATGGCGGCCAGCACGTCGCTGGGGTAGTGCAAGCCGAGGATCACCCGCGAGACGGCGACCAGTGCGGTGAAGCCCAGCAGCAGCGGTGCCAGCGGCGGATACCAGGCCAGCGCCACGGTGCTGAAACCCACCGCCTGCAAGGTATGCCCGGACGGAAAACTGAACTCGTCCAGCGGCGGCACGTGTGCGATCACGCCGGGGCAGGCGCGATACGGGCGCGGGCGGCGCGTCCAGCGCTTGAGCAGGCGATACAGCAGCAGCGCGGCGAGCCCGGTGGCTGCCATGTGCGTTGCTGCGGCGATGCCGCGCGGGCCGCCGAGCATGGCCAGCGCGGCCATCAGTGCGTACCAGAACACGCCGTCACCGAGCCGGCTGACCGCGCCGAAGAAGGCTCCCACCACGCGGCGGGCGCCCCAGTGGTTGGCGATCACGCAGACGCGGCGGTCCAGCGCGAAACGCGGTCCGGGTAGAAGCTCAGAGGCGGGCAGCGATGGAGGCGTGTTCATGCAGGTTCTCCTCGGCCATGTCGCGCAGCAGGGATTCGAAATCGCGGATCACCGCTTCCGGCGAGAGTCCCGCCACGCCGGCGTGCGCCGCGCGCCCCATGTGCCGGATCAGTGCAGGGTTGCTCGCCAGTCTCACCGAGGCATCGATGAAGGCCGCCTCGTCGCCCGAGGCGATGCGGCAGCCGTTGACGCCGTCGACGAGGTGCTCGCGCGCGGCACCCTCGGCATACGCCACCACCGGCAGGCCGGCGGCCAGGGCCTCGATGATCACGTTGCCGAAGGTCTCGCTGAGGCTGGGGAACGGGAACAGGTCCGCGCTGGCATAGTGCCGCGCCAGCGCTTCGCCGCCTTGCACGCCGGCGAAGATGAAGTCCGGATGGGCGGCCTGCAGTGCGCCGCGGGCCGGACCGTCGCCGACCCACACGTAGCGCGCCTGCGGCACCTGCCGCTGGATCGCGCGAAAAGCCCGCACCGCCAGCTCGAGATTCTTTTCCGGCGCGATGCGCCCGACGTACAGCACCACCGGCGTGGCGGCGTCCACGCCCCAGTCGGCGCGCAAAGCCATGTCGCGCCGGTTCGGGTGGAACAGCTGCGTATCCACGGCGCGGCGCAGCAAGCGTGCGTTGGTGATGCCCATGGCGTGCAATTCCTGTGCGAGCGCATCGGTCGGCACCAGCGTGGCGATGGCGCGCTGGTGGAAACGACGCAGGTAGCCGCGTACCAGCGGCGTGAGCAGGCCCACGCCGTAATGGCTGGCGTAGCTGTCGAAGCGGGTGTGGAAACCGCTGCTGAGCGGAATGCCCAACTGCCTGGCGGCACGCATGGCCGACCAGCCGAGCGGCCCTTCGGTGGCCACGTACACCGCATCGGGGCGCTGTCGCGACCAGTGCCGGCGCAGGGTGTGGCCGGCGGGCAGACCGAAGCGCAGGCCGGGGTAACGCGGCAGCGCGCCGCCGCGCAATTCGAGCACGTCGATGCCGACTTCGTCGCCGTGCGGCTGCGGCTGGCGCGGACGGATCAGGTCGATGCTGTGGCCACGGGCGGCGAGCCCGGCGGCGAGACTGTGCACGGTCAGCGCGACGCCGTTGATTTCCGGTGGATAGGTTTCGCTGACGATGCCGATGCGCATGACGATGTCCGTGCTGGCTGGACGCAGCTTCACCGGTTCGCGTTGCGGCGGCGTGGCGGGCGCATGACGTGGCAGTGACGCATCGGTGCCTTGCGGGCGCCGCAGCGCTTACACTGGGGGGCATCCTTCACCGCTGGAGACCGACGATGAAACGCATCCTGCTCGCCCTGGCCCTGGCCGGACTGACCGGCGCCGCGCTGGCCGCCGATGCCCCCGCCGGCCTGCCGGTCACACCGGCTCCCGCCGGCGCCGAGGTCTACCTCATCTCGCCGAAGGACGGCGCCACCGTGGGCCAGGACGTCACCGTGCGCTTCGGCCTCAAGGGCATGGGCGTGGCGCCGGCCGGCGTGGCCAAGGAGCACACCGGCCACCATCACCTGCTGGTCGACGTGAAGGAGCTGCCCGCCGCCGGCCAGCCGATTCCGAAGGACGAGCAGCACATCCATTTCGGCGGCGGCCAGACCGAGACCACGTTGAAGCTGAAGCCCGGTACCCACACCCTGCAGCTGGAACTGGGCGACCAGAACCATGTGCCGTTCGAGCCGGCCGTGGTGTCGAGGAAGATCACCATCCACGTCAAGTGAGTTTCGGGCGGCGCCGGCTTGCTTCCCGCGCTCAGTGTCCGAAGTAGACCGCGACGCCTAGATTGGTCTGCCAGTCGGGCGCCGCACCGTCCAGCCGATGGTCGAAGCCGGCGTCGAGCTGCACGCGTGGGGTGATCATCCATGCCAGTCCGGCACCGGCAACCGTGCCGCTGCCCTGATCCGGCGTGTACAGCCGCGCGGCTTCGATATACAGCATCAGCGTGCTGTCCAGCGTGTAGTTGTCGCTGGCTGCCACGGTGGTGCTGTCAGCGCCGCCACTGCGCACATCCTGCAGATACAGACCCAGCGAGTTGCTCCCGCTTGCCTGCAGGTTGAACTGTGCGCCGAGCAGGTATTGGCGCCGGTCGCTGCGGAATGCCTTCGCGCCATCGGTGAATTCCACGTTGCCCAGCAGGCCCCAGCCGAAGGCCGGGTTCGAGGACGGCAGTGCCAGTTTCAGCCCGAGTGTCGTGTCGCCATGTCCATGACTGCGATCACCGCTGCCGGCACCGTCCTGCCGCAACGAGTTCCATGGCGAGCTGCCCAGTTGCAGTTCCAGCGGGCCGCCGATGCCGATGCGCAGCAGGCTGTCGGCGCTGTACTGCGAGATGGAGATGCCGTCCTGTCGATCACGGCTCCAGTCCGGCAATCCCTGTTCGATGGTGATGTCGCCCATGCCGAGCGCGACGGGCGTGAAGCCGTAGCCAGGGCGGTCGTAGCCCGGATTGCCGGCCATGGCGGACAGGGCGAGGCCCGACATGAGCGTGGCGAGTATGGTCGGGGCAATGCGCCGACGTCGCTGTGGGCTGCGGCAGCGGCGAGTATCCCGGTATCGGCTAAAATCCATCACTTCGCTCCGCATCCGTTGAGTTCCCATGACCGTCCGCACCCGCTTCGCCCCCAGCCCCACCGGTTTCCTGCACATCGGCGGGGCGCGCACCGCGCTGTATTGCTGGCTGGAGGCGCGTCGCCGCGGCGGCGAGTTCATCCTGCGCATCGAGGACACCGACCGCGAGCGTTCCACCGAGGAAGCCGTGCAGGCGATCCTCGACGCGATGCACTGGCTCGACCTCGACGCCGACGAAGGCCCGTTTTACCAGACCCAGCGGCTGGCGCGGTACAGGCAGGTCGCCGACGAACTGGTCGCCGCCGGCAAGGCGTACTACGCCTACGAGAGCAAGGAAGAGATCGAGGCGATGCGCGAGGCGGCGATGAAGGTGGGCGAAAAACCGCGCTACAACGGCTACTACCGCGACCGCAACGAACCTTTCCGCGACGACCCGAATCGGGTGATCCGCTTCCGCAACCCCACCGAGGGCTCGGTAGTGTTCGAGGACAAGGTGAAGGGTCGCATCGAGATCGCCAACAGCGAGTTGGACGACCTGGTGATCTTCCGCTCCGACGGCTGGCCCACCTACAACTTCGCGGTGGTGGTCGACGATATCGACATGGGCATCACCGAGGTGATCCGCGGCGACGACCACGTCAACAACACGCCGCGCCAGATCAACATCTACCAGGCGCTGGGTGCCGCGGTGCCGGAGTTCGCGCACCTGCCGATGATCCTGGACAAGGAAGGCAAGAAGCTGTCCAAGCGCACCAACTCGGTCAGCGTGATGGAGTACCGCGCCGCGGGCTTCCTGCCGCACGCGATCCTGAACTACCTGGTGCGCCTGGGCTGGTCGCACGGCGACCAGGAGATCTTCTCGCGCGGGGAAATGATCGCGCTGTTCGACATCGCCGACGTCAACAAGGCCGCTTCGCGCTTCGACACCGAGAAGCTGGCCTGGCTCAACCAGCACTACCTGAAAACCGACGAACCGCAGTCGCTGGCCGCCGAGTTCGCGTGGCACCTGCAGCGCGCCGGGATCGACGCGTCGCGCGGCCCGGCGCCGGTCGACGTGGTCGTGGCGCTACGCGACCGCGTGCACACGCTGAAGGAAATGGCCGAGCGCGCGAAGATCTGGTACGGCCCGATCGTCGAATGGGACGACAAGGCGGTCGCCAAGCACCTGAAGAACGACAGTGCGGTCGCCGTGCTGGAGGTGGCGAAGGCGCTGCTCGCCGAGGTCGAGTGGCAACCCGCTCCGATCCACCAGGTGATCGAACAGGTCGCCGCGCAGCTGGCACTCGGTATGGGCAAGGTCGCCCAGCCGCTGCGCGTGGCGATGACCGGCACCCAGGTCTCGCCCTCGATCGAGCACACTATCTACCTGGCCGGCCGCGACGAGGCGCTCACGCGCATCGACGCTGCGATCGCCATGGCGCGGGAATGAGCTTCCCGCCATGCCGATGACGCACTGACCCGGCATGGACGAGCTGCTGGCCAAGGCCACCCATGGTGTCGATCCCGACGCGCCGGGTGCGTTCTGGCAGGTCTTCTTCAACCTGTTGAACATGCTGCCGTGGGCAGCCATGTTCTGGTGGAGCCTGCTGTTCGTCGCGGTGGGCGCGCTGCTCGGCTGGTGGCGCGGCCGCCTGTTCGAAGGGATCGTGTGGGCATGGCTGCTGGGGCCGATCGGCTGGATCGTGCTGCTGCTGCGAACCCGCCGCAAACCGCCGCGTCGGCCGCCGCCGTTGCCGCGCTGAAGCCTTGCTGCCGCTGCGACGGGCGCAGTGTATGATCCAGCACGAGGTGAAACGCTTGAGCCACGACGCCGCCCGCAACCCGCACCCGAGCCACCCGCACCATCACGACGCGAAAGGTTTCGTGCGCGCCGTGGAACATGCCAGCGAGGAGCGCGGCTTGCGCCTGACTCCGCTGCGCAAGGAAGTGCTGGAGCTGATCGCGGCCGCGCACAAGCCGGTCAAGGCCTACGACCTGCTCGACCAGTTGCGCGAGAAGCACGGCAACGCGGCGCCGCCGACCGTCTATCGCGCACTCGACTTTCTGCTCGAGAACGGTTTCATCCACAAGCTGGAATCGATCAACGCGTTCGTCTCCTGCCACCACCCGGCCGAGGCGCACCAGGTGCCGTTCCTGATCTGCGATACCTGCTCCAATGCGCAGGAGGTCTGCGACGAGCGGGTTGCCGAGCTGATCGAGGCGCAGGCGAAGGCGTTCGGCTTCCGCCCGCAGGCGCAGACGCTGGAAGTCCATGGCACCTGCCGGCATTGCCGCAAGAGCTGACCCGCGTTGCCGGGTATGGCGTTCGGCAGTGTTATAATGTAACATACAGCCCGACTGGATACTGAGCCGCCACGTCTGGCGGCGCCGGGCACGACGATGGATTCCGAGCAGGCGAACAAAACCCGCTGGTGGCACGCTGCCGATCGCGTCGGCGCGATGGCTTCCTTCCTGTGCGCGATCCATTGCGCGCTGCTGCCCTTCGTGCTTGCGCTGCTGCCGCTGGTAGGGCTGGAATTCCTGGCCGATCATCGCTTCGAGCGGGCTTTCGTGCTGGGTGCCTGCGTGCTGGCCTCGCTTGTACTGATTCGGGGGTATCGCCGGCACCAGCGCTCGCTGCCGTTGCGGCTGGCCGTGCCGGGTCTGGCCCTGCTGCTGCTCGGCGTCACCTACATCGACGGTCCTGCGCCGATTCTGCACAGCGTGCTGGTGACCTGCGGCGGTCTGCTGCTGGCCGGCGCGCATTTCGCCAACCTGCGGCTGGACAGCCGCAACCATGCTCTCCATGTGCACGGCCCGCAGTGCGCGCACTGAACGCAGTGATTGTGTAACGGCGCCAGCCGTTCCTAGCATGCACGCATGAATACCGCCCACGCCGATCGGCACGCGCACGCTCACGACGGTGACCACGGCCACGCGCACGACCCGACCGCCGTATCCGGCAGCCGCGGTCGCAAGCTGCTGTTGGCGTTCGGCCTGACCGCCGCGATGATGGCGGTCGAGGTGGCCGGCGGCGCGTGGTCCGGTTCGCTGGCCTTGCTGGCCGATGCCGGACACATGGTGGTCGACGCGTTGGCCCTGCTGCTGGCGATCGTCGGTGCGCGGGTGGCCATCCGGCCGGCCGATGCGCGGCGCAGTTACGGCTATGGCCGGATGGAGGTGCTGGCGGGATTCGTCAATGCGCTGGGCCAGTTCGTGCTGGTCGGCTGGATCGTCTACGAGGCCGGCGTACGGCTGCTGCATCCCGGCGAGATCCTCTCGGGAATCATGTTGGTGGTGGCGATTGCGGGCCTGCTGGTGAATGCGCTGGTGCTGCGTACCCTGCACGGGCATGCGCATGACGACGTCAACCTGGCCGGCGCCAGCCTGCACGTGCTGGGCGACCTGCTCGGTTCGCTGGCGGCGGTGCTGGCGGCGCTGGCGATCCGCTGGTTCGGCTGGCTGTGGGCCGACCCGGTGCTGTCGCTGCTGATCTCGCTGCTGATCCTGGGCAGCGCGTGGCGGCTGCTGCGGGTGTCGGCGCACATCCTGCTGGAGGGCGTGCCCGACGGCATGGACAGCGCGCTGGTGGAGGCGTCGCTGCGCACCGCCGATCCCGGTATCCGCGACATCCACCACCTGCACGTGTGGCAGCTGGCCTCGGGCTCGCGCATGGCCACCGTGCATGCCGAGTTGGCCGAGTGTGCCGATGGAGCGCAGGCTTTGCAGGCGATCAAGCGGATGCTGCTGGAGCGTTTCGGCATCCAGCACGTGACCGTGCAGATCGACCCCGGCAGTTGTCTGGACGCGAGCGAAGACTGCGCCGGACACGGTCATCGCTGACTATCCCGTGCGGCTCCGAACACTGCTATGATGGCAGGCCGTTCATCCAATAAATCAAGGAGTTCCCCATGGGCAAGGGCGATCGCAAGACTCGTCGCGGCAAGACCTATCGCGGCAGCTACGGCAATACCCGGGCGCACGGCGTGCTGCCGGCCGTGGTGGGCGCCAAGCCGACCGTGACCAAGCCGGCTGCCGCCAAGAAGGCCGCGCCGAAGAAGAAGTCGGCCTGAGCCGCTTCGCCACGCACAAAAAAACCCGCTGCGGCGGGTTTTTTTGTGCGTGGATCGCTGCGCCGCGGGCGGCTGCGGGTCAGAAGCGATACTGCACGCCCAGCGACCAGAGTCGGCGCGGCTCCAGCTGCAGGCCGTTGACGCGTTGCCACACCGGCAACTGGACGAACGCGAATGCATCCAGCCGCGGACTGAGCTTCACGCTGATGCCCGGGCTGAGATAGGCAAAGGTGGCGCCGCTGTTGGGGCGGTCGGATTGCCGGCCGTTTTCGCGCCGCTCGCCGTGGATGTTCAGCTGCAGCTGCGGCGTGATGCGTCCGGCGTCGAGATAGCGCACGCCGAAATCGATGTTGAGCGAATTGCCGGGGCGGAAGCCGTCCCGCGCGTCCAGCGGAACCTGCGCCATGGCTTGGCCGAAGTAGGCCAGCGAGTCAGTGAGCAGGCCGAACTTGTAGACGCCGAACAACGCGTCGGTGGTGCCGGTGCCCAGTTGCAGGCCGCGGTCGAGCGGCTGGCCGGCCTGCGGCCCGGCTGCGAAGCGCTGGGTGAAGCGGCCGGTGGGCAGCTTCACGCCGAATTGCATACCGAGGCCGGCGTCGTCGCTGAACCCCTGGTAGCGCACGAGCAGGCGCAGGTCGCCAATGCCGCGCGTGTCGGAGGTGGAAATGTCGGTGTCGCCGCCGGCAATGGTCTGGTGGTGACGGTCGGTATACGGCAACTGTGCCGAGATACCCCAGTAGCGCGAGAAGTTGTAGCTCGCGCCGAGCAGGGTGGTGCGGTTGATGGTCTTGCGCTGAACCTCTTCGTCAGCGGGGTACTGGAACGCACTGCGGCTGACGGTGTCGGTGCCGTGCATCAGTCGCGACTGGTCGAAATAATCCTCGCGTACGCTGAGGTGCAGGCCGCGGCTGGTGGCATAGTCCTGGCTTGACCAGTCCGAATTGAGCGAGCAGCCGCAGGTGGAGCAGGCACCGGCCAAGGCCGGGGCCAGCGTGCCTGCGAGCAGCACCGTGGCGGCGAGGCGCCGGTGACGTGTGCGCGGGTACGACGACCGGGAGCCGCCATGCGGCAGGTGCTGGTTCGGATGTTTCACGCATACTCCCGATGGGTTTGCTTCGACTTCGCCATTGTCCCACCGCGATGACGCTGCCGGTTGCGGCGTGACGTCACAACCAGCCGATTCGCGGTCGGACGCGGGTTGGATGAGGCGTCGTGCGGACAGGTTCCCACGAGGCCGCACCGCGCAGGATGGCTCGCCCTCCAGTGGGCCTGGGCCGTCACATGCGGCGGTGGCGGCGTGCGTGCGGACCAACCTGAATGGTGGCCCGGCATGCACTGATCGCCCGGTTTGCCGCAGCGCCACATGCCATGTATGATGCGCACCATTGTGTTAATGCGTTAGTACATTATGAAGCGTCGATCACGCGATCCCGAAACCCCCGTCGAGTCGGCCGAGCAGAGCCTGTACGAGGCGCTGCTGTCGCTGAAGAACGTCGAGGAGATGGCGGCCTTTCTGGGCGACCTGTGCACCCCGGCGGAACTGGAGGTGCTGGTGGACCGCTGGCGGGTGGTGCCGTTCCTGCTCGATGGCGTGCCGTACCGCGAGATTCACGAGCGCACCGCGGTCAGCATTACCACGATCGGGCGGGTGGCGCGCTATCTCAACCAGGGCAACGGCGGCTACCTGGCGGCCGCCGCCCGCGCGGCGCGGCGGCAGGCACAGACCACGAGGAAGAAGGCATGAAGCCGCGCGACCGTTTGCGCATCGCGATGCAGAAATCCGGACGGCTCACCGAGCCGGCGCTGGATCTGCTGGCCCGCTGCGGGCTTACCTTCCGGCAGAGCCGCGACAAGCTGTTCTGCTTCGGCGAGGGCGAGCCGGTGGACCTGCTGCTGGTGCGCGACGACGACATCCCCGGCCTGATCGCGCAGGGCGTGTGCGATCTCGGCATCGTCGGGCGCAACGTGCTCAGCGAATTCCAGCTGACCGGCGGACGCGAGGCCGAGCCGCTGGCCGAGCTGCGCCCGCTCGGCTTCGGCCGTTGCCGGCTGTCGATCGCGGTGCCGCAGGAGCTGGATTACCGCGAGCCGCGGCAGTTGCACGGGCGGCGCATCGCCACCTCGTATCCCGGCCTGCTCGGCGAGTGGCTGCGCGCGCAGGGCGTCGATGCCGGCGTGGTGACCCTCGCCGGTTCGGTCGAGATCGCGCCGAAGCTGGGCACCGCCGATGCGATCTGCGACCTGGTGCAGAGCGGCGGCACGCTGGTGGCGAACCAGTTGCGCGAAGCCGACGTGCTGTTGCACAGCGAGGCGGTGCTGGCCGGCCCGCTGGCGCTGCCGGCGGACGAACGCGGCGACCTGCTGGAGCTGCTGCTGAAGCGGCTGGACGGGGTGATCCAGGTGCGCGAGTCGCGCCTGCTGCTGCTGCAGACCTCGCGCCACACGCTGGAGGCGGTGACCCGGCTGCTGCCGGGCGGCCCGCAGCCGACCCTGCTGCCGGTGGCCGGCCAGCCGGATCAATTGATGTTGCAGGCGCTGTGTGCCGGCGAGGTGAGCTGGCGGCAGCTGGAAGAGATCAAGAAGGCCGGGGCGCGCGAGATGTTCGTGCTGCCGGTGGAGAAGATGCTGGCATGAATCAGGTTGGCAAGAAGGGCAGGTTCGCATGAAACGTCTGGACTGGAACGCCCTGGATGAAGCGGCGCGCCGCGAGGCGCTGGCGCGCCCCGCGCAGTCGCGTGCCGATGAACTGCGCCGCGGCGTCGAGCGGATCGTCGCCGTCGTGCGCGAACGCGGCGACGCGGCGCTGCGCGAACTCAGCGCGAAATACGACCACTGCGCGCTGGAGGCGATCGCGGTGGTCGAGGCCGAATTCGCTGCGGCCGAGGCTTCCCTCGATCCGGCCCTGAAGGCGGCGATCCGCGAAGCGGCGGCGCGCATCGAGGCGTTCCATCGCGCGGCGGCGCTGCAGCCGGTGGCGGTGGATACCGCACCCGGCGTGCGGGTGGAACGCATGCTGCGGCCGATCGGCCGGGTCGGCCTGTACGTGCCTGCCGGCAGCGCGCCGTTGCCGTCCACCGCCCTGATGCTGGGCGTGCCGGCGCATATCGCCGGTTGCCGCGAGGTGGTGCTGTGTTCGCCGGCGCGCGCCGACGGCCGTTGCGACGAGGCGGTGCTGTATGCCGCACGCCTCACCGGCGTGCACCGGGTGTTCAAGCTGGGCGGCGCGCAGGCGATCGCGGCGATGGCCTACGGTACCGCCAGCGTGCCGAAGTGCGACAAGCTGTTCGGCCCCGGCAATGTCTGGGTGACCGAGGCGAAGCTGCAGGTGTCGTCCGATCCGGATGGCGCCGCGATCGACATGCCGGCCGGCCCGTCCGAAGTGCTGGTGATCGCCGATGCCGGGGCGAATCCGGTGTTCGTCGCCGCCGACCTGCTGTCGCAGGCTGAGCACGGGCCGGATTCGCAGGTGATCCTGCTGAGCCCGTCCGCCGACCTGCTGGACCAGGCAGCCGCCGAGGTCGAACGCCAGTGCGCCGAATTGCCGCGTGGTGCGATCGTCCGCCAGGCGCTGGCGCAGAGCCGGCTGATCGCGGTCGATTCGCTGGCGCAGGCGGTGGAAGTGAGCAATCGCTACGCGCCCGAACACCTGATCCTGCAGGTGGCCGCGCCACGCGCGCTGCTCGATGGCATCGAGAGCGCCGGCTCGGTCTTCCTCGGCCAGTGGGCGCCCGAATCGGTGGGCGACTACTGCAGCGGCAGCAACCACGTGCTGCCGACCTACGGTTACGCGCGCAGCTACAGCGGCGTGTCGGTGGCCAGTTACCAGAAGCAGATCAGCGTGCAGGAAGTCAGCGCCGACGGCCTGCGCAATATCGGCCCGTGCACCGCCACGCTGGCGGCGGCCGAGCAACTGGAAGCCCATCGCCGCGCGGTGACCCTGCGCCTGGAGGCGCTGGCATGAGCGTGCTCGATCTGGCACGGCCGGAGATCCGCGCGATGCAGCCGTACTCCTCGGCGCGGATGGAGGCCAGCGGCGGCGAGGTCCTGCTCAACGCGAACGAATCGGCGTGGGCGCCGGTCGGCGACGACGGCCTCGGCTGCAACCGCTACCCCGAGCCGCAGCCGGCAGCACTGGTCGAGGCGCTGGCCACGCTCTACGGCGTGCGGCGCGAGCAGTTGCTGGTCGGCCGCGGCAGCGACGAGGCGATCGACCTGCTGGTGCGCGCGTTCTGCCGCGCCGGCCGCGACGCGGTCCTGATCCAGCCACCGACCTTCGGCATGTACGCGGTATGCGCGCGGGTGCAGGACGCGGGCATCGTCGAGGTGCCGCTGGCGGCGGATGCCACGCTGGACGTGGACGCGGTGCTGGCCGCGCTGACCCCGGCGGTGAAGCTGGTCTTCGTCTGCACGCCGAACAATCCCACCGGCCAGCCGGTGCCGCGCACCGAGCTCGAGCGGCTGGTGCAGGCGCTGGCCGGCCGTGCGCTGCTGGTGGTGGATGAGGCCTATGTGGAGTTCGCCGACGAAGGCAGCGTGGCCGACCTGATCGACCGCTACGACAACCTCGCCGTGCTGCGCACCCTGTCCAAGGCCTGGGCGCTGGCCGGCGTGCGTATCGGCAGCCTGCTGGCGAGCGCCGACGTGATCGCCCTGCTGCGCCGGATCATGGCGCCGTACCCGCTGCCGCTGCCGAGCGTGGACGCGGCGCTGCTGGCGCTGTCCGGCTGGGGGCAGGCGAACGCGCGCGAACACCTCGCCGTGGTGCGTGCGGAGCGCACGCGCATGTGCGAGGCCTTGCGCTGGTTGCACAACGTGCGTGAGGTGTTGCCGTCGCAGGCGAATTTCCTCGCCGTGCGCTTCGACGATGCCGCCGGTGCCTACCAGCGCCTGCTCGCCGCCGGCATCGTGGTGCGCGACGTGCGCCGCTACCCGAACCTCGGCGACGCGCTGCGCATCACCATCGGCACGCCCGCGGAGAACGAACGGGTGCTGGCCGTCCTGCAGGAAACCAGCCCGTGAGCCGCAAGATCCTCTTTGTCGATCGCGACGGCTGCCTGATCGAGGAGCCGGCCGACGAGCAGATCGACAGCTATGAGAAGCTGGCCCTGCTGCCCGGCGTGATCGCCGCGCTGCAACGCTTCGTCGCCGCCGGCTACGAGCTGGTGATGGTGAGCAACCAGGACGGCCTGGGTACCGACGGTTTTCCGGAGCCGCATTTCAGCGGGCCGCACGAACTGCTGCTGCGCATCCTCGCCTCGCAGGGCATCGCCTTCCGCGAGGTGCTGATCGACCGCAGCCTCCCGCACGAGGGCCTGGACACGCGCAAGCCCGGCGTCGGCATGCTGCGCCACTACCTGGCCGACGACGGTTGGAGCCGCGTGGCGTCGGCGATGGTGGGCGACCGCGAGACCGACCTGCAGTTCGCCGCGAACATGGGCGTGCGCGGCCTCCGCGTCGGCCCGCAGGGCGTGGGTTGGGAGGAACTGGCGCACCAGTTGCTGGATGCGCCGCGCGTCGCCACGGTGGTGCGCAACACCCGGGAAACCCGCATCACGGTCAGCGTGGACCTGGACCAGGTGGCCGAACCGCAGGCGCATACCGGACTGGGCTTCTTCGACCACATGCTGGAGCAGATCGGCAAGCACGGCGGCTTCGCGCTGCAGCTCGACTGCGACGGCGACACCCACATCGATGAACACCACACCATCGAGGACTGCGCGCTGGCGCTGGGCCAGGCGTTGAAACAGGCGCTGGGCGACAAGCGCGGCATCGGCCGCTACGGCTTCACCCTGCCGATGGACGAGGCGCAGGCCAGCGCCGCGCTGGACCTGTCCGGCCGGCCGTACTTCGTGTTCGAGGGCAGCTTCCCGCGCGAGCGGGTGGGCGAGGTGCCGACCGAACTGGTGCCGCATTTCTTCCGCTCGCTGTGCGAGACGCTGGGCGCGAACCTGCACCTCGCCGTGCGCGGCGACAACGCGCACCACATGGTCGAGGCCTGCTTCAAGGTGGTGGCGCGCACGCTGCGCCAGGCGATCGCCCGCTCCGGCAGCGAACTGCCCAGTACCAAGGGAAGCTTGTAATGTGGCGATCAATGCACATCGGCGCAGGAGCGCACCCTGTGCGCGATAGCTCTTCGCCACGCGATGGAAAGCATCGCGCACAGAGTGCGCTCCTGCGTGCGAGGTACGTGTGATGGTGGTCCTTGTCGACGCCGGCGGCACCAATATCGGCTCGGTACGCTATGCGCTGCAGCGCCTCGGCGCGGATGCCGCGCTTACTGCGGACGCGGCGGCGATCCGCGCCGCCGACAAGGTGATCCTGCCCGGCGTGGGCGCCGCCGGCCCCGGCATGGCGCGGTTGCGCGAGCTGGGCCTGGTCGACGTGCTGCGTTCGCTGGAACAGCCCGTGCTCGGCGTGTGCCTGGGCATGCAATTGCTGTGCGCGCATTCGGAAGAGGGCGATACCGGGTGCCTGGGGCTGATTCCCGCACCGGTACGCCGCTTCGTCGAAACGCCGGGCCTGCGCGTGCCGCACATGGGCTGGAATGGCTTGTCGGTCCAGCGGGAACATCCGTTGCTGGCCGGCCTGGACGACGGCGAGCAGGCCTACTTCGTGCACAGCTATGCGGCGCCGGTCGGCGACTGGACCCTGGCCACGGCCGACTATGGCGGCGCGTTCTCGGCGGTGATCGCGCATGGCAACTTCCATGGCATGCAATTCCACCCCGAGCGCTCCGCCGCCGTCGGCGCGAGGCTGCTGAAGAACTTCCTCGAACTATGAACTTCGACGTGATTCCCGCGATCGACCTGCGTGGCGGCCAAGTGGTGCGCCTGAAGCAGGGCGACTACGCGCAGCAGACCACCTATGCCGCCGATCCGCGTGCGCTGGCGCGGCGCTATGCCGAGGCAGGTGCGCGCTGGCTGCACATGGTCGACCTGGATGGCGCGCGCTCGGGCAGCCTCGCCAATCTCGCCGTGATCCAGGCGATCACGGCCGATGGCATGCAGATCCAGGCCGGCGGCGGCGTACGCGGCGAAGACGACCTGCGCCGGCTGTTCGACGCCGGCGTGCAGCGCGTGGTGCTGGGCAGCGTGGCGATCCGCGATCCCGAACTCGTGGCCGGCTGGCTGGGCAGGTACGGCGCCGAACGGCTGACCCTCGCGCTCGATACGCGCCGCCTCGGTGGCCGCTGGAGCCTGCCCAGCGCCGGCTGGACCGAAATCGAGGCGCGCACGCTGGACGAATTGGCGCCGTGGTACGCCGCGCGCGGTGCGCGCCACCTGCTGTGCACCGACATCGACCGCGACGGCATGCTGGCCGGCTTCAACCTCGATCTCTATCGCCACCTCGTCGCCACGGTGCCGTCGCTGGCCGTGCAGGCTTCCGGCGGCGTGCGCTCGCTGGACGACATCCGCGCCGCGCGCGAAGCCGGCGCGTGGGGCGTGATCCTCGGCCGCGCGCTGCTGGAAGGGCGCTTCACCGTCGAGGAGGCCCTCGCATGCTGAGCCGCCGCATCATTCCCTGCCTCGACGTGCGCGACGGCCAGGTGGTCAAGGGCGTGCGCTTTCGCGACCACGTGGTGATGGGTGGCATCGTCGATCTCGCGCTGCGCTACCGCGACGAAGGCGCCGACGAGCTGGTGTTCTACGACATCACCGCCAGCCCGGAAGGGCGCAGCGTGGATCGCGGCTGGGTGGAGAAGGTCGCGCGGGTGATCGACATCCCGTTTTGCGTGGCCGGCGGCATCCGCTCGGTCGACGAGGCGCGCGCGGTGCTGCATGCGGGCGCCGACAAGATCTCGGTGAACTCGCCGGCGCTGGCGCGTCCCGCGCTGGTCGACGAACTGGCCGCCGCGTTCGGCGTGCAGTGCGTGGTGGTCGGCATCGACTCGCTGCGCGATGCCGACGGCGAGTGGCGCGTGCGCCAGTACAGCGGCGATCCTGCGAAGACGCGGGCATTGCCGCGCCGCACGCTGGACTGGATAACCGAGGCGCAGCAACGCGGCGCCGGCGAGATCGTGCTCAACTGCATGGACAGCGACGGCGTGCGCCGCGGCTACGATCTGGAGCAGCTCTCCGCCGCCCGCGCGATCTGCCACGTGCCGCTGGTCGCCTCCGGCGGCGCCGGCGAACCACCGCATTTCCGCGATGCCTTCGTCGAGGCCGACGTGGACGGCGCGCTGGCGGCCAGCGTGTTCCACTCCGGCGCGATCGCGATACCCGAGCTCAAGCGTTACTTGCGTGCGCAGGGCGTGATGGTGAGAAGCGAGTGAAGAGGAGTGAGGAGTGAGAGGATGCGTTTGCTGGGACCGTTCGTGCCGAGCGTGGCTTGCATCAGCAAGCGGAATCGAAGCATCCAGGCGGCGCCCTTCGACTTCGGCGCCGCGTGCCTGCGCTCAGGGTGAACGGCGTGGTGAATCGAACTTCAACACCGCTCAGCATGTTTTCTCTTCACTCCTCACTCCTCAATTTCCCCGGAGTAATCGATGAGCGATGCCAACACTGATCTTTCTCGCCTCGACTGGACCAAGGGCGGCGGCCTGCTGCCGGCGATCGTGCAGCACTGGCTGAGCGGCGAAGTGCTGATGCTCGGCTACATGAACGCCGACGCGCTGGCACGGACGCAGGCCAGCGGGCAGGTGACGTTCCACAGCCGCAGCAAACAGCGGCTGTGGACCAAAGGCGAAAGCTCCGGCCGCGTGCTCGCGCTGAAGTCGATCCGCCTCGACTGCGATGCCGACACCTTGCTGGTCCGGGCCGAGCCGCATGGACCGACCTGCCACACCGGCACCTCCAGCTGCTTCGGCGACAGCGCCGAGGTGCGTCCGCCGCTGGGCTTCCTTGCCGAACTCGACACGCTGGTCGCGCAGCGTCATGCCGAGCGGCCGGAGGGCAGCTACACCACGAAACTGTTCAACGGCGGCATCCGCCGCATGGCGCAGAAAGTGGGCGAGGAGGGCGTCGAGACGGCGCTGGCGGCGGTTGCGCAGGGCGACGAGGAATTGCTCGGCGAGGCGGCGGATCTGCTGTTTCATCTCACCGTGGCGCTGCGTGCGCGTGGTCTGTCGCTGACGGACGTGGTGGGCGTGTTGGCCGCTCGGCACCGTGCTGGATAGCGCCGGCGAACGCCCCCGCCGCGTTCAATCCGCCAGCCGCGCAACCACCAGGTCCAGCAGCGCCCGCAGGCGTGCCAGCCGCCGCATGTCGCGGTGATAGCCGAGCCACGTTTCCCGCGGCGGTGGCGGTTCGCCCAGCTCGATGCGTCGCAGGCCGGCCATCGCGTCACCCAGCGGGCGCGGCAACACCGCGACACCTGAACCCTGGACGCACATCTGCGCCTGCACCGCACGCGCGTTGCTGCGGAAGGCCACACGCGCGTTCGGCAGCATGCGTTGCAGCCACGCGACGTCGGGCATGCCGCTGAACGCGCTGTCCATGGTGATCAGCGCCGCGCCTTCGCCATCGCCCGCGCGCGGCGGCGGATAGTCGGCGGCGGCATAGACGCCGTAGGGCATGTGCAGCAGCTCGCGCGAGACGATGTCCGGTTCGTCGAACGGCTTGATGCGGAATGCCAGGTCGGCTTCGCGGCGCGAAAGGCTGAGGAAGCGCGTGTCGGTCAGCAGCTCGATGGTGACGCGGGGATATGCCCTGGCGAATTCGGCGATGACCGGCGCCAGTACCTGTTCGGCGAACCAGTCGGAAGCGGTGATCCGCAGCATGCCGTCGAGGTGCCGCTCCTGGCCGGCGAGCTGGCGCTGGAACGCAAGCGCTTCGTCCTCGATGCGCTCGGCGTGACTGAGTACCGCCGCACCTTCGTCGGTGAGCACGAAGCCTGCCGGGGTGCGCTGGAACAGCTTGTGCCCCACGGCATGTTCCAGTGCCTGCAGCCGTCGCCCCATGGTCGGCTGGGTTTGCCCCAGCTTGCGCGCGGCGGCGCCGAGCGTGCCTTCGCGTGCGACAGCGAGGAAGACACGTAGATCGCTCCATTCCATCGCGACACCTCGTTGCGCCGGTCGAACCGCCAGCATGGAAACGCCGGCGTGGCTCCATGCAATTATGCATGAAGTTCGTACGTTTATTTTGATTTTCAAACGAAATTGACGAGCGTAGCTTGGCGACCACTTCCTCCGACGCCGAGTACGACATGACTACTGCTGCCTCCATGCAAGCCGCCGTTCTTGAAAATCACGGTGCCCCGTTTCGCCTGGCCTCGATTGCCCGGCCGGTGCCGCAGGCGGGCCAGGTGCTGGTGCGGATCCTGGCCAGCGGCGTCAACCCGCTGGATCTGAAGATCCGCAGCGGCGCCGCCGAGCATGCCCGGCATCCGCTGCCGGCGATCCTCGGCATCGACATGGCCGGGGTGGTCGCTGCGTTGGGTGCGGGCGTTACCGGGTTCCGGCCGGGCGACGAGGTTTATGGCATGACCGGCGGTGTCGGTGGCGTGCAAGGCTCGCTGGCCGAATATGCCGCGGTGGACGCCAGCCTGCTGGCGCGCAAGCCCGCGCACTTCAGCATGCGCGAGGCCGCCTCGCTGCCGCTGGTTTTCATCACCGCGTGGGAAGGGCTGGTGGATCGTGCCCGGGTGGGCGTGGGGCAGACCGTGCTGGTGCAGGGCGGTGCCGGCGGCGTCGGCAGCATGGCGATCCAGATTGCGCGCGCTTGCGGCGCGACGGTTTTCGCGACCGATGCCGCTGCGCGCGCCGCCATCAGCCGGCAACTGGGCGCCACGCCGATCGACCATGAGCGGATGCCGGTCGAGGACTATGTGGCCGCGCATACCGCCGGTCGCGGTTTCGACGTGGTGTACGACACCGCCGGCGGCGCGAGCCTGGATGCATCGTTCAAGGCGGTGTCGCGCTTCGGCCACGTGGTCAGCTCGCTGGGATGGGGCAGCCACGCGCTGGCGCCGCTGTCGTTTCGTGCCGCGAGCTATTCCGGCGTGTTCACCTTGCTGCCGTTGCTGACCGGCGAAGGCAAGCCGCATCACGGCGAGATCCTGCGCGAAGCCACGCGTCTGGCCGAAGCCGGGATGATCAAGCCGCTGCTGGACGCGCGCCAGTTCGCGCTGGGCGCGGTCGACGATGCCTACGCACTGATCGAGCAGCGGCAGGCGCAGGGCAAGGTCGTTATCAGCATCGGCAACTGAAGCCCTTGCGGGTCGCCGATGGCCAAGCCATCAAGTTGCACATCCCGATGGCCGGCGCACTCATGCGATCGGCCATCCCGTTTCGAACTTGCGCAGGAGAAATACCATGATGAACTGGCTGGAATACCGCACGGAACTGATGGGCCGCATCGGCGAGCTCGGCAGGCTGAGCCCCGACACGCTGGCCGGTTACCAGACGCTTTCCCGGGCGGGCCAGAAGACCGGGCATCTGGATGCCAGGTCTCGCGAGCTGATTGCCCTGGCCGTCGCGGTGAGCATTCGTTGCGATGGTTGCATCACCGTGCACACGGGCGAGGCGCTGAAGCACGGCGCGAGGCGCGAGGAAATCGCCGAAGCGCTGGATGTGGCCGTGGTGCTCAACGCGGGTGCCGCCATGGTCTATTCCGCCCGGGTGATGGACGCCGTGAGCGCCCATGGTGTCCCGGCGTTGGCGCCATGAACGCCACGCTGGCGCAGCCCCGTAGGGCATTTCCCCTGTCGGCGACCGTCTTGCCTTGGCGTCCCCGGCATCGACCGGGTCAGTGCGCCGATGCCGAGCCGGCCGGTGCGGGCGCCGCCGGCCTGAACGGGAGCGCCGGCCCGGGCGAGACGCCCTTGCGCCACAGGGCGAGTTGCCCGGCGATGCCGCTGCCGATGTCGATCTGCGGCTCGGAAGGCGTGAGTTTGTCCTGCCGCTCCCACCGGCTGATCTCGCCGCTGGCCCGCTTGAACGCATCCGCGAAATTGTCGGTGCGGTTCAGCGCGTCGACCAGCCAGGCCTTGCCGAAGTAGGTGATGTCCGAGTCGCTGCCGCAGCCGAACGAGCTGCGGTCGGCGCGGGCGGCGGTGAGCACCAGCGTGCCGGGGCCGCGCAGCGGCGGCACGAAGCCGCCGGAGTAGCAGGCGTTGATCACCACCACCTTCCACTTGAACGGGTGCATCGCCAGGATGCCGGCCAGGTCGCTGGCGCCGAGCTGGTCCAGCGGCAGCGGGTCCATGTCGAGCAGCAGGTCGTGGTCTTCGCTGCCATGGCTGGTGAGGTACAGCAGGAGGATGTCCTGGTCCGGCTGCATCACCTTGCCCAGGCCGTCGAGCGCGGTTTCCAGGTTGCTCCAGCTGGCCAGTGGTCGGGTGCTCAGGCTGGCCGGGTTGTTTTCCAGCACCAGGCTGTGCGCGCTGGCGCCGAAGCGTTGCGCGAACAGACGGGCGGCGTACTCGGCCTCGTTGCGGAACACGTCCTCGCTGCCGTCGCCGGCGAACGCCAGCAGGTACAGGTTCGGCTTGCCGGGTATGCGCGGGCCGAGTTCGGACAGCGCTTCGCGCATCATCCGCGGCTGCGCGTACAGCACCTGTTCCGGGGTGGGAGCCTGCTCGGGCCACGCGTCGACAGCGGCATCGCCATCCGGCGCGGGGTCCGCGGCCATGCGGTTGGCTACGGCGGTGGAGGGCGATGGTGCCGCCTCCTGGCGGCCGGGCCACCAGGTCGCCAGCAGCACCCCGGCAGCGAACGCGAGCAGGATAGTCAGGATGCTGCGCATGGCGGGCTCGCGCGGCGGGTTCATGGCGTGATCGCCTCGAAATCGCGATAGACCGGATGGCGTGGCGAATCGGGCAGCGCCTGCGCCGCGCGCACCAGCCAGCCGGTGTGGAAGCCGGCGGCCTGCGCGGCGTCGAGTTCCTCGGCAATGTCGGAGAGGAACAGCAGGTGGCGGGGCTGCTCGCCGATCGCCTCGGCGATGCGCCGGTAGGATTCGGCTTCGCGCTTCGGCCCGGTCTCGGTGTCGAAATAGCCGGCGAACAGCGCGCTGAGGTCGCCCGCCTCGCTGTGCCGGAAGAACAGTTTCTGCGCCGACACCGAGCCGGACGAGTAGACATACAGCCGCAGCCCGTCGGCGCGCCAGTCGCGCAGCCGCGCGGCCACTTCCGGGTAGACGTGGGCGCGATAGTCGCCGGCCTCGTAGCCGTCCTTCCAGATCATGCCCTGCAGCGCCTTCAGCGCGGTGGACTTGCGATCCTGGTCGATCCACTTGAGCAGCAGTTCGATGATGTCCTGGCGACTGGCTTCCACCAGGCCGGCTTCCCGGGCCGCCTCGTGCAGCCAGTGCTGGACTTCGGGCTTGTCGCCATGGGTCGCGACGAACGCCGGCAGCCGCTTGCGCGCGTACGGGAAAAGCACGTCGCGGACGAAATCGATCGAGCTGGTGGTGCCCTCGATGTCGGTGACGATGGCGCGGATTTCGATCATGGATGCGGGATCCGGTGGGCGAGTAAAGACGTTGCCCGCGAACGGGCGCCTACGCGGCAGGAGTCATGCGCGGGAAGCGCGAGGCGATGTCGTCGCCGGTGAAGTTGGCGACCCAGCCTTCCTTGTTGGTGAACAGCCGGATCGCCACGAAGTATGGCGCCTCGCTCATGTCGAACCAATGGCGGGTGCCGTCGGGTACGCCGATCAGGTCGCCCTGTTCGCACAGGATGTCGTAGACCCTGCCGCCGAGATGCAGGGTGAATTGGCCGGCGCCGGCCACGAAGAAGCGCACCTCGTCTTCGCTGTGGGTGTGCTCGCTGAGGAACTTCTGGCGCAGCGCGGCGCGGTCGGGATGATCCGGCGTGAGGCTGATCACGTCCACGGCCTGGTAGCCTTCCTCACCCATCAGTCGGTCGATGTCGCCGCGATAGGCGGCGATCACTTCGTCCTGCCTGGCGCCCGGCACGATCGGTTGGCTCGCCTGCCATTGTTCAAAGCGCACGCCGACCTTGCCCAGCTCGGCGGCGATCGCGGCGTGCTCGTCGATCTCCGCCAGCGGCGATTGCGGTCGGGTTTCGTCGAAGATGCGCAGTCGGCTCATGATGCCCTCAGCTTTTTCAGGTCAAGTTCGCAGCCGAGCAGGAACTCCAGCGCCTCCAGGTGGCGCCGGGTCTCGGCCATGTCGCGGCCCCAGGTGTAGATGCCGTGGCCGTCGATCAGGTAGGCGTGCAGCGGCTTGCCCGCGTCCAGCCAGGCAGCGACCCGGGCCACCAGTTCGGGCATGTGCTGGGTGTTCGGGAACACCGGGATTTCCAGCGTGCTTTCATGGGTGTGGCAGCCGCTGATCGCCTTCTGCAGTTCCCAGCCCTGCAGGCGAACCATGCCGTCGGCGGCGAACAGTCGTGACGCCACGCTTTGCGTGCGCGAGTGGGTGTGCAGCACCACGTTCATCTCCGGCCAGCGCCGGTAGACCTGGGTGTGCAGCGCCGTTTCGGCACTCGGCCGGGCGTCGGTGCCGACCGGCTCGCCGTCCAGGTCGATCAACATGATGTCGTCGCGCCCGAGCTTGCCCTTGTGCCGGCCCGAGATGGTGATCGCCGCGTGACTGGCGTCGACCCGCATCGAGAAGTTGCTGCTGGTCGCCGGTGTCCAGCCCATTGCCGACAGCTCGCGTGCGGCCTCGGCAATGGCGTCAGCGCGCTGTTCGAACACACTGGCGAGGATCGCGGCTGGCAGGGTCTGGCTCATGCGGTTTGGACGTCCAAATGGGCATGGACTATACCATGTGCCGGCCCGCGACCATGCTGGAATGAGAGCCATTCTCGCTAGTCAGGAAAAGTTTGGATCGCGGGCGTAACATCGGTGCGGATCCGGTGCAGGGTGTGCCGGACAGATTCCGACGGAGGCTTGCCCATGTCGAAAGAACAAGATCTCGAATCGCGTCGCCGGTTCCTCAAAGTGGCCGCCGGCACCACGGCGGCAGCTGTGGTCATCGGCAGCCTGCCGCGCTTTGCACGGGCGGCGGATCTGCCGCCGGTGAGCGAGTCGGATCCGACCGCGAAGGCGCTGGGTTACGTGGAAGATGCCACGAAGACCGCCAATGCAAAGCACAAGGCCGGTGACGATTGCACCAACTGCCAGTTCTACAGCGGTGGCCCGAGCGGTCGTGGACCGTGTCAGCTGTTCCCGGGCAAGTCGGTGAATGCGAAGGGCTGGTGCGTGTCGCATACGCCGAAGAAAGCCTGATCGCACCAGGCAAGCGGGTTGCATCGAAAGGCCGGCTCATCGCCTAATGCCAGTCAGTTAAGGTATTGACGAAGCCGGAACGACCCAAGAGGCTCATGGTTTTCCATGAGCCTCTTGCTTTGATCTCAGCCCTGCAAGCCAACTTTGATGCGGTAGGCGATCTGTCTCCCGACGCGTTTGATCGTTTCAGCCAGCTCATTCCGGCCGCCTGGATCGAGCAAGCATTGCAAGCGACTGGCACGACGTCACTGCGCCGTCGACGTCTGCCGGCCGAGCGATTGATCTGGCTGGTCATCGGCTTAGCGCTGTTTCGCAACGAACCGATCTGGCACAT